>CBDUNM010000068.1:0-24131 GCA_965368585.1 uncultured Chromatiales bacterium | reverse complement strand
CGATCCATCCGGGCCCTCGCTGGTCCAGGCACGCTGGGACTTGCCCTTCACTCAAACCATAGCTAAGGCTATGGTTTTCCCTCCAGGGCGGCATCCAAACACACCTGGCCGGCGCGATCATCCCGGATACCGGTGCGACATGCAGGCTAGCCGCGCGCGTGATCGATCAGGATATTCCGCATACCCCTCGCGGCGACACTGCGGAAGTGCGCCCGGTCCTGCCAGGTCATGTCGGCATTGATCATCTGCAGGTAGGCTTCGATGACCAGCACCGTCGCGTGGAGGGTGTGGTCTGATCATTCTCTGCGCATATGGCGGGCGGCGGTGGCTTTGAGAGGCGAGTAGAGCAGGGCGAACAGACGAGCCATGGCCTGTCTGTCACCCGAGCGCCATGCGCCGTTCAACTGTATGACTGCGTCTTGATCGGTAATCGTCCGGATCTCCGAACGTTATTTCTACCGCCAGTTTGGTGCGACTTGGGTCACGTGAAAACCAGGCGTGCCGGGCGTTGCCAACTGGGCGGGGGATATCGACATTTGTCGGTAGTTGCCGCGCCAGCGCCGGGTCTGTTCGTTGTCTTCCAGCGGACGGAAGCGCAAGTCCCTGGTTCCCGACTGACCGCCTCTGTAGCGGCCGGCGGGACCCTGTACTTCAGGCTCGGGTGCCGCGTCGAAATAGCCGTTTCCCTGTTGCCGATAGTGCGGCGCGTCGGCGCCGTAGCGTGCGGTTGTGTCGCGGCGCTGGTCGCCAGGGCGGAAGCGGTTTCCGTGCGTCGCGGACCAGCGCGAGGCGGGATCGGCGGACTCGGGACCGCGCACCGGAGGTATCCGGACCGGGGCTTGTTGGCGGGACCATTGCTGCTGTTTCCTGGGCGGTGCTGCTTCGGACGAAGCATTGCGCGTAGTCTTACGGGCTTCTTCGCGCTGCGTGGACGCTGGAGGATCAGGCTCGTCGCGGGTGGCGCCGAGCAAGTAGCCGAGTATGCCGGTTGCCAATGCGCCGACGAGCAACCAAGGGTAGCGGACATTCATGCAGTTTCGTGACCTGCGCAGAGGGCGCGTTTTATACGCGTTTTCGACCCGATCATCATTATGAAGTTCCTCTGTTGCCACGCCACACCGATGGGCGGTACCCGTCGACCGCGCTATGCGCATGACGATGTCGTTGCAATACAGTCACTGTCAAACAATCGGTAGGTGCCACTTTCAACCCCGATTCCGCGCTGCGCAGTGTGCGACACAGGTTATCGGGATGGGTGATGAATTATCTGAAGACTAGCTCAAAAAAGTAATTGGTACAGATAGTTGCAAGATATTTATGAGCTTAGTAGGTAACTGTTACGGGTTGCGCGCCGGGATGCACACCTGACCCGCTGGGTTCCGCTACAGGCTTGCGGCGTCGGGGCCGGCTTATTGAGTAATGCGACGCTGGGCGGTCAAAGCCCTGCGCGGCAGTCGCGCACCGGGCCGACCGCATCGCGACCGATCGGCACCGCAGAAACCGCAATCTTCTGGCGGCAGTCCCCGAGGCGGCGTACGGATGCGAGTTTCCTTTGCTTCCTTAAGGATTGCGGTGGTGGGCCGATTCCCTCGCTGCTGCGCTTGCCGGTGCACAGGGTCGCGGCTTTGCGGTAGTGGCAGACGAGGTTCGCACGCTCGCCAGCAAGACCCAGCAATCGACCTCCGAGATTCAGGAAATGATCGGGTGCCTGCAAGCCGGCGTCAAAGAGACGATCGCTGCAATCGAGCAAAGTCGTGCGCGGGCGCAACAGAGCGTCGACCGGGCCGGAAACGCCGGCGGTTCGCCGGAGATGATCACGCGCCCCGTAAACAACGTCGCCGGCATGTCCCGCCAGATGGCAGTCAACGCCAGCGAGCAATCGTAAGTCGCCGAAAGCATCAAGCGCAACCTGGTCGAATAAAACGGACTGACCGAGCAGGCGGTGCAGGAAGCCAATCGCAATGCGCGGTCCGGCGACTGCGTAGCGGCGCTGGCCGGCGATCTGCGTGAATTGATGGGACACTTCAAAACCGCTTGCACCGCCATTGGCGTGATACGGTAACGGTCAGTTTGCTCGCAACTTGTAGCGCAAGGCGCGTGCGGGGTAGAGTGCCGAGACTGTTTCCCTCCCCAAGCGAGAGCATGTCTGCATACCTGCACTTGAATCTTGTGTTCCTGGTTTGGGTCGGCATACTCGACATGTCGGCTGCAACCGGAATGAAGGCCGCTTACCAGTGCCCTGGGATCGAGGTGCATGTCCAGTACTTGCCTGAAAAAAGCCGTACGCTGTTCTGTGACGGCGCCCGGCGGGCCGTCGCGTTCATGCGGTCACACGGTTTCGACTTGCAGCGCCCGATCGGCGTCGAGCTGCGCGAATCCGCAATGCGCAATCACCTCGGTTTCTACGACGCTGCAAAGCAGAAGATCGAATTTCTGACCTTTGATCAAGCCGTACGCCAGTGTGCCAGGCAGTCTCCGTTTGGCGTGGCAATGGATGAAGAACTCTATCGGAGCTTTGCGGCGCACGAGGTCGCCCACGCTATCGTCGATCAGCATTTCACGGGCGCACCCGCGAAGCGTATCACTCAGGAGTATGTCGCTTACGTTGTGCAGCTGATCACCATGGCGGAAGACAAGCGGCAGTTGATACTGGAAAGATACCGGGTGGCCGCGTACAAGAGTGTCGACGCGATGTCGTTGATCTACTACGGCTTGAACCCCAGTGCATTCGGCGTCAAAGCCTATCGGCACTATTTGTCGTTATCCGACGGCACGGCGTTTTTGCACGGCTTGATGTCCGGGGAGATAAAGCCAGGCTTCGCGCCGTGAGCACAGGGGCAGCTTGCCCTAATCAAGCTCGCTCAACCACGCGCATGGGTGTAGTTCGCTTCGCCTGGTGCCGCGTCCCGGCGGCCCGCCGGGTGATCGAGATGAATCCGATAGCTGAGCCGCTGCAGCGCGCGCAGCACTTCCTTGACGTTGCGCGCCTGCTTGGCCGGCCCGCTCGTAAGCAGTCGCCGGCAACGCGCGTCGTCCAACCAGACGTGGCGCCCGTATATACGTACCGGAAAGCCGTAACGGCGGCCGAGGTGACGAAGCACTTCGGTGGGATGGGTATCGGCCAAGCCCGTGCTGTGGCGCGGACGGTTGGGCGTCAAGCGCAGGTAGGGCCGCGCGCGGCATCGTCCTGCGGTTTCGCGCACCGTCCCGGGAATCCGTGTCGCACCGTTGGCAACGGCGCCGGTCAGCTCGTGGATGGCGCGGGCGGTATCGGGATCGGGCGGCAACGACAACAGCTGTGCCATGCATGCCCGTTGCTCGCGGGTCATGTCGCACGCGTGAAAGTCCCGCGCCTGGGCGTCCGCGGCGGCAACGCCCCGACCCTCGTACAATTCCGCCAGGCGTTTCGTCGCGTACGTCGCATAGCGAGACGTATAGAACAGCAGTTCGTCCGCGCACACCCCCCACGCCGGATGAGGGTCGGGTAAGGCCATTCCGTTCAGGTTCATGCCTTGACCTCCGCTCAGGTTGTCTACCAACCTATAGCAAAACTGCTGTCGTTACCAAGCAATCGGTTGTGCGAATGACACGTTTCTATAATCTGGATTTATCACTCGATTAAAACGGCGCAGAGAAAAATCCCTACAGTACTGTCGTCATGCAGGGTGAGTGGCTTGAATACAGCACTGTGCGCCGTCGAGTTCCGATCAGGAAAATCTATGAGGCGCGGGGCCGTGCCCCGGGCAGGGGGATCCCGGCCGTGCTGACGCCGACCGCCCGCGCGGTGGAACGGCAATCGCAGTCTCGAGCGGCCCGTCGGCGGTGAATGTCACCGTGCTCACGCCGACGATTTGCTGTCGCGCCGGTCGCGCGCAAGCGCAATACGGATTCCCGGTGCAGCAGGGCGACGTTCCCATCGAGCGCGTGCGCGGTGATGTAAAATTGCGGTTTATCCAGCGTCGTGAACATGTGCGTGAACGCCCTCATGATCGCCCCTCGACCACGCACGTCGTTGAACGGGCCCTTGAAGCGGGCGTCGGGAGTAAAGCACGCGGCGAGCCGGTCCATATGGCCGGGCTTGAGGTCGACGAACACGCCGAGGTAGCGTTCGAGTCCTCGCGCTATCTCGGTCATTGCTGCAGCCGCCGTATGATGGGAAAGCACAAGCGGTAGGGCAGTATCCGCAGCAACTTCATGGCCGCAGTGAACCGGGCGGGAAAGGCGATCTCGAAAGCATCGTCGTCGAGTCGTGCCACGATGGCCGCCGCCTGCGCCAGCTCGAGCAGGGCGGGCATACGAAAATCGTTCTTATCGGTCAGCGAGGAGCGGACGAACCCCGGATTGACGATACGCAGGCGTACACCCTCGCCCAGGCACTCGTTGCGCAGGGACTCGGCAACCGTTGATCAGCGCCGCCTTGGTCGCGCCGTAGGGAGCCGCTTGTGGCAGGCCGCGGTATCCGGACAAACTCGCGTTCAGGAGTATCTGCCCGGACCGCTGTGACCGCAAACCGGCAGCACCGCCGCCAGCCCGTTGATCGCGCACAGGTTGTGGAACGATTCGACGTCGAAACCCCGCAGCGACATGGGCCGGTAGTCGCCCGCGTTCATCACCGCCAGGTCGAGCCGCTTGCTGGCCGGCACGATTTACTCTACCCCGTCGGTCATGGCTGAGCGATCGGTGACATCGAGGGGCAGGGGTCGGATCCGCCCGCTGGCGGCAAGACCGGCGGTCTCGACCAGCGGGTCTTCGCGACGGCGGGAGATCCACACCGTGTAACCGCGTTCGGTGTGCTGTACGGCGAGCGACCGCCCGATGCCGCTGCCGCCGCCGGCGATTCAGGCGACATGGCTGCGTTCGTAGGATGCATATTGGTCTGTCTGCCTTACGCCGACGTCGCGTTGCCGGCGGGTTCGTCCAGCGAAATGCCTTCCACTTCGATCACCTTGACCAGGGCCTCTTCTAGCATGAGGCGCGCGCGCGCGCTCGTGACGTGCAGGTAGGCATGCAGCTCCCGGTCGTCGCGATTTCGGTTCTCGCACTCCGCACTGTACTGCTCGAAGCGCGCCAGCGCGAGGATCAGGTCGGCAATGTGGTGTGGGCATTCGCACCGAATAGTCGTCGAGGCGGTGGAGGCGCGCGCAAGTTGAGTGTCGTCGAACAGCCTCGCGGGTATCGTCGCCCCCTGCGCCGCCTCGAAATCACTCGCTTCCGCTTGCTGTTGAGCCGGTGCCAGAGTGGGGCAGCAGGCGCGGCGCAATTGGTCCCACCGGACCGGAAACCGCAGCGCCGTCACGCGCTGCTCTTCCAACTGCGCCAACAGCAGCTGACGCGCAAAGCCGTAAACCACGACCAGGCGCCGGGCGCCGCACCGCCGTTGCATGCGCCTTACTTTGGCCACCGACTCCTGGTTCAGCGTGGGCAATTCCACGACCAGGATGTCGGCTTCGACCGAGCCGGCGGCGCGTTCGAAATCGGTGTCGTTGAGGTAGGCGCCCGAGATGCGCAAGCCATCGGCTTTGATGGCCGCGCGCTCGGCGTTGAGGCGCACCGGCAGCGTCGCGCCGAGCACCATCACGTTCACCGGTCCCTTTGCGCTGGCGGTTTTACCCGACTTCGCCTGGCGGATGGTGGTCACGCGCTCCTGCAGCTGTTCCAGATCGAGGTTGGCGACCGTGCCAATGGCGTGACCCGCGTCGACCAGCCGCTTGATCAGGGTCAGCCGAGCGACATCGTGCTGGTTGTACAGGCGGCTCCCGCCGTCGGTGCGCCGTGGTTCGACGACGCCGTAACGCCTTTCCCACACGCGCAGCGTGTCCGATGGCACTTCGGTCAGCCGCGACACCGCACCGATGCGGTAAGCGGATTCGGTTTCTTTAGTCTTACTCATCGCAATTTACCTCGACGCGGGGAATTCGATTGACTGCGCTGGACTTGAGTGCCGACACGTCGGTCACCCCTTGTCATCCAGCAGTGCCTCGATCTTTTTCACCACGCGCGGGCTTTGCGGGTCGGTAAAACTCGAGAAGCTGTCGACGACCTGTCCGTCGCGTGCGATCAGATACTTATGAAAATTCCATTTCGGGTAATCGCCACTGAGTTCAGCGAGTTTCTGGTAGAGCGGGCCTGCCCTACCTTTCTTGGCGTGGACCTTTTCGAACATCGGGAAGCGCACCCCGTAAGTGAGGCGGCAGAATTCCTTCACTTGACCCTCGTTGCCGGGTTCCTGCCCGCCAAAGTCGTTGCTGGGAAACCCGAGCACCACCAGGCCGCGTTCTTTGTAGGTGCCGTACAACGCCTCCAGACCTTCGTATTGCGGCGTAAAGGCGCACCGGCTTGCCGTATTGACCACCAGCACGACCTTACCCCGATATGCCTCGCACAGGTGTATTACGTCATCACCGGCCAGGACGCGCTGCTTAAAGTCGAGCGCGGGCGGGCAGGCGGCGGTAACGGCGATCGGCGAGGCCGTGAGCAGGACGAAATTGAACAGGAAATAAATCGGTTTCATGGGGAGTATCCTATATATGTCACATAATTGTCTTGGAATAATACTTGACAAGCGTAGCGAATTCGACAATAAATGCAACCATGAACTGGAACAAAACAGGCTGGGTGTACACATGAAAAACGCGAATATCGGGATCATCGGGGCGGGCATAGCAGGGCTTTCGGCCGCGTGGATGCTGCGCGAGCGATATACGGTCGAACTACTCGAGCAGGGCGATTACCTCGGCGGGCACACCAATACCCGGGAGGTCGAAGAGGACGCAACGACCGTCCCGGTCGATACGGGGTTCATCGTTTTCAACGAACCCAACTACCCGTGCTTGACGGCCTTGCTGAAGTACCTCGACCTGCCCACGCGTGCCAGCGAGATGTCTTTCGCGGTGTCTATAGGTGAGGGTGAGATTGAGTACGCCGGTTCTTCGCTGGGTGCGCTGTATGCGCAACGACGCAACCTGTTTTCGCCCGCCCACCAGCGCATGGTATGGGACATTCTGCGTTTCAATCGGGTCTGCGCGTCTGACCTCGCGGCAGACAGGTTCGGCGCGCAGACGGTTGACGATTACCTGAACCGCAACCGCCTGAGCCGGGAATTTCGCGATCGCTACCTGCTGCCCATGGCGGCAGCGATCTGGTCTTGCCCTATGCGGATCATGGGGTCGTACCCGATGGCCAGCCTCGCGCGCTTTTTCAAAAACCATGGCCTGATCCAACTGACCGATCGGCCGCAGTGGCGCACCATCGTCGGCGGCAGTCATCAGTACGTGCGGAGAATGCACGCTGATCTTGGTGACCGCGCCCGTTTAGACAGTTCGGTTTCGCGGGTCGAGCGCCGCGTGGATGGCGTTGTCGTCACCCTGAGCGACGGTGCACAACGGTGTTACGATCAGGTAGTGCTCGCCGCGCACGCCGATCAGAGCCTGCGAATGATCGCCGAGCCATCGCCCCGCGAGGCTGCCTTTCTCAGCCACTTCGCCTACCAGCGCAATCGGGCCGTGCTGCACACCGACACTCGGCTGATGCCGAGAAACCGCAAGGCGTGGTCATCGTGGAACTACATGACCGAGCGCGCCGGTGGCGTGGACGATACGCAAAGCGTATCGGTCAGCTATTGGATGAACCGACTGCAGGGTTTGCAGACGCGACGGGAATACCTGGTCACCCTCAACCCGCTGCAGGAGCCGGATCCGCAGCAAGTGCTGGGCGAGTTCGAGTACCACCATCCGGTGTTCAGCGAACAGGCGGTTGCCATGCAAGCACGCCTCGACAGCTTGCAAGGGGTCAATCGGATCTGGTTTTGCGGCAGCTACTTCGGTTACGGCTTCCACGAAGACGCGCTGGCATCCTCTGTTGCCGTGGTGCGCGCGCTGGGCGTCAAACCGGTATGGCTGCCGGCGTCGAGTCCATCCGGTGACCGCGCGGTGTCGTCGGCGCCGCTCTTTCAGCAACCCCAAGGAACCTGGTAGTGAAACCCTGCTTGTATCTGACCTCGGTAATGCATCGCCGCGAGGGGGATTACCCGTACCGTTTTTCGTATCCGGTGTTCAGCCTGCTACTCGACATCGATCGTCTCACCGAGACCGCACGTCGCAGTCGCCTGCTGCGCATCGGACGCTGGGGTGTGGTCAGCTTCCGGCCTGCCGACCATGGCGACCGCAGCGGTACCGGCTTGCGAGACTGGGCGGAGGGTCTCGCGCACGCCGCCGGGGTGGAGCTTTGCGGTGGGCGAATTTTTCTTCTTTGTTTTCCGCGTGTATTCGGTTTCGGTTTCAGTCCGATCAGCATCTGGTACTGCGAACACGCCGACGGCACCGTGCGTGCCGTGATCGCCGAGGTGCGCAACACCTTTGGTGAAAAGCACGCGTACGTGATGCACGACGAAGGACGGGCGATGCCATGGCCGGTTCGTATGGCGGCGCAAAAACGGTTTCACGTCTCACCCTTCATCGGCGGCGATTGCCGATACGAGTTCAGACTAGGTGAACCGGCGCAGACCCTGGCGGTCGCCATCCGGCAGTTTGATCGCGGACGACTGCGCCTGACTGCGACGCAGGTCGGCCGCGCGCTACCGCTCACCGATCTGGGGCTGCTGCGCGCCGTGATCCGAACCCCTTTAATGGCGCTCAAGGTCATGGCGGCGATCCACTGGCACGCGTTCAGGCTCTGGCTGCGCGGGGCACCCATTTACACCAAGCCAGCTTCACCGAAACAAGAGGTCACCATCCATGGAATTGACTGAGAGCAGATACCCGATCACGGGCCGTAACCCATCTGCCCGAATCCTACTCGCCAAGCTGCGCGACCTGCGCACCGGCAGTCTGGACGTGGAACTTGACGGTCGCATCGAACATCTCGAAGGCGGCGACGTGGGGCCGGCGGGCCATATTCAGATAGAGCATCCGTCGCGGTTGCTGCGGCGCGTCGCGACGGGCGGCAGTATCGGCTTCGCCGAAGGCTTCATCGCAGGCGATTGGCACAGTGAAGACCTGACCTCGTTGCTGTGGGTGCTCGCCGTCAACGGCCAGGGTGACTACCGCCCCGCCGGCGCGTCGTTGGCGACCCGTGTGCTGAATCGCGTGCGGCACCACTTCAACAGCAACAGCCGCCAAGGCAGCCGCCGTAACATCGCTTACCACTACGATCTGGGCAACGATTTCTACCACTGCTGGCTGGACCCCGGTATGACCTACTCAGCCGGCGTTTTTCAACATGACGACGATACACTGGAAGAGGCGCAGACACAGAAGTACGAGCGCATGCTGGCGCTGACCGGTGCCAGGCCCGGACAGGAAATTCTGGAAATCGGGTGTGGCTGGGGCGGCTTCGCCGAGCATGCCGGCCGGCAGGACATGAACGTCACGGGCGTCACTCTGTCTGGCCGGCAACTGACGTGGGCCCGTGAGCGGTTGTTGCGGGCGGGATTGTCCGCGCGCAGCGACGTAAGGTTTCAGGACTATCGGGACATCGAAGGAAAATTCGATCAGATCGTATCCATTGAGATGTTCGAAGCGGTCGGCGAGCGGTATTGGCCGGTCTTTATGAAGAAGGTCGCGCAACTGCTCAAGCCCGGCGGTCGGGCCGCGCTGCAGATCATCACCATCGCCGACGAGGCGTTCGAACGCTACCGCCGCGAGCCCGATTTTATTCAACGCTATATCTTTCCGGGCGGCATGCTGCCCTCAGTGCGCGCCTTCGACGCCGCGGTATCGCATGCGGGTCTGACGGTGGGAGAGCGCGAATTCGACGGTACCGGCTACGCGCGCACGCTGCGTTTGTGGCACGAACGTTTCGTCAAGCATACCGAGGCGTTGAGCGAACTCGGACTCGATGAGCGCTTTCAGCGAATGTGGCGCTACTACCTGGCGTACTGCGAGGCCGGTTTCCGCAGCCGACGTATCGACCTCATGCGCGTAACGCTGACGCGGTGAACCGGACATGACGCTGAGTGCAACACAGATTGTGGCCTACGGTGCGCCTGGCTTTCCCTTGGCGCTATTGGGTATCCCCTTGCTTGTGTACCTACCGACCGCCTACGTCGAACTGCCCGCCTTTGCCATGGCGAGCGTGGGCCTGGTGCTGCTGGCCGCGCGCCTCTGGGACATGATCAGCGATCCGCTCATCGGTCTGATGAGCGATCGGGTGCGCCTGCCACTGGGTCGCCGCCGCGGGTTGATGATTGCCGGTATACCGGTTTTGGCGCTGAGCGTGAACCAGCTGTTCGATCCGCCGCCAGACGCTTCGCTGATCTACCTGCTCGGATGGAGCCTGGCCGCGTACACCGGTTGGACCCTGGTGACGCTGCCGTACCTATCGTGGGGTGCCGAATTGAGCCGCGATGCCCACGAACGCTCACGCCTGACCTTCTCGCGCGAAGCGTACGTGATCGTCGGTACTATCGCGGCGATAGCGCTGCCGGCATGGCTGGTTGGAACAGCACATCTGGCCTCGCTCGCTCTACTCGGCACCGTCATCGTGGTCGCGTTGCCGATCTGTATTGCGGTGGCTGTGGTCCTGGTCGACGAAACGCCCGTGCACCGTCGCGGCACCGCCCTCGATTACCGGTTCGTACTGCGCGACAGACCGTTTCGGCGACTGATGACCGCTTTTTTGTTAAACGGTATGGGTAACGCCATTCCTGCGTCTTTGTTTTTATTGTACGTCGGCTATGTGCTCGAAGCGCCTGACTCGGCCTATCAGCTGTTGGCGATCTATTTTGCCAGCGGCCTCGCCGGTCTGTTGGTCTGGCTGCCGCTTTCACGCCGCTACGGGAAGCACCGCGTTTGGGCTGCTTCGATCGTGTTCACCTGCTTGATTTTTGCCTGTGTGCCTTTCCTCGCCTCGGGCGACACGGGCCTTTTTGTTGTCGTTTGTCTGCTCACCGGTTTGTCACTGGGATCGGACATGGCCCTGCCCGCGTCCATTCAGGCTGATGTGTTGGCGCACAACCGCGCCGCACACAGGAAGGACGAGGCGGGCCTGTATTTCGGACTTTGGGGTATGGCCACCAAACTGGCTTTGGCCCTTGGGTTGGGACTGGCGTTTCCGCTCGTCAGTCTTGTGGGTTTTGAGGCCGGTCAGGTCAACGACAGCGTGGCATTGCTGGGTCTGGCGCTGGCCTACGGCGCTTTGCCGCTACCGTTTAAGCTCGCCGCGGCGGTTCTGATATGGCGCTTTTCCGTCGACGACGCGACGCACCTTCACCTGACCAGGAGTCAACCGGATGAGATCGATTCAAGCAGCGCTGCTACTGGCGCTCATCGCCTTGCTGCCGGGATGTAGCACCATGCAACAGGCCGAAGTCGCATTGCCCGCGCCGATCCTGAAGATCGAAGACTTCTTCGACGGCGAAACCTATGCCTGGGGCTTGTTTACCGATCGGTTCGGTAAGGTGCGACGGCAGTTCAACGTCTATATAGAGGGCAGCTTCGAAGCCGGCCTGCTGACCTTGGACGAACACTTCTGCTACGCCGACGGCGAGCGTGATCGCCGCCTCTGGCGCATCCGGCCAGTGGCGGATAACCGCTACCTCGGTGAGGCGGACGACGTCGACGGGCAGGCCGTCGGTGAGCGCTACGGCAACAGCCTGCACTGGCGCTACCGGGTGGATTTGAAAATGGGCCAAAGCAAGCTGAACGTGGCCTTCGATGACTGGATGTTTCTGCAACCGGGAGAGGTCCTGATCAACCGCGCCGAGGTCAGAAAATTCGGCCTCAAACTGGGTGAAGTCGCATTGTTCTTTTCCAAGGGGAAGCCGAGTTCGCCCTGGGATGGGCTTTGTACGTGAGCGAAGGGTGACGAGGATGAAAGCAGCCAAGAGAGGATCGCGTTGCGCGCTCAAGTGGAATTGGGCGATAACGGCGCTGGTTGGTTTGGCGAGCGTAATGGCCGTCAGTCACCTGTGGGCCACGGTTTCGTTGTTTCCACCGTCTGTGCCCCAGGGCCGGTTGATCCTCGAACGGGTTGGCTACGGCGAGTTTCGCTACGCGCGCCTGTTCGATGTCTATGCCGCGGCGCTGTATCTGCCCAGTGCCGCAGCCGCAGCGAGACCGCTGCACCCGCAGACGCCCAAGCGGTTGGATCTCTACTACCGGCGCGACGTGCCGCGCGCCCGAATCGTCGCCTCTGCGGAAACGGTGCTGCAGCGACAGTACGATACGCAGCGATACTCGGTGTTGCGGCCCGAACTGGAGCGCTGGCACAGGAATCTGGGCGACGCCGCGCGCGGCGACCGTTTCTCGTTGACCTTCGACGGGCGCGTGCTGACCCTGCGCCACAACGGCAAGGAGATCGCGCGTTCCTCGAATCAGGCGCTGGCCGAGGCCTACTTCGGTATCTGGCTCGGCGAGCCGGCCATCAGCGAGGCGCTGCGCGCGCAGCTCCTGAACAGCGATATCCGTCAGGGTTCCTGAGTGGGGCGCGCGACCTCGGCAAGCCGGCCACCTGAAGGCATGGCGTTCCGGAATAGCCGTCAGCGATATCTGATCGTGTTACGGAAATCCGGTAGAATCCGGCGCGATCTCAGTGATACGGAACACGCAGCGAAGATGCGAAATAACCAGAAAAAAACCCGGGTCGCACCGTCACTCGTCTTGATCGTACTCGTGCTTTGTGCCGGGCAGTCCGGCGCGGGCGCGCCACGCACCGGCGAGGAGATGCTGTTGTCGGTGAACGAGCGCATCAGAAACATCACCACCGCGGAGCTGCTGACACTGCTCGAGCAACGTCCGGACTCGGTGTTGATCGATGTACGCACACCGCGTGAGATCCTGTTGCTCGGCGGCATGATCGACGCGCCTCGCAGCTATAATATTCCGCGCGGCTGGCTGGAGTTCCGGGTGCCGGAACGAGCGCCGGATAAGGATACGCCAATCGTGGTTTATTGCGGTATCAATCAGCGCAGTCCCCTGGCGGCGGATACCCTCGCGCAGATGGGCTATACCGACGTGAGGAATTACGCCCCGGGCTTCTTCGCTTGGCGCGATGCGGGACACCCGATCGAGGCGCCCGACCTCGCGCTCGATTCGATGCTGTTCAGCAAGCCGCGCAAGGTAGCCGACGGCGTGTGGTCGGCGATCGGCGCCACCGAACCACCCAGCTACGAAAACTCCGGACACAATAACAATCTGTCGTTTGTCGTGACCGACGACGGGGTATTGGTGGTCAACGCCGGTGACAACTATCTGCTCGCACGCGCCCTGCACCAGGAGATCAAGGCCATCACCAGGCAGCCGGTAAAGTATGTGGTGCTGGAAAACGGTCAGGGCCACGCGGCCTTGGGCTCGGCTTACTGGAAAGAGCAGGGGGCGCGAATCATTGCGCACGCCGACACGCTGGCCGAACTCAAGGCCCATGGCGAGGAGGTCCTGCTACGCGTCCTGCGGCGGTCGCGCGACAAGGGGATGGGTACCTCGCTGGTTTTGCCAGACGAGACCTTCGAAGACAAAAAGGTCATTGAAATGGGCGGTAAACGAATCGAGTTGCTGCGTCTCGGTCCCGCCCACAGCCCCGGCGACATCTCGGTATGGCTGCCGCAGCAGAGGTTGGTCATTGCCGGGGATATCGCCTTTCATCAGCGCCTGCTGCCGGTGTTCGAGCACACCGACACCGGGGCCTGGGTCGAAACCTGGAAGGCGCTCGAGGCGCTGGATGCGCAGATCGTTGTCCCCGGTCACGGTGTGCCGACCACGATGGCAGAAGTAACCCGGTATACGCGCGACTACCTCGTCTACCTGCGCGGGCGCGTCGGTGAACTGATCGATAACGGTGGGACCTTGCAGGACGTCTACGCGATCGACCAGTCGGCATACGCTCACCTCGATACTTACGACGAACTGGCGACCTTGAACGCCAGTACCGTGTTCCGAGCCATGGAGTTCGAATAGGCGCAGTGCTTTTCCGCTTGATACCCGTGCAATGCGTGACGAATCGCGAATGTGCGCTATTCTTGAAGCAGTGTTTCACACCGGCCCGGCGTCTAGGCGTGGCGGAACGATACGGAATGCAGCGATGAGCAGTCGGAATTTGATCGTAGCCAAGCTGGACGCAGCCAGACAATTGGTCAGCGCGTACTTCGAGCCCCCGGGGTGTACCTGGGAGGGGCGTTATCACGCCGAGCAAGAAGAGTGCGGTCGATGCGTCGATGCGGCTGTATGCGGCTGGATTTTCGCGCAAGACCCCGCCCCGAATCTGGCTCGATTCTCCGAATCAGAACTCATCGAGGCCCTGGTGTTCGCCTCCGGTTTTCTCGAAGGCCAAATGTTTCACGAGGGTCACGATGCGCAGACCTGTCCCTGCCGGGTATGCGCGTGGGTGCGCGATGTGAACGAGTTTAGCGGCCAGCGCGACGGTGCATCGCCGGTATAAGCAAATTGGGTAAGCCTCAGCAGTACCATCGCGGTGTTGTATGGTGTTTACGCCGAATCGGTCGACAGCGTTTGCTCGTCGTCCACCGGTGGTGCGGCGTGTTCGCGCGCCAGGATCAGATACACGCTGGGAACGACGAACAAGGTGAACAAGGTGCCAATTCCCAAGCCGGTGGCGATGACCAGGCCGATATGGAAGCGGCTCACGGCGCCGGGGCCGCTCGCCGTTAGCAGCGGTATCATCGCCACCAGCATGGCAACGGTGGTCATCAGGATGGGCCGAAGTCTGATCGCAGAGGCCCGCTCGATGGCCTCGCGCTTGTTCAAGCGCTCTTCGATTTGCAGCTGATTCGCGAATTCGACGATTAGGATGCCATTTTTCGCGATTAGACCGATCAGCGTAATCAATCCCACCTGGGTGTAGATATTGATGGTGGCGAAATCCAGCGTAATAAAGGCCAAGGCGCCGGCGATCGACATCGGTACGGAGACCAGAATGATCAGCGGGTCGCGCCAGCTCTCGAACTGTGCCGCCAGGACCAGATAGATCACCAGCAACGACATGAAGAAGGTGACGACCAGCGCGCTGCCTTGCTGCGCGTACTGACGCGTTCCGCCGGTGTAGTCGAAACTATAGCCGCGCGGGAAGACCTCGCGGGCCTGCCGCTCCATGAAGGTCATTGCTTCGCCTTCCGAAACCCCGGGCGCCATCAGCCCTTCGATGGTGATTGCGTTGAGTTGCTGAAACTGGGTACGCTTGCTCGGCTCCACCGAATGCTCGAAGCGCACCAGCGACGACAGCGGCACCTGTTCGCCCGAGGCGCTGCGCAGGTAGTAGTCGCCGAGCATTTCGGGCGTCAGGCGGAACTCCCGTTCGGCCTGCGGAATGACTTTGTAGCTGCGGCCCTCCAAGCTGAAACGGTTGACATAGTTGCCGCCCAGCAGCGTAGCCAGATTGCGTCCGATGTCGGCCATGGAAATGCCGAGATCCGCGGCGCGGTCCCGATCGATGACCAGCAGCGCCTTGGGGCGCGTGAATTCGATGGCCTTGCGTAAGAACATGAACCGCCCGCCACCCATGCCGCGGCCGATCAGCTGATCGGCAATCTGGTCCATCTCCTGAAAACCGGCGTCGCTCAGCATGACGAATTGAAAGGGCAGGCCGCTGCTGCCAGGCAGGCTGGGGCGGGGGAACACGGCCATCTGGAAGCCCGCGATCTGACTCAGCTTGGCCTGAACATCGGGCAGAACCTGCATCTGCGAGCGCGCGCGCTGTGACGGTTGTTCCATCTTGAAACCACCGAATACGACGTTGTCGTCGCCGCGAAAACCCAGCAGCAGAAAGCTCTCGTGGTATTCGGGAACGCTCTCGAATGCCTCAATGATTTCCCGGGTATAGATTTCGTTGTATTCCAGCGACGCGGTTTGCGGTGCGACCGCCTGGAAGAACAGTATGCTCTGGTCTTCGGTGGGCGCGAGCTCGTTCTTACTGCTCGTGAACATGAAGTAGATGCTGCCCAGCACCGCGAGCGCGAACAGGATGGTCGCGGGCAGATAGTCCAACGCGCCGTGCAAACGGCGCAAATAGAAAGCGGCGAGCCAGTCGAAGAAATGTTCGACGGTTTTCTCGAATCGACCGGCGCTTCCGGCCGGCTTCAAGACCTTGGAAGCGAGCATGGGCGAGAGCGTAAGGGCGACGACGCCGGAAATGAGCACGGCACCGGCTAGGGAAAATGCGAACTCGGTAAACAGGGTGCCCACCAGCCCGCCCATGAATCCGATCGGTGCATACACGGCCACCAGGGTCGTCGTCATGGCGATGATGGGCAGACCCAGCTCGCGGGCCCCGTCGATGGCGGCCTGAAAGCGCGATTTGCCCATCTCGATGTGACGGTGGACGTTCTCGACCACGACGATCGCGTCGTCGACCACCAGGCCGATCGCGAGCACCATGGCGAGCAGAGTGAGCAGATTGATCGAAAATCCCGCCAGCAGCATAAGAAAGACCGCGCCCACCAAAGACAGGGGTACGGCTACGCCGGGCACGATCGCCGCGCGCATGGATCCCAACGACAGATAGATGACCACCAGCACGATAGCCACCGCTTCGACCAGCGTCTTGAACACCTCGTCAATCGAATCCTGAATAAACGCGCTGGCATCGTAAGGCACATGTGCTTCCAGGCCTTCCGGCAGCTGGGTGCGAATCTCGTCCATCGCTGCGTGGACGCGTTGCGCCACGGTGAGGGGATTGGCGCCCGGGGACTGTTCGACGCCGACAAAGATCGCTGACTTGCCCTTGTACCAGGTCGCCGTTTCATAGTCCTCGGAACCGAGTTCGGTGCGCGCCACGTCGCGCAGCCGCACCAGCGTGTCGCCGTCGCTGCGCACCACCAGATTGCGGAAGTCCTCCTCGTCGGCGATATCGGTGGTCGCCGCCAGGTCGATGACGGCGTACTCGCCGCGCGCCTGGCCGATGCCGGCGAGATAGTTGTTGGTCTGCAGCACCGCGGCGACATCCTGGGCAGTCACGCCCAAGGCAGCCATACGGCGCGGGTCCAGCCAGATGCGCATGGCGAAGGTCTTGTCGCCGATCAACGCGGCTTTCGCGACCCCCGGGACTGCCTGCAGCTTGGGTTGCACTACGCGCAACAGGTAGTCGTTGATCTGCGACGACTGCATGGCTTCGCTGTAAAAGGCGAGGTACATGAGCGCGGTGGCGTCGCCGGTGCGCGAGCTGATGACGGGATCCTGCGCATCCGCCGGCAGCACGTTGCGCTGACTGGCCACCTTGGCTTGAATTTCCGCCACCGCAGCATTCGGCGGATAGTTGAGCTGCATGTGCGCTTCGATGACCGAAGACCCCTGGGTGCTGGTGGAGGACAGGAAGTCGATGCCCTCCGCCTCGGCAATGGCCTGTTGCAACGGCGTGGTGATAAAACCCTTGACCAGGTCACTGCTGGCGCCCGGATAGGCGGTGGAGACGGTGACGACCGTGTCCTGGGTCTCGGGATACTGACGGACCTCCAGGGCGGTGATAGCGCGCAGCCCGACGACGAAGATCAGCAGGCTGACGACGCTGGCCAGGACCGGGCGTCGAATATAGAGATCGGTGAACTTCATGTCGTCGGCGGCCGGTCGGCCGGGGCGGGTTTGGCGTCCAGTACGACGGTCTGGCCGTTGCGCAGCTTGTTGTGGCCGGCGCTGACCACGAGTTCGCCTTCGGTGAGACCAACCGACACCGCCACTCGGCCGTTGCGCACCGATCCGGTGGTGATCTGCCGCCGCTTGACCACCTGCTTGCCGTCGCTGTCCTGAATGACGAAGACCGAATCGCCGTACGGGTTATAGCTGACCGCGGTGTCGGGAATAGTGAGTACCGGGTCCCGGTCAGGGAGCAGGACGCGTATGTCGGCGAACATGCCCGGCCGCAGTTGCTGCTCGGGGTTGTCCAACTGCGCACGTACGCGGAAGCTACGGGTCGCCGTGTTCACGCCCGGATCAATGGCGTTGATCCGGCCGGGAAATGTTTCTCCCGGGTAGCCCTGCACCTTGACCTCGACGTGTTGACCGCGCCGGATCTGCGCCAGTTCACGCTCCGGCAACGTGAAATCGGCGTAAATCGGGTTGAGCTGTTCGAGTGGCACGATCGCCGTGCCCGGTTCGAGATATTCGCCCAGATCCACGCGGCGAATGCCGAGGCGGCCGTCGAACGGTGCCCGAATGAGCTTCTTTTCGATGATCGCTTGCTGGGCCGCCACGTTGGCATCGCTGCTGTCGAGCGTGGCGCGGGCTTCATCATAGTCCGATTGCGAGACCGATTTGTCCTTGATCAGCTTGGACACGCGCTTGAATTTGAGCTGAGCGAGTTTGCGTTCGGCGATCAATCCCTGCAGCTGCGCCCGGTCGATGTCGTCATCGAGTTTTAACAGCGTGTCGCCCTGACGGACGGATTGGCCGGATTCGAACAGAATCTGACTGACCTGGCCGGCGACCTCGCTGCTCACGTCGATACCGGAAACGGCCACCAGGCTGCCGACGACCTGCAGATAGGGCTGCCAGGTTTCTGTGCGTACCGTGGTGCCGGCTATGGTGGCGGGGGGTGGTCCGCCGGACTGCGCCGCGGCCGCCTGTTGAGCCTGGTAGCTCTTCCAACCGAAGATGCCGCCGAACACGGCAGCCAGTACGACGATGACCAGCAAAAGGCGAGCAATCATTGAAGATCCTTGGTCGTTCGCGGGGCGAACCATGCTAATGGTTGCGCGGGCTGAGAGACCCAATAAGTAAACTGTACGGTGTAGTATACATCTAATTCTTGTCGTGATTAAATCAAGCTGAATTGACAGCCGAATGCAACACTACAGCTTACGCAATAATCGATTTCGTTGGAAATCGCCTGGCTGCCGACTGCGATACAGGTTCGCAGCACGATGGCCGCAGGAGAGGGGTGTGTGCGCTACCAGATTGACGGATCGCAAACGCGATGACATCCTCAAGGCTGCCCTGAGCGAGTTCGAGATCAACGGCTTCAAAGACACCAGCATGGATCGGATCGCTGAACGTGCACAGGTCTCGAAACGCACGGTCTACAATCATTTTGCCAGCAAAGACCAGTTGTTCGACGCCATCGCAGCGGAACTGATGGAGCGGGTGCTGCATGTCAGTCAGCGATGCTACGAGCCGGATCAGCCCCTGGACATACAGTTGCGCGCCATCGGTGCCCAGGTGCTGGAAATGCAGGCTTCTCAGTGTTTCGTCACCCTGGCCAAGGTGACGCTGGGGGAATTGATCCGCTCGCCCGAATTGGCCAAAAAGACCTATGAACTGATGCGTCAGCGTGACTCAGGCCTGGTCACCTGGATACGTGAGGCGACGAACGACGGACGTCTGCAAGTCGACGATGCCGTCTGGGCGGCGGATCAGTTTCTCGGCCTGCTCAAATCGTTCGCGCTCTGGCCGCAACTGCTCGGCGGCCAGGCCCCGCCGGGTGCACGCGCGCGCCGGCACATTCTGGACACCACCGTGGCGATGTTCCTGGGCCGCTATGCGAAGTCGAAGGCGCCGGCGTGACGCATCACCACCACCCGCATGGTCACCATCATCACGGGGTGGGTTCGCACCGCGTGCTGGTTCTGGTGCTGACGCTGACTTTGGGTTACGCGCTGGTGGAGGCCGTGGCGGGCTGGTGGGCCGGATCCCTGGCGCTGCTCGGCGACGCGGCGCATATGTTGACCGATTCACTGGCCTTGGGACTCGCCGCCGCCGCGGCCTGGCTGGCGTTGCGGCCGCCTTCCCCACGGCATACCTACGGTTTGGGTCGCCTGGAGCCGCTGGCCGCACTGTGCAACGCCTTGTTCATGGTCGGTCTGGTCGCCATGATCTGCGCCGAAGCCGTGGAACGTCTCCAAACCCCGCAACCCGTACACGGCGGCGCCGTTGCCGGGGTCGCCTCTATCGGGCTGTTGATCAATGTTGCGGCCGCCTGGTTGTTGGCGGGCGGGCGTGACAACCTGAACGTGAGGGCAGCGTTGTTGCACGTGATCGGCGACCTGCTGGGATCGGTGGCGGCGCTGATTTCCGGCGTGGTGATCGTCTACACGGGGTGGACGCGTGTCGATCCGATCCTTTCCCTGCTGATCAGCGTATTGATTCTGTTCTCGAGTCTGCGGGTATTGCGCGAAGCCTTGCACAACATGATGGAGGGTGTGCCGCTGCACCTGAACCTGCAATCCATCGGTCACGCGATGGCGGAAGTCGACGGCGTGCGGTCGGTACACGATCTGCATGTGTGGTCGCTATCGGCCGAGCGCGCGGCGCTGTCGGCGCACGTGGTGCTGGACGACATGTCCAGCTGGCATGAGGTGCTGGCGCGATTGCGCGATCTGTTGCGGACGCGCTTTGCCATCGACCACGTGACGCTGCAGCCAGAGACGTGCATCCAGACCATCGATGTTCAAGACTTCAAAGCGGCCGTGATGCGGGACGGATGAATTCGCAGCGAGCCGCTAACTATCCGCCAGCCCCGTGTTTTCGGTCAGCCTGCGCAGTCGCGCCGAATCCTTCCTGGGAGCTTAGGGCATACAATACGCGGGCTGGCTACATCGTCGGCGGTCAATCGTGGCTGTGCCCCAGCTTGTGCCGGTAACGGCGTTGCGGGTTCAGTTCCCGGTACAGATCCTTGCTGCAGACCACGCCTTTCACCCGTGCGGCATTCGGATCGTCCGTGACCGGTTGGGGAAAGAAGATATGCCCCTGCAAGAGCGCATCCAGGCTGCCGTCCAGTTCTTTGACGCGCGTCTTGCCGAAGCGCGACCGGTAAGTGACCATTCCCAGCAGATTGTGCGTGACCGACGCGCCCACCTGTGGCGGATCAAGTGACTCGATGTGGGTGATGCCGGCGGCACGCGTTGCGATCAGCAACGGCACCTCCGAGACACGGCCGCCTCGGCCCTCGACCGCAAGAGTACCGTCGAAGATCGACACCTCGGTCACCCGGGAATACGGATCGTCGGGGAAGGGTTTGAAAAAAGGCTGCTGCAGTTGAAAACAGGGCGAATCGGGGTCCAACGGATCCGTGCAGGAGGATTCGTACCAATTGGTCAGGCTGGCGCACAACAAGGTGCCGCTAAACGGATGGCCGCCGATGGTGCCGGAGATCTCCGTTTCGCTGGCGACGGAAGACGGCACCAGGTCTCCCGTCGGAAGCGGCGTGGCGTCACCGAACACCTCGCAGTTGAAGCGATGCTCATCGACCGTAAAGGGGTAATACCTTTCCTGGAGTTCACCGTCCCAATAATCCCGAACGCCGCACGCGCCGTCCTCCGCCGCGTAGCCGGGGATCATGTGAAAGGGACCGAGATCGATCTCCATGCAATAGTCGGCGTCGACGCCTCCGCTGTGCGCCACCGCCGTACCCGTTGTTGCCGCAAATAAGGTTATGATCAGGATGCGCACCAAGGTGCTCAATGTTCGCTTCATCGTCGATCTTCGCGTGGCAGTAGAAGTCTGTTGACGTCAGCATTTCGGGCAAGTTGTCCGCACCCGACGGCCGATTCGTTGCTGTCGGCGATTAATTAGAGGGACCCGCCGACATGCAGGCCATGACCCGCGTCAACAAAACGACTGCGCCATAATGTACGACGAACGACGTCGGTTGCGGAGCCGAACGCGCCGGATTCCGTGGCGCCGGCACAACTTGCCGTAAGAACTAGGATATCTATGCCGTATGCACCTACCTGACTACCATGGCGGCAGTATCGTCAACCTGATGGCCTCCTTGCAGAGCGGTCTGGACGGTCCGGCGCACGCCTATGTGCCGTTGCGGTCGTTGCCCCCCGCACAGGTCCGCCGCCATCGGCAGATATTGCTGCTGGTGGTGGATGGCTTGGGCCTGAATTATCTCCGCGCTCACCGCGAAGCAGCGTGCCTGAACGAGCACCTGCGCGGTGCGATGACCTCGGTGTACCCGCCGACGACGGCGGCCGCGATCACGACGTTTCTGACCGGCGTGGCCCCCCAGCAACACGGGCTGACCGGGTGGCACATGTACTTTCGTGAACTAGGCAGCGTTTTATCGGTGCTTCCCGGGCGCGCCCGCTATGGCGGCGTGGGGTTATCGGACGCCGGAATCGATGTGCCGGCCCTGTTGGGGCACACACCTTTTTCCGAATCCATCGGGGTCGACGCCTATACTTTGTCGCCGGCATATATCGCGCACTCCGATTTCAATCTTGCGCACCTTGGTAAATCGCAGTTGCTCAGCTATCGGAACCTGGACGAAATGTTTGCGCAGCTCTTGGCGACGCTGCGCAGCGCGACGCGCAAGTTCGTCTATGCCTATTGGCCGGAGCTGGACACACTGGGACACAGAGCGGGTATGGGTAGCGCCGTGGCTCGGCAGCATCTGCTGGTGTTGGATCGGGCATTCGAGATGTTGCTGAAGCAACTCGAAGGAACGGACACGCTGGTGGTGCTGTGCGCCGATCACGGTCAGGTCGACACCACACCGCCGGATCGAATTCAGTTGGACGATCACCCCGAGTTGGAAAATACCTTGGTGTTACCCCTCTGCGGCGAATCTCGCTCCGTCTACTGCTACCTTCGGCCGGGATGCGAGCGCGCGTTCGACGACTATATCGATCAACATTTCGCAGCTAAGGCGCGGGCCTACGCGAGTCCTGACCTGCTCGGGTCGCATTGGTTCGGACTCGGTGAGCCGCATCCGCGTTTGCACCAGCGCATCGGGGATCGTGTGTTGTTGATGCAAGAGCACTATGTGCTGAAGGACTGGTTGGTACAGGAGCGTTACCACGATCTGGTCGGCGTGCACGGCGGGCTGAGCGAAGATGAACTGTACGTGCCGCTGATCGTAGCGGAGGTTTGATCCCGATGCGGACTGTCATCCCGGTCTACCGCTAGCGGCGCGCTCGATCTGGCCAAACATGAAAAGCAGCCCCGCGGCCGCGCCGCCCAGAGCGACGACGAGCAATCCCAACTGAGCCGTCCAGCCCAACGTGCGATATACCTCCGGCGCCACCCATGATCCGATCGTGCCGCCCATGTAGTAGCTGGCGATATACAGTCCGTTGACCACGCCGTGATGGCGTCGCGATAGGTGGTTTACATATCCGGACAAGCGACCGTGCAGCAGAAACATGCCTGCACAAAACGGAAACATGCCCACGTAAATGGCGGCGGGGTGCTCGACCCAGTAACAGGCGATTCCGAGCGCGTAGAGCGATACGCCGAGTGCGAACAGACGGCGTTCGGAGTTGAACAGATCGGTTATTCGCTGCCCGCCCAATGTGACGACGATACCCATGAGATAACCACCGTAGGCCAGGCCTATGGCAGTGCCGCTGACCGAACTGGATAAGGATTCGAGGCGGAAAGGCAGGACATTCAAGAAGCCGGCAAATACAAAGAATATGCAAAAGATCGCCGCATAGGCGCCACGGTAACCCGCCGTTGCCAGAACTTCGACGAACACGCGTGCCCGCAGCCGTTCAAAGCGACTTTCCACGTGATCATCGAGACGCAGGGTGATAGTAGACAGCAATATGCCAACGGCCCAGAAGAGGAACACCCAGCGCCAATCGAACAGGTCGGAGAGAAGACCGCTGAGCGCGCGACCGACGAAGCCACCGGTAATCGTGGCGGCGATGTACCACGCCATTGCCTGACGAACCTGATCGTCGCGCGCGGCCGCGGAAATGCTGGCCATCAAGGCGGTAAAAACCGCGGGCAGGCAGAGGCCGGCGAGACTGCGCAACACCACGAGATGCCACCACTGGTCGGCGATGGCTACCCCGGCGTGGCAAAGGGCGAGCACCACACCTGCGATAGTGATCATTCGGCGTGCGGGAAATCCTTCCAGGATGTAACCGTAGACCAGCGGCGCGATTGCCAGAGGCAACATCGTGACCGTTATCAACAGTGAGGCATCGGCGGCCGATACGCCGAAATCGGCGGCGAGCAGGGGCAGCAGCGGTTGTGGAACGTATAGATTACCGAAGCTGAAGATGGTCAGGACCAGGATGGCGATAGACGGACGTGCATTCATTTTTCGAAGGATCCAAAGTCCGTGGCAAGACGGCGGCTGGTCCGAGCAGACAACTTGAAGGCTTGTTCTGGTCGCGTCAAGTCATTGTTGGGTCATACGGTTGGTGTGCTGCGTGCCGGGTTTATCTGGCGAAGGGTTTGTGTATATTGAGCGCCAGTGTTGATGCTTGGTCTGTGAGGAATAGCGAGTGGACGAAAAGA
>CBDUNM010000067.1:0-24218 GCA_965368585.1 uncultured Chromatiales bacterium | reverse complement strand
CAGCACGCCAAGCTTGAAAAGCAGGTCAAAGAGTTCGCTTGACAGCAGTTCCCGCATCCGAATTTCCGGGAACTTGACGCGCAGGAGGAACAAACGAATCAAGTCACCGAGGTCGTCATGCGGCAACTGAAAACGATCGTAATAGTGCAAATGCGTCGGCTCGATCTTCTGTAGCGACTTGACCTTTAGAAGTTCGCAGATCCTTGCTTCGTTATACCCTGCATCCTGAAGAAACCCCCGAAAATTCTTGAGACTTATATACGCCGAGAATGCAGCATCCTCGAACGGCCAGAAGGTTTTTTCCGAGTTCCGATACGTCTCCGGATACATTGTATGGAGGTTGCTCAACTTGCCTTTTTGTGACGGTCGCTCTACCGCATGTGATTCCATAGTGATTAACTCAGTAAGAAAAATCGTAATGTCAGATAAACAGACGTCAGAGACCTCAATCAGCCAACTGAATTCTCTCTAAGATGAAGCGGCCGCTGCTTCGGAAATCGGAACTTCATTTCCGGTCAATGGCGAATCTTCTGGCAGCGACCTGTCCAACCAGGCGCCGGGTTTCAGTCGAAACGCGGACAGCTGCTCTATCGCCCAGGCGACCTGCTCGTCCCATTCCTGAGTCGTACGCTGCTGTTCAATACGCAATAGCTCCGTTTGATCAGGTGTGTTCGAGAGAATGGCCATCAATAGTTTGACTTCATCGAACGAATAACTCGCGGATCCCGTGTTACCGTTTACGTCGGACAGTACCGACTGGCCCAGCGGGTCGAGGATAAGTACAACGTCTTTTGACAACTGTGTTTCGAAAGAACGCCGAAACGGGTTATCGGGAAACAACGAGCTTGTTTCTTTGAACCGCGCACCCTTTTTGGAAAGCTCGCGCAATTCATCGATTGACCAGTCCAATTGATCGGTGTCTCCCCAGAACAGTGCTCGATCTAGCCGAGCCATCATACTCAACACAGACGGAGCTCCCGCCGGGAGTCCCTTCGGCAACGTGTCGTCATTGACGAGCTGCAAGTGCTCTTCGTACGTCTTAACCGGCGTGTTGCGCTTGGAGATCCAATAGTTGTCCAGGCACAGGTAATCGATGTCGGTGGACAAGAAGGTCTGAATTGCTTCTTCGGGTGTTTCGACAATCGGCTGTCCCGCAACATTAAAGCTCGTATTCAACAAAACAGGAGGTCCACCGCGCAGCTTCGGGAGAAGATGGCAGATCTCGTAGAAGAACGGGTTGTCTTCTTTCGTAACGGTTTGTACCCGTCCCGTACCGTCGTAGTGCGTTACGGCGGGAATCTTATCGTGGAATTCCTTCTTGATCGGCGAGACAAGCAGCATGAAGGGACTTGCGACCTTCTGCTCGAACACCTCCGAGATGCGTTCTTCGGGAATGACCGGCGCGAAGGGGCGAAAGGCTTCGCGAAACTTCACTCGAGCATTGACCACGTCTTTCATTTGCGCGAACGTAGGATCCGTCATGATCGAGCGGTTGCCTAGGGCGCGCGGTCCGTACTCAGAGCGCCCGTCGAAGCGGGCGACGATGTGCCCTTTAATCAAGGCTTCACCGGTACGCTTGATCGCCTCTTCCCCAGACAACATTTTGGCCTCGGTTTGATCTGAATACTTCGCCAAAGCTACTTCTATTTCACTGACTTGATACTTCTTGCCCAGTGCGGCCTGCGTGAGCCGAACGCGACGCGGTTTGTATTCATGGTTCGCGTATGCCCACATGGCACAACCGGTCGCAATGCCTGCGTCGCCAGCTGAAGGAAATATAAATATGTCGTCGAGCTCCAGATCGCGGAACAGCCGAAAGTTGGCGACAGAATTTAACGCAACGCCTCCGGCGAGGCACAATTTCCGCAATCCAGTCTTACGTACCGCGCGAGCAACGATGTGCAACAGGGCCTCTTCCAGTTCGTTCTGAACCTTGCTGGCCAAGTCCACCAGATAAGGGCGCAGGTATGCCTTGCCTTCGTCGTTGTCATATTGCTTCTCGAGCGCAGCGACCTCCAGAAAGATATCGTAGGCCGATATGCCCACTTCATCGCGGTTCTCGCTAACCTTGAACCAACGATTCCATTTGTGTTGCGGCCCGCCGTAGGAGGCAAGACCCATGAGCTTCCCCGCTTCGGGTACCGTGATTGTGGAACCGATCTTGGTTTGGAATCCGGCTTTTCGCGAAATGTACTCGTATACGAAGCCAAGTGTGGAAAGCGAAGCGAGATGAGCAGGTACCTTGTGACTGTAAACTTCGGTCAGTTCGTTACCGTGCGCTTCATACAAGGTGTAGGATTCGGTCTTTCGATCCGGCGTTGTATTGCCACTGGCATCGACGACCAGGACCAGGGCATCTTCGAATCCAGACGGCCAGTACGCACTGTACGCGTGCGCAAGGTGATGGCTTGGCACCTTCAGCACTCGATCAGAGAGCTCCGGCGAAAGCTTACGCCTAAGAATCTCGGGACCGTAGTCGATTCCGGGCATGTTCGCCGTGATGGTCGTTACTTCAGACAGCGCAATCCCGGCGTAATCAAGGCAATAACGAATGGCTTCGTCGGGCGGTTGCACTTGCGAGAAATCATTCGCAGACTGGTGGAGTACGCCGACGCTATGCTTGCGTCGATCCAGCCGCTCCTGGTGTATAGCGACGATAACTTCTCCGTCGCGCACCAACGAGGCTGCTCGATCATGGCCCAGATTGATTCCCAGATGATAGTTAAACACGTTGGACTTCCTACGCAAGTGAACTGGTTTATGCAGATATCTACGCAGTGCCGCAAAGATATGCATGTTTGATAACTCGACCGTGAAATTTTGTTACTGACGTTAACGACGTTTATGCCCGGTACTTTATGTACTTCCCATGCGATATTTTCGATTAGGGAACGAAACGGTGGTTTGCACGATTTAATATCTTTAACAAAATTAGCGACGGCGCTTTCGATCATCTTTGCCGATTTTTTCTCGTCCGAATTTGCGGCGGCGGATGCGTACATCGCGAAGAACCGAACAAGATTCGTCAACCCTCCTACATAGGCGCCAAGACGAACTCAGTGGAGATTGCGCGCGGTCGCATTGCGCGGCGCGATCACCGTGAAAAAATTCGAACTCAGTATCGGACGATAACGACGGCTCATCGGATGGATGCAGCGCGGATCCGCCGATAGGTTTTAAATCTCAGCCTGAGCGTCGAGGAGACTACCGGCGCCAGTTCGACCGTGACGGAGTCGTCTGGTACCACGCAAGTGATTACGGCTCCGCTCACGCTTTTAGGAATCGAGGACGTAACCGTCGAGGCAGGAACTATACCGGCTGCCTGAAATCAATGCCGCCAGGCGTTCGATACACAGCGGCCCGAGCGCATCGTCCCCGCGGCTCGGGTGTCCGCTGCCGATGGCTCTTATAGGCAACTTTACGACGCGACAGGACACGTGCGTTCTCCTTCGCCGCTGACTTGGGAAGATTGTCGCGCCGCCCCCACCATATTTGGCGAAAGCTGACGTACATCACACTGGTAATGATGGCGAACCAAGGAAATACCAACACCGGGTTTATCTCGCCAAGCAATGTCGACACGGCAGCCACCGCGATGACTTTGTACGCGAATCGATTCAGCGTAAGCGCTTCTTCAACCTGATCGATGGATTCGAGAATGGGCAACTCGGCGATCACGATGAGCGGAACCATGAACCAGATCCACCAACCCAGCGTCGCGAACCAGATAAACATGGCCGCCATCACGGACATGCTCGCTTCTGCGAATATCGATCCTCCAGCTCGACCGTCAAAAACCGGCGGTTCGCCGGAACCTATCAACCATGAAGCAATCGCAGACAATGCGACGAACAGGAGCCAAGGCACGGAACCGACAATAACGATGCGCACCCAGACGACAAGCGGCTTTCGTCCGAAAAAGACAACGATCGGCTTTGAGGTGTCGGCACAATACGCGATGACCGTACCAAGCCCGAGCATCAGTGGCACTATCGCCATGAATATGAAACCGAGCGGGCGCGGCAGGAAGTGCAGCGAACCCGTCGCCATGGTCAAGATCACAAACAAAGCCGCGCGACGTGACGACAGGGCCACTCCCTCTTTGAGCCAGTGTCGCCAACTGGTCTGATCGACCCGCTGCGGTCTAAATTCCATCCACGCCGTCCTCGATCGGATTCGCGCAGCGAATCTCGGGTCAGCTGCAACAGTTGTCGAAATGCGCTGCGTCAGGGTGCTGCTCAACCACTACCCTAAAGCGCAACGCGCGTACCGTATCCCTTACCTGGCATGCCTGAACGGACTCTGTCTGTAACACGCTTACTGTTTGATGTGCGGGCGAATTTTTCGTACCGCAGGCTACGGATAAGCGGTACCGCCTGTTGTCTGCCGCAGACTACCGGCCTTTGCGCTGCTCTCCCTGGCCCCGGCGGGCGGTTTCGCCGTGCCCCTGGGGCGTGTCGGCCAGAACGCCGGGTGGTCGCGGTCGTCCATTGCGCGACGCGTCGGGCGAACGGGCCAGGCATGCCTGTGCCGCGGCGCCCCCCATTGTCCCGGGTAGGGAGCCGGGTCGACGCTGACGGAGGGCGGCTCCGGGGCATCACGTTGATGCTCCCGCAGCTCCTGCTCGCGCGCTCGGTCTTGGTACCCTTGTTCGGCCCGCCGCTGTTCGAGTCGCTCGCGTGCCAGCTTGCTGCGGTATGCCTCAAGCCGCTGCAGCTGATTGGCGATCGAGTAGGGGTAGTCGTAGGGCAAGCCAGGCGTGCGCGCATAGTTGGGGGTGTTCAACTGCTCCGGGTACCGTGCCCCGCGCGGTGGCGGCTGGTCGCTGAAATGCGGGACTCCCCGTGCATCGAGCCATCGATAAACGGAGTCGGCACAGACAGGTGCCCCGCTATCGGCTAGTCCCACCGAGATGGCGGCGACGATCGCCGCCGATACGCGGCCGCGCATCGGGCCGCGGGGCCGTTCGTTCCCCGGATCTGCGGAGCGCATGGTTCTCTCCTTACCTTGAGGTCACCGCCTGGTCATGCGCGGTGCCGGTTGATAACTGAGACCGCGAATTTCGCCGGACATTCTCCATGCTCATAGGAATTGATTCAATGGGCGTCGGTGAAAAAGAGGTTGCAGCGATTCGAGGTTTCCGTCAGCGACGCCGCATCGCCGTCTCGCGATGAATTGATCTTCTCGATACGCGATTGAGACGCAGCCTTGACCTCCGCATTCGGCATTCGGTATTTATTTGCTTTTTCATGGCGATATATTTACCTGCCGTAGCAATCCCTCCGTTCTAGATTTACCCCATCACCGCTCGATGGTGCGCACAATGGCGGCGACTCGACATCATCGACGGCAACTTGTGCACTTTTGGGGGAAAGCCAATGCGCCTGACGATCCCTGCAGTCGCGTTACTAATGGCAGCAATCGTAGCGCTCTGCGGTGCGGCGGCCGACGAAACGGACGGCTATACCGCATTCAACGACGACGGCTTTCACGCGGGGGCGGCCGACCTCAGCCCTTCCGAACGTGCGGGCCGCGAAATCTGGTACAAGGCGACTGCGGGCAACGATCGCTTTCACACCTATGTCTTTCAGCAACGCATGGGCATCCTGATCGACTGGTGGCGGGTGCTGCGCAGCGACAAGCGCGACGAACGTTTCAATATCTGGGGCCTGGTCAACAACCCGGGTTGTTGCAGGCCCGGCTCGAACGGCTGTCCCGCCAAGAGCTACGAAGAAACCTACGGCTTCGACTGGTGTTACGGTGACGCGGAACTGCTGCCGTTCGTCGGTAAGCCGGGCTATCGCGATCCCGCCTGCGACTTCCAGGACGCGCCGACCGATGATCCTGCCGACCGGCGCGCAGACTCCTGCTACCTTGCCTTCGGTACCTCTACCGGCGCCATGGGTTTGCGGAAATTTCCAAATCCGCGATTCGAGCCAACCCGCTGGCGCGAGCTGAACGGCGGCACACTCGGGACCTGGGACGGATATTCGAGCACCATCTCCCAGGATCCCTCGCGGGCCGACTATCGTAGCCGGCGCCTGGCCGACGGATCGGTCGAGCCGCCATTTCTGATCGGCATGGCCTGCGGCGCCTGCCATATCGCGTTCGACCCCGCAAACCCGCCAAAGGACACCGCCAATCCGAGATGGGAAAACCTGCGCGGTACGGTCGGCAACCAGTACACCCGGATGTCCGAACTGATGGTATCGGGTATGAGCCCCGACAGCCTGCAGTGGCAGGTGTTCTCCCATACACGTCCCGGCGCGGTGGATACCTCGGCCGTCCCCACCGATCAAATAAACAACCCCGGCACGATGAACGCCCTGGTCAATCTGGTGCAGCGCCCCGTGTTCGACGACGAACTGGTCGATCGCTGGCGCGCCACCGACGCCTGTGCGGCCGACGCGAACGACCGCAGCTGCTGGTGCGAACCGGACAATCCGGGCAAGTGCTGGGAAAGGAGCGCACGGCCGCAAACGGTGCACCATATACTGAAAGGCGGCGGCGATTCGGTCGGCGCCGATCTCGCGGTGCAGCGCGTCTATATCAATATCGGGTCCTGCTCCGAACAGTGCTGGCTGAATCATTTGACCGATCTCTATCAAATGGATTCCGCGCAGCGCAACTTCGGCCAGACGCCCTTCGACATCGGCCAGTGCCGCCGCGATTGTCCGAACTTCAGGGCGATCGAGGACCGCGCCGGCAACATCGTCAACTTCCTCTTTTCCCGCGAGGGCTACTCCACCCCGCTATGGCAGGCGCAAGGCTTGGAGGACCTGGGCGACTGGATCGATGCACTGGAAGCGGAGTACGGACCCGGCAAGGTGGCGCGCGGCCGCCAGGTGTTCGCCGAGAACTGTGCCCGATGTCATTCGTCGCAGCAGGGTCCGGTAGATACGCGCGACTTTCACCAGGCGTCGAAGCGCGCCGGCGTGAACCAGGACTGGCTGGGCAACGACGTCTCGACCCCGGTCTCTGAAGTGGGCACCTACGGTTGCCGTGCCCTGCATTCCAATCACATGAAAGGGCATATCTGGGAAGAGTTTGCGTCCGAGACCTACCGCGCCAAGCCGCCCGACGCGAACCTAAACGATGCAACCGGCGGCGGACGCGGCTACTACCGCAACGTGTCGCTGGTGGATTTGTGGGCCCATGCACCCTTCATGCACAACAACGCAATCGGCCCGGAGCTGTGCGGCAAGCCCGCTGACCCGGCGGACGAGTTTTATCGTTCCCCCTACGTGGATGCTTCGGGTAAGCCGTTGTCCGACCCGCCCGGCTGCTGGAAGTACGATCCCTCGGTCGAGGGTCGCTACCGACTTTTTCTGGCCTCGGTGGAAAGCCTGTTGAATCCGGATCAACGGATTCCCAAGACGACCTTGATCGACAAGCCCATCAAGCGCGCCGTTGGTCCGAAGCTGTGGGACGGCGAGCAGGAAAAACTGCTGGGCATCGAAATAGAGATACCGGCCGGTACGCCGGCGGGCTTGTACGGCAGTTTTCAACACAAGGCGCTGCTCAACGATCTGGTATTGGCCGTTATCGACGGCGACAAACTGCAGGATCGACTGGAACAGCGCGTCGGTCGGGGCGATGCGGCCGCCAGCGCCGAGACGATCAGTGCGCTGACCCAAGCGATACTGGCCGCACCCGATCAGGCGGTAAAGATCGCCGGCGACCAACTGCCACTGCTCAGTCGCTTGTACAGCACCTGCACGGCGACGGTCGAAAATGCCGGCCACCGCTTTGGCGAAGCCCTGGCGCAGGACGACAAGCGGGCGCTCACCGCGTTCCTGGCCACGTTGTAAGAGGACATCACCATGCACAACGCGACTCATTCATTCATCCTGATCGTCGGTATCGTGCTCCTGGGTTGCGAGGCGCAGAGCCCCGACATCCCCTTTCTGACGTACGGCGACGGATATGCTACAAAACCTGCGCTGGCTCAGGTGGAACACGAACTGCCCTTGACCCGCAACGATCTGATGAAGCTGACGCCGGCCAACCTGGAAACGTTCGATCAGGAGCAGGTCGACCAGATCTATGCCCGCTTGACGGCCGGGCCGATTCCCCACGGCGCCTACAACGGGGCATTCTTCTTTGCTGACGGCGGTGGGGCGAAACGACTCTCAGAACTCATGGGCGGACTTAAGGGCTTGGCCGTCCGGATCAAGCTGAAGAAGATAGAGACACTGGGTCAACTGCTGTGGAAAGGCAAGGTCTTCTATCGTGAAGAGCGAGTCCTGCGCAACATGATCCAAGACCGCCAACTGTTGAAGCTGGTGATCGACGATCCCGGCGCTTTGCCCAAGACCGACATTCCGGGCCGCAAGCTGCTCGGACTGATTCAGGACGACGCGTGGCTGCTGTTCCCCGCCAAGCTGTACTGCGGCCAAAGTCTGCTCGATTCGCGACGCGAATCCATCGTTATAGACTACGCGTTCAACGACGTGATCGAGGGCTATCGAGAGCGGCCGGATTTCCTCGCCGGCCGGCGGGGACTGCAGATCAGGGACGAAATCCGCATGGTACGCCCGGGCTTCTATCTCGGCCGCGCCTATATGGGTCATACCTTCCTCCTGAACTTCACGCTCTACAACGAAAAGGTCGCCGAGGTGCAAACACCCGCGTTCCTGGTTACCGGTCGCGTTACGGAGGACTGCTGGCCCGGCACGCAGCAATCCCGTCAGGTATTGGCCTCGAAGCAGTGACCAGGATCGCTGCCGCCGTTGTGTTCGCCTTGTCGCTGGCGGCGCCGGCGACAGGCGACCCGGTCTGGGTTGTCGATCCGCAGGCCGAGGAGCCCGATTCGCCGCCGGTCGGGCGCTCGCTGTTCGATCATCTGGTCGGCGCCAGCGGCCGCTACGACGTGCCCTTTCCCCTCGAGGCCTTGATCGAGCGTATCGAACAGCGTCTGAGCCGCAACGCCTATCTCGACCGGCCGCTGAAGAAGGTTCTGATTCCGCTCGGCCGTTCGTTGCAGCGCGACGCCGCGGCACCCGCGTACTTCGCCTCGCCGCGCGCGGTCGTCGCCGTCGATGGCGAACCGCTCGGCAAGCCCGCCGAAGCAACCATGCTGCTTCGTGATCGACTGTATCTGGGTTATATGGAAGCCGCCGCGGTGCTCGAGGTCATCAGCTACAACGAAGCCGCGGGGCGGTTCGAATTTCAGGTCGTGCGCGACTATCGGCAGGACGGAGAAAAGCGGGTCGTCTATGCGCCCCGCCGCCTGTGCCGGGCATGCCACCAGAACGCTGCACCGATCTTTGCGCGGCCGCTGTGGGACGAAACCAACGCCAACGCCGCCGTCGCCCGCCTGTTGCACAAGCAGGGACGCGATTTCTACGGTATTCCGCTTCACCAGACGGTGGACGTTGCCTACGCGATCGACAACGCCACCGATCGGGCCAACGAGTTTGCGCTCACCCAGTATCTGTGGCGTAGCGGCTGCGGCGCGGGGGCACCGGGGAGCCGCTGCCGGGGCGCGCTGTTCTTGGCGGCCCTGCAAGCGGCGCTAAGCGCCGCCCGCGACTTCGATCAGACCTTCCGTGGCGCCGCCGCGGCGGTGCTCCGGCCTTTTGAATCGGCCGGTACCGGGCGCTGGCCCGACGGGCTGCTGCGGGTGGACGCCGACATCCCCAACCGCAGTCCGGTGCGCGAAATCCTGAGCAACCTTTCCGACGACATCGTTCGCTTCGGCTTCGCCTCGGATATCCACGCCAGGTTCGAGCCCTTGTCGCCCAGGGCGCCCAAATCGTCGTGGCAACCCACACCCGCGGCAGCGGTGGCCACGGCCGTCACCGGACTGACCGAGTTTTTCAGCGCCGCGGACATCGAGGAGCTCAGTAAGTTTCTCGACTCCCAGCCGGCCGCACAGCACCACCTGAGCGTCGCCTGTCAATTGCGCGACAAGACGCGCGCGGCGAAGCGCGTGTTGAAGTTCTCCTGTTCGGCTCCGGAGATCACCATCAATGGACGCCTGTACCAGAGCGGCGGCGACCAGTTCGACGGCCGGCTTGCCCTGTTCGAACTGCGCGACGACACAGTCACCGGTCTCCAACTGAAGGGGCAGCGGGAGGGTGAACGCTTGCTGCTCCGACCATATACTTCAAGTCAAGGTTTGAAGGTGCGCCTGCGAACCGGCGACGCGATCGACACCCTGGCGTTTGGCCTCGAGGGCGGGCGGACCACGGACGGCTATCTGATCGTGACGCTGCGCAACGATTTCACCGCCGTGAGTTCGGCCGTTGATCGCCTGGTCCAGCAACGCCATGACGCATTTTCCGACCGGCCGTTCCGCCGCGCGGTGACGTTGAAGGCGCTCTTCGAGGCCTTGCGTATGGACCCGCGCGAGTGGTGCTGCATCCAAGACCGCGCCTTGCCGCCGGTGCACGTCGAACGCCCCGACTCGGCCGATATCCTGCCGGGAGCGGCGCCTTTCTTCAAAGCCTGTGCGGCATGCCACCGGTCCAGCACCCGGTTCCCGCCCAATTTTCTAGCCGGACCGGTTGATGAGGCACGGTCGCGACTGGCGTATTGCGGCGAACGGATCAAGTACCGCCTGGGTATGTGGTTGATTGGCCCGGAGCTGAGAGGCAAGACGCCGATGCCCCCGCAACACGCCGTCGCAGATCTGGGCTTGGATCACCAATCCTGGACCGAAAGCGCGCTGTACCAATCGTTGCAGCAAACCCTGGACGCAATCGCGCTGGACAGCGGACAAGCGCTGCCCTCGTTGGAGCAGCTGCTGACACGCGACTACCACACGCTCAGGGCCTGTCTGCCCAACGCATGAAACCGCCAAAGGAAAGCGCAATGAAACCTGCTCGTTCCTCGCAGCCACTGCCCTGGTGCCGCATCGGCGTCGCAGTCGTTCTGGCGCTGATCAGCGTGGTTGCCGTGCTGCTTGGTTTTCGCTTTCTGCAAGACGAGCCCGTACGCTACGACGACCCGGTCGAGCACTTCAAATACGGATCGACCGGCGGCGAGCGCAATCTGGGCTTTCCCTACTGGGTATGGCGGGTCCTGCCCGAAATCTGCGGCGACTATTTACCGGGCGACGGTTTCGCGTCGGTCGGGCTTATCTACGAACCCGGCAACGATCTGCCGGTCGGCATGTCGCGGCGCCGGCACCTGGGCATGGACCGGGTATTTCTAAACTGTGCCGCCTGTCATACCTCGACGGTGCGCACGGCGCCCGCCGCAGACCCCATGCTGGTGGTCGGCATGGGCGCCAACACGCTGGATCTGATGGCGTTCGAGAAGTTCATGTATCAATGCGCGGCCGACCGACGCTTCACGCCGACCCAGATCGTGCCGCGCATCCAAGCCGCGGGCGCCGACCTCGACCTGCTGGACCGCTATATTGTCTACCCGCTCGCCGTGCATCTGATGCGCGACGGGGTGGCCGGACTGCTGGGGCGCTTGCGCTTTGTACACAACCAGCCCGACTGGGGTCCCGGCCGTGTCGACACCTTCAATTCCGCCAAGGCGGTGTACAACTTTCCCGTCGAACGCCTGCGCGAGGAAGAGCGTTTGGGTGCGGCCGACTTTCCGACCATCTGGAACCAGGCCGCCAAGCAGGGCATGCAACTGCATTGGGACGGCAACAACGACCGCGTGGAGGAACGCAACCTCAACGCCTCGTTCGGTACCGGCGCCACACCGCGGTTGATCGATCACGCCAGCCTCGCTCGCATCCAGCGCTGGAATGCCACCGCACGACCGCCCGCGTTCGCCGACTACTACCCGGTCGACCATGAACTCGCGACCCGCGGCAAGGCGGTCTACGCCGGGTATTGCGCCGAATGTCACGGCGCAAGCGGCAGCGATTTTTCCGGTGCACGGGTCGGCAAGGTCACCCCGCTGCACGCAATCGGTACCGATCCGTATCGGCTGAACTCCTTTACGCCCGAGCTCGCGGCCAATCTCAACACGCCTTACGCGCGGACCGATTACCGCTTCAAGCATTTTCGCAAGACCTTCGGCTACGCCAACGCGCCTCTGGACGGTCTGTGGCTGCGCGCGCCCTATCTGCACAACGGTTCGGTGCCGTCGATGTGGGATCTGTTGCAGCCCGCATCGGCAAGACCGGTATCGTTCCGCAGAGGTAACGATTTGTACGACCCGCGAATGCTCGGGTTCGTGCATGACGTCGAGGCGGAAAACGGCCGGCAATACTTTCTATACGACACCCGGGTCGCGGGCAATGCGAATTCGGGCCACGAGGGCAGCGCCTACGGCACCGAATTACCCGATCGCGACAAGTGGGCACTGATCGAATACCTGAAAACCTTTTGATCCGGATTCGGGAGAAACCGCTATAAGCATGCTCCGCTACCGAGACTGGCCGAGATGGCTGCAGCTGCTGCTGCCCCTGAGTCTGATCGCAGTGGTCGTCGTGGCCTATGTCGGCTGGAACCGGTTGCTGCGCGAATATCCGCCAACCGTGCTCGACGACCCGGATATGCGCTTCAAGTACGGCTCGATCGGCGCGGAACACGACGCGGGCATTCCGTACTGGATCTTCTATGTCCTGCCGCGGGTGTTTCCGGACAAGCTGCCCGGTCCGGGCGGGTACGCCGCGTTGGGTGCGTTGTGGGAACCAGGTCAGGAACTACCAGTGGGATTCACTAAACGCCGGATCGGGTTCGAGCGGGTAGCCAATAACTGCGCCGCCTGCCACACCGCGAGTTATCGCACCAGGCATGACGAAAACCCGGTCTATGTGACCACCGGGCCCAACCACACGTTGGACCTGGAGGCATTTTTCCGCTTTCTGATCGACTGCGCCAAGGACCCGCGCTTCAATGCCGACACCTTGATGCGTGAGATCAATCTGGCCGCCGATCTTGACTGGATCGATCGCCTCGCCTATCGCTTTCTGATTGTTCCCTTGACCCGCAAGGCGCTGATCGAACGCGAGGCACAGTTCGAATGGATCTACCGTCACGATTTTCCCGAGTGGGGACCGGGGCGCGACGACGCCATGAACCTGACCAAGTACTTCATGATTCAATGGCCGATGGACGACAGCTTCGGCCCCACGGACATGCCCTCGGTGTGGAACCTGAAAAAGTATCAGCACGACGCGGGGCATCGCATGAATTTCGCCGGCGACAGCCACGACGCCTATTCGGTGATCATCGACTCGGCGTTGGGTCTGCTGGGCGCCGCACCGCACGATATGGACGACTTTCTATCGCAGATCGATTGGTTGTTGGGCTATCTGGCAAACAAGCCGGCGCCCCGCTACCCCTTCCCGATCGATCAGGTCCGGGCCGAAGCGGGAAAAGCCGTGTTCGATGCGCATTGCGCCCGCTGTCATGCCAGCGAGCGAACCGGTACGCGCATCCCGATCGCCGAGACCGGAACGGACCGCGGGCGGATGGATACCTGGAACGAAACCGCCGCCGCCGAAGCCAACCAGGTCGCGCAGGCCATGGGGATCGAACGCCGGGGGCTGGTCGAGGAACCCCTGATCGGCTATGTCGCCCAGTTTCTCGACGGGATCTGGCTGCGAGCGCCGTACCTGCACAATGGCTCGGTGCCCACGCTACGGGATCTGCTGGATGCACCAGCACAACGACCGAAGACCTTCTGGCGCGGTTACGATGTCTACGACCCGGACAACGTCGGCTTCGTCTCGAATGGACCCCAGGCGAAGGAACACGGCGTCATCTACGACACTCGGGCGCAGGCCGGCAGCAACGACGGCCACGATTTCGCAACGGCTCTGCCGGACCGGGACAAGCAAACCCTGGTCGAGTATCTCAAAACGCTCTAAGCGCTCTTGCCCATATCGACGGGCCTCCCGACCACAACCGTAGTGGTTCAAAGTGCTCATCGAGGAAGTGCCCGGGCCGTGGATAAAGATTCCCCGCTACGGGAGAAGCAGGGCATTGTCTTGATTTGATTGCCGCACCCCAACCCGCTCGCGGTGAAGGGCGTAGTGGCGGTCCCCTCTCCCAGCCGACGGTGGGCGAGAGGCACGTCTACGGCGTTCGGTCTTCAGGCGATGCGGAAGGCGCGGGCCAGATCGCTCATTTCGGAGGCCAGTTGCGCAAGCTCGCGACCCGCGGCAATCATTTGATCCGCGCCGCCGGCCGTTTCGGTCGCGATATCACGAATCGAGATTACGGCGCGACCGATGTCCTGGGCAACGGTCGCCTGCTCTTCGGTGGCACTGGCTACCTGGATGTTGATATCGTTGATCCGGTCTGCCTCTTCGGTGACGCGGCTGAGCGATTTCCCGGCCTGATTCGCCAGGGCAACGGTGGAACCGACTTTGTCGCTGCTGGACTCCATGGCCTGACTGGCGCTGATCGCACTGCCCTGCAGACGCTCCACCAACGATTCGATCTCGTGCGTGGAGTCCTGGGTGCGCTGGGCGAGCGTGCGCACCTCGTCGGCGACCACCGCAAAGCCGCGCCCCTGCTCTCCCGCCCGCGCGGCTTCGATAGCGGCGTTGAGGGCCAGCAGGTTGGTTTGTTCGGCAACCCCCCGTATGACATCGAGCACGGTACCGATATTGACGCTGTCCTTGCGCAGCAACTCGATGGATTCGCCGGCCCGCGCGATCTGGCTTGCCATATCTTCGACCGCTTCGATACTCGCGCGGACCGCGTCCATGCCTTCACCCGCGTTTTCCTTGGCCGTCGCCGCGTATTCAGCCGCGGAGGCGGTGCTTTGCGCAACTTCGTTCACCGTCGCCGCCATTTCCTCCATGGCAGTTGCGGCCTGTTCGGTCCCTTGATGTTGTTGCTGCACGCCCGCGACGGATTTTTCGAGCACCGCTGACATTTCCTCGGAGGCCGAAGCGACCCGTACGGACGAATCGATCAATCCGGACACCAGTCCTTGAAACCGGTTCAGCATTTTGTTGAACGCGGCGGCGATGACACCCAGTTCGTCGGTGCTCGTCTCGTCGGCTCGGACGACCAGATCGTAATTGGTCTCGACCTGCTCCATTACGCCTTTGAAATGGTTCAACGGATCCATGATCGAGCGGTAGATGAGCAGGCCGGCGATTGACAGCAGTGCGGCGATGACCAGCGTCACCAGCAGCAGCAGTCGGATCGATTGGGTGTAGACGCGCTCGACAGCGGCCGCTTCCTCGCCCGCCATACGCAAATGGAGCTCGACGAGTTCCGTGATCTTGTTACTGATGGGATCGATCGTGTCGTATAGAGCGCCGTCGAACGCATCGAGCGTTCCTCGCGCGTTACCCGTTATCCCGCTCAAGGCCGTCAGCAAACCAGCGATCGCGTCATCGGCTTTTCGAAACAGACCCTTGGCTTCGTTGCCCAACCGCTCTTCATCGGCGGTCAGCGTGGTTTGCAGATAAGCTTGCCAATTCTGCGCAACGTTCGCTTGAGCCGTTTCGACGTCGCGTTTAGCATCGGCGGCGGAATAGCGCCCGGCGTTGGCCTTGTTGACGGCGTCGATCACTTTGACCGCGTACTCATCCGCAATGGTCTTGAGCTGCTGCAGCGGCACGACCCGGTACTGGTAAATACGGTCGGTGCCGGCCTTGATGTCACCGAGCGAAAAATTGGCCAGCAGACTGCAGCCGGCCAGGGCGGCGAGCGGGAGTACGACCATGAGCGCCAGCCTGGAGCGGATCTTCAACCTGTTGAGCATTGTCATATTCTTAAAACCCGTTGGTGGTCAGACCGCGCCGATTCGCAAATTGGCCGTCCGGCGATCAATGCGTTTAGCCGTTTGATGTGAATATCAAACAGCTAGCTATCAGGCTTGTATCGGTGGTCGGGTGTGTTCCTTGAGTGGCGGTCGTACGCTCAGGACGGTCGTCGCCGGCCGGTCGCGTTATCGGCGCCAAATAACTCCGCGTGGACTGCCGCTCGGCGATCAACCGTCGCCGGGCGGCACGGCGGCTGGGGTCAATCGTACGCCGATCGGCCCGCGTGCCAACGTCGTTGCGATGACACTGCCGTCGCGGCGCACGATCACGGGCACGGGCTCGTCCCGCGCGCCGTCGGTGGTGGCATTGCGCAGTTCGGTGAAATCGAAAATTCGCCTGCCGTCATAACTTTCGACGACATCCCCCGGCAACAGGCCCGACGCTTCAGCGACTGAACCCGGAATTACCGACTCGATACGCACTCGATTGAACTCACCGGTTTCGTAGAGATAGCGATCGTACGCGGCGTAGCCGACTTCGGTTTTGAGATCGATCGACGCACCGTTGAGCATCTTGAGCTCATCGAAGTAGCGGTCGGTCCGGAACCAACCTTCGCGTACGGCCTGATCGCGCAACTCCAGACGCTCGATTTCCAGCTGCGACTGCCGCCACACCAGGTCGTCTGCGACTTTGGCGGGCACCCCGGCGCTGACCAGAGCAAAGTGCTGTTGGTCGGGAGTGTCGGTCGGTAAGGCGTCTTGCTTCGGGCTCGCACCGTCGCGGCCGAACGGCGCGTCCGGCAGGCGTCCCTCTAGACCGTCGATGCGCCGCATAAGCCGGTCGATCTGACTGTCGAGCGCCGCCCAGCGAGCATTTAGAACCTGAATTCGCTCGTCGATACCCATGGGGCCGATCTCGACTTCGATCGCATGAATGTCCCGCGATTCCCGTACCGGCTCACGGGCTGATGCTGCCGGGGCTGCCGTGGTTCGATCACCTGCCGCAGGACTCTCGAGCAGCGAAGCTTCGCCCTTTGTGTCATGGCTTGACTGCGTTGTGGCCGTTTCTTTACTAGGCATCTTCTGTCCTGTCGCTATGCTGCCGATGGTGATTCCGACGAGCAGACCGAAGATTAAGGTTAAAAGCTGTGTGCGCATTACAAGGATCGCGATTCGGTTTATCTGGAATATGCGTTCGGACTAACCCGCATGTCGAAGGTTGAGGCGGTTTGGTTCGGACTTTCTTATCAGGCGCTCATCGTTAATATCGATTCGGCACCCTGACCACCGCTGCGGTTTCCAACCTCCGCAGCGGCTTCTGTTTGCAGCCCGCCGAGCGTTTCGTCTCGACCGGCCGGTGCGGTTACAGGACTCCGGCTCACCGATGGGCGAAGGTAACGTCGGCCGGCGTTGGCTAGTCAGATGAACATGAGCGCCGCCAGCAGCATCAGGACCAGCGGCGCGTAGCTGGCCACAACGGTCAGTTGATACACCTGTCGATCAATCACTTGAGTATTATCGCGAGTGCTTCTATTCATGACTTACCCCTTATGTTTATGAATTGTTCATGTTACGTCGGTAATTTTCGTCCAGATGAATAGAACTACAAGAACTATAAGTTATACATTTTTAGTTCAATTCATGAATATAATCAGGGTTAGAGTGCCTCCGCGCTACTGAGCGACGAGCGCTACTCCGGTACCCGACGCGTGTGCAGCAGCAGAAAATCGTCCACCACCTGATTGAGATGGGCCTGTAGCTGCGCAGCAGGAATATCCCGTATCCGCCCCCGCCGCAGACCTAGCGATACATCCCCTGCGCCATCGCATACAGCTGTGGGGCGGCGTAGGGCAGGCGTTAGGATGGGATCGTCAAGCGACCGGCTTCGACTTGTCGTCGCAGAAACTCCACCACGGCCTGTTTGGCCGCGGCCGGGCCTGATTCGTAGAACAATTCGGCGATACGTGGGAGGGACGCGGCCTCGCTCATGATCACCCGATGCATGGCCACGACCTCCGGATCGACCCGTAGCGCGAGAAAATTTCGCACGATCCCATACAGTCAGAGCGCAGGGCCAGCCTCGCGGGTTTCAGGCCGTGTGACATCGCGAACCATTTCCAGACCGTGTTGGATGGAGCGGTCGGCGGCAGTGAGTCTGCTTGAACCTAGAATCCTCAGTTAATCGCTTCGAGCAGGAGAGTGTTCGAAACTCGGGGGGTCATACCGTAAGTGGGAGCGAAACGGATTCAAGATTTTTTACCGTTCGCGATACGGATACGGGTCGAACCAGCGCATCGAATTCGCCGTTGAGCACCGCCGCCCTGACCTGCAGAAGCAGGTGCCCCCCCGGCGTGACCACCGCATCTGCTGGCGCTTGTTCATCCGGTGATTAATCTGGTAATCGATGGTCGACTGCGCACCACAACTGGAAACACAAAGCCCGGCTTGCTGACGACGATGACAATTGACGAGGGTGCCGGCGTTGTTGTTGATGTAAGACTTCAGTTCGTGAAGCCTCGTCAATAAGGCGCGCGGCGCTTTGCTCATCGACCGTCCCTTCGCATAGCGTCTAAAGGCGCCGATCGCAACTTTCACTTGCTCGTAGCATTCGGCAAGGGTGTCGAGCTTCCCGTGCCGCAATCGCCAATGCAGGTGCTCGAGGGCGTCCGCGATTTTAACTTTCGCCTCCGCGTGTGTCCGTACGCGGGCGCGTAAACCTTGGGCGATCTCCTCCAACGTTCGTAGCCGCATCGCCAGATGAAACCAATCCAGGATCACCACGAGGGGACCCTCGCTGTATGCCGCGCGCGCGATATTGCGCAACCCTTCAGCGCCGTCGGTCAAGGCCGTGAGCGCGGTGTGCGGCTTATAGCCAGATTGGTTCAGGTGTTCACGCACGATTGAGGCGGGTTCCCGTTGATCGTCAAGCGATGCGAAGCGTCGTTTCAGCCCGCCGTAGTCTGGCCCGATCGCACCTGTTAGCACGTGCAAGTGGTGCGTCGATTCGTTGTCCGTCGCGCGGATATAGGTGTGATCCAGTTGCAAATTCAACGCCTCTGCCGATTCCTCAGTGTCACCCACCGCGAATCGCTCAGTTCCCTGGTCTATGATCTGTGCCGCGACCGAAAACGTCTGATTTCGATTGGTGGTATGCGTTGCGCCGCCGGAGACCGGTCACAACTCCGCCAGCAGTTTAGCCGCGGCGCGATAAGGTAATTGCGCCGCCAATTTGGCGCGTATTGCGTCATACACCGGAGTGGAACGGCCGCGGAGTGCAGAAGGCGCAGCATTTGTTGCATAGGCATCGTCGCACTGACAATCAGGTCTATCACAGCGTGGGGCGCGGATCTCGATACGGCCAAATAATGTGTCGAACTGACGGGGACGATAATCCTTCAGTTGTTGACGCTTCCCGCAATCGGAACACACGGACCGTCTTTCGGCGTCGTGTTCAATCTGGCGCGTGACAATCGTGGTTTGGATGCGTGCCAGCAACGTTTTGGCATCCGTCAATTGCGGCCCCAAATCATTTTAACTTTCAACCTGCACGGGACGATCCAACGTGGTCACTTTCGACCGACGGACGACCTTTCCGCCAACGACTTCCTCAAGCCCAACAATCCACGCCACGATGCTCATCCTCCGCGATTTACTGACAAACGAAAACAGCGGATGGTCTAGCGGTGGTGAGGACAATGACGTGGTACCCCCAGGTTTTGAACAGTTCCGTTTTCGGGTTTGGTTTTGATAGGTCGCAAACTCATCTTTACCAAAACTGGGCAGCAGGTGCACTCCTAGACGTTTTCCCTCGCTTTTAAGCAGAAAACCTATCCCTGCAAATAACCAGGCCAAACCTGCTCGAGTGTTTCCGGCGCCGTGTGGGCAGGCGGCGGATGAGGGTGGGAAATCGGTTGAATGCGAGGGCAACGAACATTCCACGGATTTTCCACACGATTACTTCGCCAGGGATGGCGGGGTGAAATCCACGGGCCGTCCACACGGAGTCCGGCTGACAAATCTAGCCAGTATTACCCATAGATAACCCTGAGGAACCAAATTTATAGACGTAAACGAGCTAATCGGTTCACGCTCCCCAAGAAAGTCGCACTCATCACTGAGCGCTACCGGAAAACGTCCGTTCACACCAAACACTTCCAAATGGGTACTCTGCTGACGACGGTCCGCCCGTCCGCGCAACCGCTTGTTATTTTGCGGCTTATTATCCAGGACCCCGAATTGGCCCGTTTCGTGTATCGCAAGAATGGTGCGACCTGCTTATGCGAAGCCTCGCGAGATCGAACATCTCCCGAGTTTCAATCACGCGCGGGAAATCAAGGGATTCAGTCACGACTTACGGAGAGAGAAAATGTACGGACGAGATAAGACACAAGGCGCCATTGCATCCCCAATGGCGCGGACACCAAAACTGCGCTGTTTTTCCATGATCGTAGCGACGCTAGTTCTATATTTCGCCAGCGGTGCTGTCGTTGCGATTACGCGCTATGTTGATCAGGCTACGGGTGCGGACAATGGGTTTTGTAACATCACACCATGTCAGAGCATTACCTATGCGATCTCCACTGCGGTCACTGGTGACATCGTGAAGATTGCTGCAGGTACCTACCAAGAAAGCAATATTGTGGTTGGTGTCGACCTGACTATCGTTGGGGACGGTTCCGACGTGACGATAATCGATGCCCTCAACGCCGGACGTATCTTTGATGTGGGCATCGTAGACCTGATGATTACCGATATCGCACTGCTGAATGGAGATGCCGACATCGGAAACGGTGGTGCCATCGAGTTTTCCGGGAATCTGACCCTTGAAAACACGCGGCTCGAAGGCAATCTGGCAGTCTCTGGCGGTGCGATTGCCGGCACCTATTGGAGTGAGGGCGATCTGATCGTCTATGCGTCGACCCTCGAATACAACCAAGCCAGCGACGACGGCGGCGCAATCTGGTGTGATGGCTGTGGCTTGGTGAAGGTACGAGACAGCGTGGTTTTCTATAACCACTCAGGTCGCAACGGCGGCGCAATTTACATCAAGGGCGTGTATGGTTTCGCTGGGCAATGGGTCAACCTGTTCACGCCGCTACTGATTGTGAATTCCAGCGACCTCACGCTGAATACAGCCTCCAGCGGCGGTGGTATTTATGCGTACGACAGCGATGTCAAGATTCGCGAGAGTGAGCTGGCAGACAACGTGGCAGAGACCAGCGCGGGTGGCATCTATTTCAATCATTTTACCGCCGGTAATCTGAACGTGAAGAGAAGCACACTCGCCAACAACGGTACCGACGGTATCGGTGGTGGACTATGGGCGACCGGGTCGGGCGTCGTGACCGTCGGTAACAGCACTTTTTCCGGTAACACGGCCGACTGTGCCGGGGGAGTCATCATAACCAGTTCGATCACTGCGACCTTTAGCAACCTAACCTTCATTGACAATGTGGGAACACAAGTCAATTGCGGACAACAGATCGATTTCGACGCATTCACCGCGACTCTGGTGCTTGCCAATTCCATCCTCGAACGTGGTTTAGATCAGCCACCGGCTGGGGCAACAGCCTGTAATACCGCACTTACGGATGGTTCACATAACCGGATTTACGACAGCAGCTGCGACAATGCCGTCGCTCTGTTCAACCTCGGTGCCGTGACCTTTCTAGATCACACGCTGGCGGACAATGGCGGTCCGACGCGCACCCATAAACCGATCTGGCGACTCGACACAATGTTGCCAATGGTCAGCAACGCGATCGACACCGGCGACAACAGCATTTGCGTTATGGGCCAGGATCAGCGAGGTGGACCTCGTCAGGTGGATCATGTGCCGATGTTGGTTGGCGGGGTTGCTACATGTGATATCGGCGCGGTCGAGTTGCGGACCGCCGAATAACGAAATCGCCGATCGGAATTAGCCGAGTCGGCGACAAATCCGATCAAGAAACACGGTCACCTCGTTTCAGGACGGATTATCGGCGGTTTGGGCAAAAACCCCTAGAATGCGGATGGGGGGGCCGCGGTAGTTAGTAAGTTCATTCCGCAGAAAGGTCAATCGACAAAACAACTTCCCCTGTTTCTTTGCAACGCTGCACTGTCTGACAGATATCTTTACAGTATTTTATCTTATCACTTTATTTTCATTACAAATCAAAGAATTATAATTTGGCATGGCGATTGCTAGAACACTTGTGTATAACAAATGCAAGGCGAAAACGATAACGCTAAAATCACTAATAGAATGCTGACTTGAAAGGCATGCGTGTAAATCGTCGCAAGCATTATAAATAAAAAGAAAAATAACTATTAGCCAAGGAAGGCTTTCGAAAACTGGAATGCTGTAACATTATCAGCATTCCAGTCTTTCTTTTGTTTCGACGTCTAGCCCGACTCCCGCAAATCGCCCCTGGAATTCACTATTTTTGAGGCCTTGAGAGCGCCAAGTTTCTGATTGATAGGTTGAGCGGTGCGCTTTGGACCTGCCCCCCGGCTATCGCCCGGAAACCGCCGGCGACGGTGCCGAGCAACAAAACGCGGTGGGCCTACTAGTGACCTGTGCCCCGGTCCTCGGCGTACTCATGATCGCCATATCGGTGTTTACCTTCCGCCTGCTTTACGGCCGCCGTCACTCCTTCAACTTCAACAACAACTGCCCCTCTTCCACCTGGATATTCTCCAACCCGTCGGCGAATGACTTCCAGAAGCCTTGGTCGCCGCCGAACTCCGCCACCAGGTCGACGTTCTTCAACCCACCCAGCCAGGCGTTGGGTATCGGCACGCCCATCAACGACACGCCGCGCAGCTTCACGACCGGACGCGAATCCTGGTAGTCGAACACCACACCGGTCTTGATCCGCAGCACCCTTCCTCCCAGGATCGGAAAGTCGGCATCCATGGGCACCAGGATTTTAGCGCTCACGAGCTTGTCTGCCAGATCAACCGCGACCTTGTCGGCCAGGTCCGTATTCTTCGCCAGCAAGGCGTTCAACTCGCGCTCGGAGAAGGTGATCGTGCGCTTTTGCGGATCCTCGGAGTAGACTTCCGGGGTGAGCTTGCCGTCGACAATTTCACCTTCGACGGAGCCGAACTGCAGCGCATCCAGGCGCTGCAGCTTCGCGTCCAGTACCTGCTCCTCGCGTTGCGACAACTGCACCGGTTCGAAATCGGATGGAAACACAAAGGTCTTGATCAGCCAGATGGTCAAAAGCGAGGTCACGATGACAGTGGCAACGATAATCAACAGAACCTGCGGCCAGCGGAGCCCGCCCTTCACCTCGGTCGGCGCCGGTTCGTGTCGCGCGTTTTCGTTCATGGTGCTTGCTCCGTGAAATCCGTACGATCGTTCGTCACTATCGATGTTCGCCGCTTATGCCGCGAATGCCAAGGCCAAATGCGCCCTGCCGCGGTGCGGCCTCAGCGGCGCAGCGGGCAAGTGTGCCGAAATTGATATATCCGTGTTGAAATTCGCACCGATTCGCTCATGATGGTAATCAAGAGCGAGGGCCACGGCGGCAGCTGCGCCGTGGCGTTGGATTCTCCATTGACACAAGGATAAAAACGATGTTCCTGCAAGAACCTTCCTCAGGACACTTAGTGGAAGTCCTGACCATTCAAGAATTGATCGATCCGTTCTGCACAACACTGGTTGGTCGTTACAACATCGGCGAAGAATTGCCTGACCCCGCCAATTTCAAGAAGACGGAACTGGTATTTCCCTCCGGGGAGGCGCTGCCGCGGTGCTGGCTTGACCCGCACTACCGCACGGCGAGCCGATAGCATAACCACGACGCCGCAATTCCCCTCCCCGCGGATGGACTGGGGGCGTTGCACATGGGTCGCCGCGGTCGGCTGGGCAGCAGTTGTCAGCAGCCGAGCCCTCTCGGCGAAGCGAGATGCAACGCGCTCAACCATCCCTAGGGCGCACCCGGCGTGGCCTTCTGCAGCCAGTCATTCATCGCGCTGCGTTATGCCACTGGCAAAACGGTCGCTCCTTTTCCAAAAGGCCCGCCTCCCGCCGACCCTGGCGTCGATCGTCAAGTCACAAGGATTTCTGGTATAGAGTTTGAATCGCTTGAGCTCAGCCCCCCTGCAACTCGACACGCTGGATCAGATCACCGACTGTCACGACGCACTCGCCGACGGCGCCACGCTGGTCACGGCGAACAATCGGCTCGCCCGACACCTCCGCAGCCGGTTCGAACGATCCAGGGTGGCAGCGGGACTCGACGTGTGGCCGACACCGGCGGTCGTACCCTGGGCGACGTGGTTGCGCCAGTTCCACGCGGGCCTTGTCGACCGGGACACGGTGCGGTCGATCCTGCTGAGTTCACTGCAGGAACTATTGGTCTGGCAGCAGGTTATTAGTAACACGGTGCCGGAACGCGTACTGATGCGACCCGAGGCTGCCGCCGAAACCGCAGCGACCGCCTACTCCCTGGTGCGCAACTGGCATCTCTCGCATACGCAACTGAGCGCCGGCGCGGGCGGCGAGACCGAGGCATTTCTCGAATGGATCGCCCGCTTCGAACAGATCTGCCGCGCGCGAGGCTGGCTGGCACAGGCCGACC
>CBDUNM010000066.1:0-24363 GCA_965368585.1 uncultured Chromatiales bacterium | reverse complement strand
GGCGTTGCATGACGACTATGCGGACTGGGTTTGCAGCTGCACCTGCGGGTCTTCGAGTATCGGCAGAAAGTACGCGTCGGCTATGCAGGTGTGCAAGTGCGTGAACCCGAGCTGCAGTTCATCGATAAAGTCGTGCAACTCTCTTGGCGACAACTCGTCCACCTCGGCGCGCGTCAGGGTCCGCACCAAGGCGCGTATCGCTTCGATGCTGGTCCGATCCAGTTTCAAGCTGCCGACGGATTCCTCCACCGCGTGCAGACAGTGCAGAATGGAGCGGGGAAACTGCTGATCGAGAAACAGAAAGGTTAGCACTTCACCACGCTTGATCTGTACCTGCATCTTGCGTCTGTACATATGGTAAGCGGTCAAGGACTTCAGCACGCTCATCCACTGAATGGTTTCGAAAGGCCGAAACTCGGAAGTGGCGTCAGGCAGAATATTCTCTGTTCGTACATCGATGATCCGCGTGGTCATATCGGCGCGTTCGAGATTTCGGCCGATCCGCAGAAACTGGTAGGCGGCATCGCGCATCATGGTCGAACCCAGCATACCGGTGATTATTTGCGAGCCCTCGATAATCCGTTTCAGGTAGCCATGCCGGCCCCGTTTGCCGATACCCGATATTGCGTGTTCGCGCGCGAAGATCACCAATTCGGTCAGTTGCTCCCACATGGCCCTGGGAACAATATCGCGGACGGTTCGACAGTTCTCACGCGCAGCCAACAAGGAACTCAATATGCAGCCCGGGTTGGCCGTGTCGGAGATCAGAAACTTCGCCACCGATCGTTCTTCATAGGTATCGTAGCGTTGCGCGTACAGTTCCTGCCCGCCCGAGATTGCGACCAGGTGATCCCAGCCGGGGGCGATACCGCGCGGCAGATCCAACAACAAGAAGGCGTTTACATTCACCAGGCGCGCCGTATTCTCGGCGCGCTCCAGGTAGCGGGCCAACCAGTATAGATGTTCAGCTACCCGGGACAGCATCAAGGCCTCTCCACGTCGACGATCCAGGTATCTTTACTGCCTCCGCCTTGCGACGAATTGACCACCAGCGACCCTTTGCGCAAGGCGACCCGGGTCAACCCACCCATGGTCACGTGCGTCTTGCATCCACTGAGAATGAACGGCCGCAGATCGACGTGCCGCGGCTGCAGGCCAGTGCCCACCACGGTAGGCACGGTTGAAATGCCCAGCGTCGGTTGCGCAATATAGTTGCGCGGATTGCGCCTGATCAGCTTGGCGAAGGTTTCGCGTTCGTCCCGGGTGCTGGTCGTGCCCATCAGCATGCCGTAGCCGCCGGACTCGTTGGCCGGCTTCACGACCAATTCGTGCAGGTGCTCCAGGACATAGTCGCGTTCTTCCTTGTACATGCAGCGGTAGGTGGGGACATTGGGGATGCCGGGTTCTTCGTCGAGGTAGTACTTGATGATATCGGGCACGAAGGCGTAGACCACCTTGTCATCAGCAACGCCCGCGCCGGGCGCATTGGCCAGGCCGACGTTGCCGGCCTGCCAGGCGCGCATCAACCCAGGCACACCCAGGGTGGAATCCTTGCGGAAAACCTCGGGATCGATGAACTCGTCGTCGATGCGCCGATAAATAACATCCACGCGCTGTGCGCCCGATACGGTGCGCATATAGACGCAATCGTCGATATCGACGAACAAATCGCGCCCTTCGACCAGTTCGGCACCCATTTGCTGCGCCAGGTAAGCGTGCTCGAAATAGGCCGAGTTGTAGATGCCGGGCGTCAGAACCACGACTTCGGGCTGCTTGACCTTGCGCGGCGAAAGATCCGCCAGGGTATCGAACAGCTGGTTCGGATAGTCGTCCACGGGTAACGGGGCGTAATCCTCGAACAGTTCCGGAAAGACCCGCTTGGTCACGTGGCGATTTTCGAGCATGTAGGAAACACCCGAGGGGACACGCAGATTGTCCTCCAATACATACAGGGTGCCGTCGGCGTCGCGCACCAGGTCGGAGCCGCAGATGTGCGCCCAGATCCTGCGTGGCGGTGTCACGCCGACGCACTGCCGCCTGAAATTTTTCGATTCCGCCAGTACCTCACCGGGAAAGACGCCATCCTTGACGATTCGCTGGTCGTGATAGAGGTCGTCGATAAACAGATTGAGGGCCTTCACCCGCTGCTTAAGCCCCGCCTCGACCAGGTCCCATTCGGACTTGGGAATGACGCGCGGCACGATGTCGAACGGCCAGTTGCGATCGATGGTGCCCTCTTCCTCGCTGTAGACCGTGAAGGTAATGCCCATTTCCTTGATCGCCAGGTCAGCGGCGGTTTGGCGCTCCTGCAGATCCTCTTTGTCCAATTTTCGCAAATGACTGATCAGCTTGCGCACGAACGAGCGCGACCGATTCGTGCCGACCATCATCTCATCGTAAAAACGGCCTGGGTCATACTGCCTGAAATCGACGGTCATGGCATCTTGCCTCCCACACTCGGAGCGTAACGCAGATCCAGTGTGTAAGGGTGTTCACCGGGGGGCTCCTCGGGTGACGGCTGCAGGTCGCCCGGCGTGTGGCCGATCGCTTCGAACCGCGCCAGACGACGTGCCTCGGCTTCATAAGCGTTGACCGGGAACTGCTCCGGATTGCGGCCGCCCGGATGCGACACGTGATAGGTGCAGCCGCCCAGCGAGCGCCCCGCCCAGGTATCGACCAGGTCGAACACCAGCGGCGCATGCACGCCCACCGTGGGGTGCAGCCCAGACGGCGGGTTCCACGCCTTGTAGCGCACCCCCGCAACAAAATCACCGCGAGTGCCGGTGTTGCGCAAAGGGAGGCGGCGTCCGTTACAGGTGACCAGGTGACGTGAATCGGTCATACCGCCCACCTTGACCTGCAGGCGCTCGACCGATGAATCGACGAAACGCGCCGTACCCTGCGCCGTAACCTCCTCGCCGAGCACGTGCCAGGGCTCGATGGCAAAACGCAGTTCCACCTCGACGTCGCCGACGTTCACCGTGCCGTAGCGCGGAAAACGAAATTCGACGAACGGATCGAGCCAGCGGGCGTCGAACGCATAACCCCAGCGATTGAGATCCGCCGCGACATCCGCGACGTCGCGCGCCACGTAGTGCGGCAACATGAAGCGGTCGTGCAATTCGGTACCCCAGCGTACCGGCGCCTGGGTATAGGGTTCTTGCCAGAAACGCGCGACCAGGGACCTCAGCAGCAGCATCTGCACCAGACTCATGCGCGCATGCGGCGGCATCTCGAAGCCGCGGAATTCGACCAGGCCGCGTCGCCCCACGGGTGAGTCCGGCGAGTACAGCTTGTCGATACAGAACTCGGCCCGATGGGTATTGCCAGTGACATCGATCAGCAGGTTGCGCAACACCCGGTCCACCAACCAGGGCGCGGGCACCTCACCGGGCGGCAGTTGTTGCAGGGCCAGTTCCAGTTCGTAAAGCGTATCGTCGCGCGCTTCGTCCACGCGCGGTGCCTGTGAGGTCGGGCCGATGAACAAACCCGAGAACAAATAGGACAGACTCGGGTGGTTCTGCCAATAACGCAGCAGGCTCCCCAGGACCTGCGGGCGGCGCAGGATGGGGCTATCGGTGGGCGATGCGCCCCCCAGGGTGACGTGATTGCCGCCGCCGGTACCGCTGTGACGACCGTCGAGCATGAACTTTTCCGTCCCCAGGCGGGACAGGCGCGCCTCCTCGTACAGAATCTCGGTGTTGCGCACCATTTCGCCCCAGGAGGTTGCGGGATGGATGTTGACCTCGATGACACCGGGATCAGGGGTCACCTGCAGGCGCTGCAGGCGCGCATCCTCGGGGGCCTCGTAACCCTCCAGCACCACCTTGATATCCTGCGCCGCCGCCGTCGTCTCGATTGCACTGACCAACTCGAGCCAATGGACCAGATGGGAGATCGGCGGCAGGAAGACATACAGCACCCCATTGCGCGGCTCCACGCACAACGCAGTGCGCACGAAGTAGTCAGGCGGGCGTCCATCCAGATCGGCGAACTCCTGTGGTTTTAAATCGGGTCGATCGGGGGCGGGGTGAACCCACTCAAGGTAGCGCGCGTGGACCTCGCCGAAATCCTCCGGCAGCACTTCCTGCGGCGCGAAGGGATCGGCGGGCGTCACCAGTTGCCGCTTGCTCTCGGGCTCCCAGACCAACGCATCCAACGGCAGACGCAGCCCCATGGGTGAATCACCCGGTAGCAGGAACATGTGTTCGCGACGAAAGTCCCAGCGGTTGCTCAGCCAGCGACCGCCGACCGAATCCCAGCCGATCGGCAGCGCATAGCCCACTACCCGGTCGAGTCCGTGCGCGAACAGGCGCCGCAGGCGATCCCGCTCGTAGGGGTCCTTCAGCTTGCTGTCCAGCACATCGACGTTGGCGGGCAGGGTGCCCTCCTTCCACAGATAGTAGAGCCCGTCTTCGTACCCTGGGGCCGCGTGCTCCGACGCCAATCCCAGGCGTGCCGCTAGGCCGGTCACGAAGTCGCGCGCGCGCGCGGCGTCGGCACCATCGGGCTGCGTCGGATCGCCCAGACGGGCTGGGTCGCGCCAGACCGGCCGGCCATCGGTGCGCCACAGGCAGGACAGGGCCCACCGGGGCAGCGGTTCGCCCGGATACCATTTTCCCTGACCATGGTGCAGCACACCACCCGGCGCGAATCGCGCCCATAACCGCCGCAACAGGACTTCGGCGCGCTCACGCTTATGCGATCCGAGCGCGGCGATGTTCCACTCCGGGGAGTCCATGTCGTCGATCGATACGAAGGTCGGCTCACCGCCCATGGTCAGGCGCACGTCGGTTGTCGCCAGTTCGTTATCGACCCGCTCGCCCAGGGCCATGACGGCGCCCCATTGAGCGTCCGAGTAAGGCTTGGTGACGCGGGGGTCTTCGTGGATTCGGGTGACCGAATTCTCGAACTCGAACGTCACCTCGCACTCGTCCGTTGCGCCGGTCACCGGTGCGGCGCTGATAGGGTCGGGCGTACACGCCAACGGGATATGACCTTCGCCCGCGAACAGCCCCGAGGTCGGATCGAGGCCCACCCACCCGGCGCCGGGCACGTAAACTTCCGCCCAGGCATGCAGATCGGTAAAGTCTTCGGCCGGGCCCGATGGGCCGTCCAGAGACTTCACATCCGGTGCGAGCTGCACCAGGTAGCCGGAAACGAAACGGGCAGCCAACCCCAGGTGACGAAGTATCTGCACCAGCAGCCAGCCCGTGTCCCGGCACGAACCCCTGGCCTTTTCCAACGTCTCCTCGCAGGTCTGGATACCGGGTTCCATGCGCACCACATAGCCGATGTCCTGCTGCAGCTTTTGATTGAGATCGACCAGGTAGTAAACGATCTGATCACGGTCCGGTTTCGGGTCCGCCGAGTGCACCCAATCCCTGATCAACGGCCCTTTTTCCGTCACTTCGAAATACGGTGCCAACTCCTTACGCAGCTGCTCGTCGTACTGAAACGGATAACGATCCGCATACTTTTCGACAAAAAAATCGAACGGATTGATGGTGACGATTTCGGCCACCAGATCCACGGTGATCGCCAGCCGACGCGCCTTCTCTTCGAAGTCGAGACGGGCGACATAGTTGCCGAACGGGTCTTGCTGCCAATTCAGATAGTGCTTGTCCGGCTGCACCGAAAGCGAGTACTTGTGCACCGGCGTGCGCACATGTGGTGCAGGCCGCAGGCGGATCTGGTGCGGTGCCAACGACACCGAACGGTCGAAGAGGTACTCGGTATGGTGACGAACGGCGACTAGTATGGACATAATGACCTATTAAGCAGACAAAATTCGTGCCAGCATAATGTTTATCGCATGTTGCAACGCGCCCTGTGCCCGCCGCGTTTGCGCTTCGTGCAGTGACTACTACCGAACCGGAGCCCATCACACCCGCAATATCGCTGGCGGAGTCGGAAATGTACATTTTTCGCCAGCTTCTGGCGATAGAAAACTGGCGCCACCGGCCTGCCGGATTGCAATCGCGCCGGCGTGAGTGATGTAAACTAGACTTTTCGTGCAGGCCGTTTGCGCCCATACTGCATGCCATCTGACAACAAGTTTGGGGTCGTACATGACCTATTGTATCGGTCTATGTCTGAACGACGGCCTGGTGTTCGGCTCGGATTCCCGCACCAATGCAGGCGTCGACTATGTCACGACGTACAGCAAGATGTACGTATTCTCCCCGTCTCAAGACCGGGTGTTCGTTATTCTGTCCGCCGGTAATCTGGCCACTACGCAAGAGGTCATGAACCATATTCAACGCGACCTGGACTTTCCGTCCGGCTCACCCAACCTCGGCAACGTCCGGTATTTGTTCGAGGCGGCGGAGTACATCGGGCGCGTCTCGCTGGAGGTGCAGACCGAACACAGTGCCGCCCTCACCTCATCGGGAGTCAGCGGCGAAACCACCTTGTTGCTGGGCGGACAGATCGCCGGTCAACGGCACGGCCTTATGTTGATTTACCCGCAGGGCAATTACATCACGGCGTCGCCCGAAACCCCCTATCTGCAGATCGGCGAAAGCAAATACGGAAAGCCGGCCGTCGACCGCATCGTCCATTCGCACCTGACGCTGGAGGAGGGCGCCCGCCTGGCTCTGGTGTCGCTCGACGGAACCACGCGCTCCAACATCACGGTCGGTCCGCCGTTCGAGATCGCGCTCTACCAAAGCGACGCGCTGGTGGTGAACCAGCGCTGCCGTTTCGACGAGAAAGACCCTTACCTGACCGAGCTGCGTGATGGATGGAATTCCGGGATACGAGCGGCCTTCGAGCATCTGCCGCGCTTCAACATGCAACAGCTAAGCGGCCCCAGGGCGGTTCAGCCGACCCCTATTCCGGGTCAGGCTCAGGCCGTGCAGCCGCCCGTCCATGGGGAAGAAACCATGCCACCCGCGCCTAACCAAACCATGGGCTGATCTGGTATCTTTGGCCACCCGTGGTGAGGCCAACGCAAGCAGCAGGTACGTCATGAACCCACCTTTAGCCGCTGAACAGATCATCGACGTCGATCTTTATATGACGGACTCGGGAAAGCGCGCCCGTGCCGCATCACGCGCGCTGGCCGCCGCCAGCACGAAACAGAAGAATGCGGCCCTGATGGCGGTCGCCGCCGACCTCGACCGCGAGCGCGCGTCGCTGATCACCGCCAACCGGCTGGACCTGGAAGCGGGCAAGGCGAATGGCCTGGACGCGGCGTTGCTGGACCGGCTGGAGCTGAACGCCGCGCGCATTGACGGCATGCTCGAGGGCCTGCGCCAGATCGCTGCGCTACCCGACCCGATCGGCGAGATCTTCGACCTCAAGTATCGCCCCAGCGGGATCCAGGTCGGGCGCATGCGCGTGCCGCTGGGCGTGGTCGGAATCATCTACGAATCGCGGCCAAACGTCACGGCGGACGCGGCTGCACTGTGTCTGAAATCCGGCAATGCCACCGTGTTGCGGGGTGGGTCGGAAGCCTTTCATTCCAATCAGGCCATCGCTGCCAGCATTCAGCGAGGACTGAGCGAGGCGGGCCTGCCGCCGGACGCGGTGCAGGTACTGGCAACCACCGACCGCGCCGCCGTTGGCGCCATGATCACTATGCCGCGGTATATCGACGTGATTATTCCACGCGGCGGCAAGGGCTTGATCGAGCGCATTTCGAGGGACGCGCGCGTACCCGTCATCAAGCATCTCGACGGCATCTGCCATCTGTATGTAGACGACGAAGCCGACCTGCAGAAGGCGTTCGCTCTGGCGCTCAATTCGAAGACGCAGCGGTACGGCACCTGCAACACCCTGGAAACCCTGCTGGTTAACGCCGCCGTGGCCGACGATTTTCTACCGCGCATGGCAGCCGCTTACCGGGAAAAAGGCGTGGAGCTGCGCGGTTGTCCCGTAACCTGCGGCATCCTGGGGGAAATCTGTCATCCCGCGGCCGACGAGGACTGGGACACCGAATACCTCGCACCCATCCTGTCGATTCGGGTGGTGGAAGACCTGGACCAGGCGCTGGATCACATCGCCACGCACAGTTCTCAGCACACCGAGTCCATCGTGACCGAGAATATCACCAGGGCGCGGCGCTTCCTGCGCGAGGTCGATTCCAGCTCAGTGATGGTCAACGCCTCGACGCGGTTTGCCGACGGTTTCGAATACGGACTGGGTGCGGAGATCGGCATCTCGACCGACAAGTTTCATGCGCGCGGCCCGGTCGGGCTGGAAGGCCTCACGTCTGTCAAGTTCATCGTCCTGGGCGACGGTCATATCCGTGAATGACCCCAGAACCGACCGATACTGAGCAACCCTTACCCCGCGGCGTTTTCGGCGGGACCTTCGATCCGATTCATTGCGGACACCTGCGGGTTGCGCTGGATGTGGCGGAAGCGCTGTCGATAGAGCGCATCCACTTGGTGCCGTTGCGCGTCGCGGCGCATCGGGAGCAACCGGTTGCAAGCCCGGAACAACGACTCGCGATGGTGCGCGCGGCCGTCGCCGGCACACCCCGGTTGATTGCCGACGACCGCGAGCTGCGCCGCTCGGGCGCCTCCTATACGGTGGACACGCTCAACAGCTTTCGCGATGAATCGGGGTGGGACGGGCCGCTCTGCCTGTTGTTGGGCAACGATGCCTTCAACGGCTTCATGCAGTGGCGCGAGCCGCAACGAATTCTGGTTTTGGCCCACCTGGTGGTCATGCAGCGACCCGGCTACCGACTGCCGAACGACGCTCAACTGCGGTCCCTGGTCGCGCAGCACCGCGCGCGGTCACCCGCCGATCTCCGCCGAGAGCCCGCGGGTCGAATTCATTTGCACGACGTCACGCAACTGGACATATCCGCCAGCGATATCCGGCAACGCGCGGCCCAAGGCCGCAGCATCCGCTATCTCACCCCCGATTCTGTAGCACAACTCATTGAAAATCAGAATCTTTATACCTAGTCGGCGACAGATTAGTCAAACTGAGTAGCGAGAATACGGTATGCTTCGGGTCAAACTGTCAGCCGCCGGGTAATTGCATGCAGGTAGAAGAACTCCGTGACCTCGTAAAGGATGCGCTCGAAGACATGAAGGCCGTCGACATACAGATCATAGACGTGCGCAACAAGACCTCGATTACCGATTATTTCATCGTCGCCTCCGGTACTTCCGACCGCCACGTCAAGGCGTGCGCGGAGTCCGTGGCGTTCAAGGCCAAACAAGCCGGGGAAACACCGCTCGGTCAGGAAGGATTCAGCGAAGGGGAGTGGGCCCTGATCGACCTGAATGGCGTCGTAGTGCACGTGATGCAGGCCCGGGTGCGCGATTTCTATCAGATCGAGCGGCTGTGGAACGTGGATATCGCAGAAGCCGAAAAGCTTGCCAAACAGAGAGGTTGATGCGCCGCGTGACGCCGGATCGGCATACCGGCGCGGATTCTCGCCTCAGCGGGTATGCCACCAGGCGGCGATGTCGGCAACGCTATCGAGGACGCTGTCCGGCACGATACCCAGGTCAAGATCGTCGGGACGGTATTTACCGGTGCGCACCAGCAAGGTTTTGAGGCCGGCGCGCTGCGCGCCGTGGACATCGCCCACGATGTCGTCGCCGATCATCACGGCCTCTTCGGGCGCTATGCCCAACTGATCCAGTGCGGCAGTAAAAAAATTCGCATCGGGTTTGCCAAGCACCAGGGGTTCGGCGCCCGTGGCGTAAGTCAACGCAGAAACCATGGCACCCGCATCCAGGCGCAAACCGTCGGGCGCCTGCCAGTAACGCGTCATTCCCAGGGCAATCAAGGGGGGATCGTTGTCCATCAACAGGCGGAAGGCGCGATTCAATCGGTCATAGCTCCAGTCGGAGCCCATATCGCCGATGACGACCGCCGCGGCGCCCTCTTGTGCATGTTCGGGCAACAAATCCAGACCCTCGAATTCCGCGCGGGTCGACTTGGACACAAACAGTGCGACCGGTCCGGTCACATTAGTCTCCAACCAGGTGGCAGCAGCGGCAGGCGGCGTCAGCAGTTCACTGGCCGCGGCCACAATACCCATACCGGCCAATTTCGCGGCCAGGGCAGTGCGCGGAAGTGAACTCGTATTGGTCACGAACAAGTGGGGAATGGCGTTACCCCTCACCCACGCCAGAGCCTCCCTGGCGCCGGGCACGGCATGGTCACCCTGGTAAAGAACCCCGTCGAGGTCGAAGAGTATTGCCTTCATGTTATCTCCCTGTTCGTGCAGGATCAGTTGTAATGGCTCTCGCGGCCCGCGTCCAGTGCGGCTGCAAAACTCCAAGTTGCGTCCACGATTCGATGCGCTGCTGCCGGGTTTTCACTGGACCCTACCGAACAGCGCACTGGCTTACAATCGTCCTATGGAAATCAGAATCATCGCCGTTGGCGAAAAAATGCCGGCATGGGTCCAGGACGGTTACACCGAGTTTGCGAAACGCCTGCCTCCGGAGTGCGCGTTGCGTCTGGTGGAAATACCGGCCGGACATCGCGGCAAGGGCGCGGACATCGCGCGTACCCTGCGCGATGAAGGCACACGCATGCTCGCAGCGATCCCCAAAGGCAGTCACTCCGTCGCCTTGGACGTCAAGGGGCGTGCCTGGAGCACTGAACAACTGTCCGAGCAACTGACGCGCTGGATGGCGCAAGGGCAAAACCTCAATCTGCTGATCGGGGGGCCCGAAGGTCTGGCCGACGCCTGCCTTGAGGTCGCTCACGAGCGCTGGTCGCTCTCTCCATTGACCCTCCCCCACCCCCTGGTACGCGTCGTGATCGCCGAACAGCTATATCGCGCCTGGAGCATCCTGCGCAACCACCCCTACCATCGCGGCTGACGACCTGCCGAAGGAATCACGCAGCGACATTCGCGGCTGGCCGTAAAAGATCACCTGTTCTCAGTCGGCGCGGTAGTGTAGCTTCGAGGGCACCCTTCGCTATGGTTCCCGATACCATGCTGCTGCTCGCGTCACAGTCCCCCCGCCGCCGTGAACTGCTGAATCAGATCGGTGTACCCCACGAAGTTATCGGGGTCGACGTCGACGAACAACGCCTGCCCGGTGAAGTGCCCGACGCCTACGTGCACAGGCTGGCGCTGGCGAAAGCGCAATCCGGTCAGGCCAACCGGCCGCATCACTCGGTGCTGGGCGCGGACACTGCCGTTGTCGTCGACGACCGGATCCTCGGCAAACCGCGTGACCAGGAGGACGCGTTGCACATGCTGGTGAGTTTGTCCGGCCGCGAGCACCAGGTGCTGACGGGCGTTGTCTTGCTGAACGTTGATCACGCCTACTATCGGCTTTCTTCGAGCACGGTGCGCATGCGGACTCTGTCGCGCGCTGAAGCGCTTTCCTACTGGCGCAGCGGCGAACCGGCCGACAAGGCCGGCGCCTACGCCATTCAGGGGAAAGGCGCCGTGTTCATCAGCCACCTGTCCGGCAGCTATTCCGGAGTCATGGGGTTGCCGCTGTTCGAAACGGCGGAATTATTGGCATTGGCGGGACTCTTTGACGCTAAACTAACGACATGAGTGAAGAGATTCTGATCAACGTAACCCCTCCGGAGACACGCGTAGCGTTGATCGAGAATGGCGTATTGCAGGAGTTGATTATCGAGCGAACCAGCAAGCGCGGCCTGGTTGGAAATATCTACAAGGGACGAGTCTGCCGCGTCCTGCCGGGTATGCAGGCCGCCTTTGTCGACGCAGGTCTCGCGCGAGCGGCGTTCCTGCATGCGTCCGACATCAACGTTGCCGCCGACGTGCGCTCGGACAACATTACCGACCTGGTGCACGACGGCAGCGAGGTGGTGGTGCAGGTCGTCAAGGACCCGCTAGGCAGCAAAGGCGCCCGCCTGACCACCAACATTTCCATTCCCTCGCGCTACCTGGTGTACATGCCCAATATGCAGACGGTTGGGGTATCTCAAAAAATAGAAGATGACGAGGAAAGGGGCCGCTTACGCGAGACACTGAGCCACTACGCCGAGTCCGCGGGACTGCCCGGCGGGTTCATCGCGCGCACGGCGGCGGAAGGCGCCGACGAATTTGCGTTGCGTGCCGATATGCAGTTTCTGCACCGATTGTGGGAGTCCATCCAGGCCAAGGCGCAAAGCGCCCGCGCCAAGGACCTGTTGCACGAGGACCTGTCGCTCAGCATCCGGGCGGTCCGGGATCTGGTCGGTCCGGAAGTGGAAAAAGTAAGAGTCGATTCGCGCTCCGCCTGGAAAAAGGCGGTGAATTTCGCCGAGCAGTTCATACCGGAAATGAAGGCGCGTATAGAGTACTACCCCGGCGAGCGGCCGGTATTCGATCTGTACGGCGTTGAAGACGAGATCCAGAAGGCGCTGGAGCGCAAAGTGGAATTGAAATCCGGGGGGCACCTGGTCATCGACCAGACGGAGGCCATGACGACGATCGACGTCAATACCGGCGCCTTTGTCGGACATCGCACGCTGGAAGAAACCATTTTCAAAACCAATTTGGAGGCCGCGCAGGCGATATGCCGGCAACTGCGCCTGCGCAACCTGGGCGGTATCATCATCATCGATTTCATCGACATGATGGACGAGGACCATAAACGACACGTGATACGCGCCCTGGAACGCTGCCTCGCCAAGGATCACGCCCGCACTCACATCTCGGAGGTATCGTCGCTCGGATTGGTGGAAATGACACGCAAGCGCACGCGCGAATCGCTGGAACACGTCTTGTGCGCCCCCTGCCCGTGCTGCAGCGGTCGAGGCACGCTAAAGACGGCCGAAACCACCTGCTACGAAATATTCCGGGACATTTTACGCGAGACCCGCCAGTTCGACGTCGAATCCTTGCTGGTGCTGGCATCGCAGGAAGTGGTGGAACTCCTCCTGGACGAGGAATCCCAGAACTTGGCGGAACTCGAACAGTTCATCAGCAAACCGATCAAGCTGCAGGCCGAATCCCTCTACACCCAGGAACAATTCGACGTCGTCCTCATCTAACCTGCACCGACCCGAGAGACAAGAAGGCCGATCGACCTTCCCGCCCTCTCGAATTAACCCGTTGCCGATTTCCGGCACGCCCGACCCGGATCGCTCGTACCAGACGGTGCGCACCGGCGAAAACCCGTCGAGCCGGAAGCCCCCGCCCCCGGAGCGATACGGCGTTGCTCGCTCAGGCAAGGAGGCGGACCATTGCCGGCGGGTTTTATCTGGTTTCGGCCCCCGCATTGGACTCTGAAATGCAACAAACTTATGACTCAGGGTACTAGAGACAAACTGCGCACCTCGCTCGTTCGCCTGCTCAAGGGGCTTGTTATCGCGCTCGGTGGATTCTCGTTGCTCGCCTATCTGGTCGCCGCGACCGTCTCTCACTACCCCCAACGGATCGCCGCCTCGCTCAGTACGCTGCTGGGCATTCCGGTCCAGGTCGAGCACGCCCAGGTCGACTGGCACCCGCTCTTCCCGGGCCTGCGTCTGCAGGGCGTCGCCATCGGGTCGGGCGTCGACCAAGCGGAGGTACGTACGGCGGTGGTGGGTCTGGATTTCACCCGCATCTTCAAATATCCCGCGTCAAACCTGGCGCACGCGACCTTGATGGGCGTAAAACTGCACGTCATCCGCGAACCGGGAAACAATTTGCATGTCCTGGGGCTGCCGCTATCGGGCGACCGCGACGCCGCTGGCACGCGCTCCGCGTTGCCGGTTCAGCTGCGGCTCGCCGACGCGGAGGTCATTTGGGAAGATCGCCAGAACAAGCGGCCGCCGTTGCGCATCGCACCGGTTTCGTTCGAGATCGACGAGACACACGAGCACCTGCGCCTGGCGGCGTTCGCCCACTCGCCGCGCGGCGAACTCATGCTCGCCGCCGAACTGGCGGGCGATCTTTCGGGCTTGGCCTGGTCGGGCCGATCGCGCATGATCGCCAACCGGTTCGATGTTGCTGCACTGTTGGGCGACTACCTGCCGGAACAGTATCGCTTGTCCAACCTGGTGTTGAACGGCGACCTCGTCATCACCTGGGACGGGGCCGCGCCGGTAGGTGTGCAAGGACGCGTCGACATGGCCAACGTACGGCTCATCGGAGACGCGGCGATGCAGTTCGGCCACCTGGGCGCCGATATCGCCTTCCTACGAGAATCGGATGCATGGCGCCTGGAATTGACCGAGGTGCTCGTCACCCGCGCGGGACGCACGTGGCCGGCATCGACGCTGACCTTGCAACTGAAGAATGCGGCTCCCGGGCTCACCGAGATCAGGGCGGCGGCCGACTTTTTACGCCTGGAAGACCTCGCGGCGATCCTCCAGGTTCGTTCGCCCTGGGCGGAACTGGACGCACTCCTCACCCGTTATGCGCTGCGCGGCGACGTGCACAACGGACAAATCGAGCTAATTCGCGGCGCAGACCGCAGCGAGTGGCGCGCGGCCGCGTCCTTCAGCGAAGTCAGTACGGCGGCAGCAGGGAAAATCCCAGGTCTGACCAAACTATCCGGCTCACTGCGCGCGCGCTCCGGCCACGTACAAATCGAATTGGACAGCCGCAGCCTCGCCGTCGATTTCGGCGACCTGTTCAGATCGCCGCTCGGTTTCGACCGGGCCGCCGGTCGACTGGATTGGCTGCAAGTTTCAGAAGCGGCCTGGGAACTGTCCAGCGATGACCTGCGCCTGAGCAATGCTGAGCTCACCACTCGAACCAGGTTGCGCATCTCGGCAGCGCAGAACGAACCGCTGTTCGTCGACCTGCGCAGCGACTTCAGCAGTCCGGACGTGAGCATCGCCGGACGGTACTATCCCACGCGCATCATGCGCCCGGCGCTGGTGCAATGGCTGGATCGCGGTATTGTCAGCGGCTCCATACCTCGAGGCGGCCTCGTGATTCACGGACCGATCGCGGATTTTCCCTTCGCCGATACACACAACGGCCATTTTGAAGTGTTGTTCGATGTCGATGACTTGCAGTTGGATTTCCGCAACGAGTGGCCGCCGCTGACCGACATGAGCGCGGAGATCCGGTTTCACGCCCTCAGCCTGGATATCGCGGCCAGCGAAGCGCGCATCTACGATAGCCGCGTGGAAGGGGCCCACGGGCGCTTCGAAAGACTCTACCCGGCAACACCCCTGGTTATTCAGGGTAAGGTGGCCGGCCCGCTGGGCGATGAACTGAGGTTGCTGCGGGAAAGTCCATTGCGTACCCGATTTTCGGCCTTCACCCAAGCCGTACGCCCGAGCGGCCAGGCCAGGCTTACGTTGGATCTGGCCATCCCCATGCACCCCACCGACAGCTACACGGTGAACGGCGCTTTGCAGTTCCTCGGCGCCGGCCTCGATCTCAAGGGTTGGGATCTGCCGCTGACGGACATACGCGGCCGCCTCTCCTTCGACCGCAATTCCCTGCGCGGCCAGGGGATTCGTGCGCGCGGTCTGGACACCGACCTGGACATCGCTGTCGAGCCGACCCGCCACGGCACGCGGATCGCGGCGCACGGACGGCTCGAGGTCCCGGTCATCAGCGCGCTGGTGCCGCAGCTGCCGCTGCACGACGCACGCGGTGCCAGTCGATTCGACATCGGCGTCACCATCCCCAACCCGGGCCAGGCCGCCGACATACCGGTCTGGCTGGACGTACATTCGGATCTCAGGGGTATTGAAATCGCCGCCCCGCCACCGCTGGGAAAAGACCGCGCCGCCGCGCGCACGCTCGACGTCCGAATCCCGCTTTCCGGCCGCCGACACGACCTCCGGCTGAGCTATGCCGGTCTGTTGAGCGCGGTGGTCGCGCAAGACTTCAGCCGGGGCGGGATACAACTGGGGCCGGATCAGGCCGAACTGCCCGACCGGCCGGTGTTCTCGGTCCGGGGTCAAATTGCCGAGCTCGAACTTGAAAAATGGTCTGAGTACTCGAAGCAGATGGCGTCAAAAGGCGGCGCGGCCACGCTGCCCGAACTGGATGCGGTGGTCGCCATCGGCCAGGTCCGGTTCGGTGAATTGCGGATACCCGAGGTTGAGCTGAAAATTTCGCACTCCGGAAAGGAACTGCGCGGCGCCGTTTCTTCCGCGCCCATCCAGGGCCGCTTTACCGCGCCTTATCCCGGCTTCGACCCGTTGACGCTCGACCTGGACTATCTGAAGGTGCAGTTCGACGACGACCACGTCCAGTCGGCACAATCAGCCGAGCCGCACCGTGCGGACCCGCGTGACTGGCCATCCTTCCGCGTTAGCTGCAAGACGCTGGTCGTCAACGACGCGGACCTGGGCGCCCTGACGTTGCGCACCACCCCGGAAAACAACGGCTTAACCATCAGCCAACTGGCGCTGAGCGGAGCAGCGCTCAACGCCGACACCACCGGGGCCTGGCGCCACTCCAGCGCGGGCGTAACCACTCGACTGACCGGCACCCTGGCAACGCCCAACCTGGGGCAACTGCTGCAACAACTGGGCTTTGCGCGCCAATTGGACGACAACGGCGCCAAGGCGGAGTTCGATCTGCAGTGGCCGGGTGATCCCGGCGAGATCACCCGGCGGGAATTCACCGGTCATCTCGATCTCGAGTTGGATCGAGGCCGGTTCCTGGACATCGACCCGGGCGTGGGCCGCGTCGTCGGTTTATTGAACTTCAACGCCTTGCAACGGAGACTGCGGCTGGACTTCAGCGATCTGTTCAAGAAGGGCCTCAGCTTCGATCGTATAACGGGAACTTTCACGCTGGATCAGGGGCAGGCATATACCAACGACCTAGCCATCGAGGGACCGTCGGGTACGATCAAATTGGCTGGACGGACCGGGCTCACCACTCGCGACGTGGACCACCTCGTCACTGTGACGCCCAAACTGGATGCGACCCTGCCGGTGGCAGGCGCGATCGCCGGTGGCCCGGTGGCGGGAATCGCAGTCCTGGTCGCGCAACAACTGATGAGTGAAAAGGTCGATGAACTTAACCGTTTTCAATACAGCGTTCGCGGCCCCTGGGCCGATGCGACGGTCAAGCTAGAGAACAGCGGCTCGATTGCCAAGCTGTTCAGGTCGCACGATCAGGACCCCGACCAAACCTCACCCACGAACTCCGGAGCAGCGGCGTCGGCAACAGACGACGCCGTCGGCGACGTGCGGGACGCCGAAGATCCCGATCTCAAGCAACTGCCACCGACCGACGGGGAAAAACCGGACAATGAGATACAAAACAGCACCAATCCGATTCAACGTATATTCGAGAATCTGGGCTCCGAGGGTACCGGATTGGAAGTATTGGAAGACGTTGCGCAATAGGCAGCGCCATCGGGTGCCGAGTTCTGGGGCGGTTTCGCTTCTGTGCTATTCTGCAGGCGTCAAGAGTTAACCATTAGCGCATATCGATATGACTGTTCCCCCCCCCTTTCAGGCCGCCGCCATACAACTTGCCTCGGGATCGAACCTGCAGGCCAACCTGCTGGCGGTGACCAAGTACGTCGAGCGGGCGGCGCGCGCAGACGCCCGGTTGGTCGTCCTGCCCGAGAATTTCGCTTATATGGGAAGCACGTGCCGGGAAATCCGGCAATTTCGCGAATCCGAGGGTTCGGGTCAGTTGCAGGAATTCCTGTCGCAATTGGCGGCGCGCCTGAAGATCTGGCTGGTCGGCGGGACCGTGCCTTTACGGGCGGAGAACCCGGACAAGGTGCGCGCCGGCTGTCTCGTCTACGATGACGCAGGAAAGCTCGTCGCCCGCTACGACAAAATACATTTGTTCGACGTTCGCCTAGAGGAAAACGGCGAGCAGTACGAAGAATCCGCCACCTTCGAACCCGGCAAGGAAGTCGTGGTCGTCGATTCACCCCTGGGACGGCTCGGTTTGGCTGTCTGCTACGACCTGCGTTTTCCCGAACTCTTTCGCCAGATGATCGATCGCGGTGCAGAGATCGTCGCTCTGCCCGCAGCATTCACGGCCGTGACGGGCAAGGCTCATTGGGAAACGCTGGTTCGCGCACGCGCCATCGAGAATCTCGTCTACGTGGTCGCCGCCGCACAGGGCGGGTTCCACATCAACGGCAGGGAAACCCACGGCCACAGCATGATCGTCTCACCCTGGGGCAATATACTCGGTCAGCTCGAGCGGAACGCTGGCGAAGTGATCGCCGAAATTGACCCGACCCTGACCCGATCCACACGCCGCAACTTTCCATGCCTGGACCACCGATACCTGAAATGATGTTGAGATTTGGCGAACTCACCCCAAGCTACTAGCCCACATACGTAACAACAGGCCCGTTGCATGACTCAAGCGCTAGAAATCGCCCGTCAAACTCTACTCGACACGCCCGGACTAGCCGAGAGGGACCTGACCCGGATCATGGACCAACTGCTGCGCACCGATATTGATGCCGCCGATTTGTACTTCCAGAGAAGCCGCCTGGAATCTTGGGTATTGGACGACGGCATCATCAAGGAGGGCAGCCACAGCATCGAGCAAGGTGCGGGACTGCGTGCCATCAGCGGCGAAAAAACCGGCTTTGCCTACACCGACGATCTGCATGTTCCGGATTTGCTCAAGGCGGCCGACGCCGCGCGGTCGATCGCACGCGCCGGGCAAGCCGGCAGCATAGCGGTTACTCGGCAAAGGCCGGCGAGACCGCTTTACCCGGCCATCAACCCGCTCGACAGTCTGGCAGAAAACGACAAGATCGAGCTGTTGCGGCGCGCCGACGCGGAAGCACGCGCCCAGGATCCCAGAGTACAGCAAGTAACCTGTAGTCTGGTCGCGGCGCACGACGTGGTGCTGGTCACCACCAGCGACGGAGAACTGGTCGGCGACGTAAGGCCGCTGGTGCGGATGAACGTGCAGGTGATCGTCGAACATAACGGAAGACGCGAACAGGGCAGCGCCGGAGCAGGCGCACGACAGGCACTGGACTACTTTTTGGAAGGCGACCGTGGCGTGAAACTCGCGCGCGAAGCGGTTCGCCAGGCACTGGTCAATCTGGAGGCGGTCGACGCACCTGCCGGATTGCTCCCCGTGGTACTCGGTCCCGGCTGGCCGGGGGTGCTGTTGCACGAAGCCGTCGGACACGGACTGGAAGGCGATTTCAACCGCAAAGGAACGTCGGCGTTTGCCGGACGAATGGGCGAACGCGTCGCGTCGCCGCTATGCACCGTGGTTGACGATGGCACGCTGGTCAACCGACGCGGCTCGCTGTCCGTCGATGACGAAGGCACGGAAAGTCAGTACACCGTGTTAATCGAAAACGGTGTACTGAAAGGGTACATGCAGGACCGCTTGAATGCGCGCCTGATGGGCGTAAAACCGACCGGCAACGGCAGACGTGAGTCCTACGCCCATCTGCCCATGCCGCGCATGACCAACACCTACATGCTCGCCGGCGCGCACGACCCGCGTGAGATCATTGCCTCCGTCGACCGCGGCCTGTACGCAGTCAATTTCGGCGGCGGCCAAGTCGATATCACCTCCGGCAAGTTCGTATTCTCGGCCAGCGAAGCCTATTTGATCGAAAACGGTAGTATCACCCAGCCCGTCAAGGGAGCAACGCTGATCGGCAACGGCCCCGATGTACTCACCAAAGTCAGCATGGTGGGGAACGACCTGGAACTGGACGCGGGCATCGGAACCTGCGGCAAAGAGGGCCAAAGCGTTCCTGTCGGCGTCGGGCAACCCACGCTGAAGATCGACGAACTGACCGTCGGCGGTACACAGGCCGGATGATGAACCACGCTTTCGAGCCCTGCCTCAGCGATTACACCTCGGAATGAACATGACCCAGGACAACGCCATTGAAAACACGGACGAGCTGCAACGTCTGCAGCAGATAGTCGCAGACCTGCTGGCCGAAGCCAAACAGCAAGGCGCGACCGCCGCCGAAGCCGGCGTATCCAACGATTCCGGATTATCCGTTACCGTTCGTCTCGGCGAGGTCGAAACCGTCGAACGCACCAACGACCACAGCCTGGGAGTCACGGTCTATTTCGGCCAGCGTAAGGGATCCGCGAACACCACGGACCTGAGTCCCGCCGCCATCAGCGACACGGTTGGCGCCGCCTGCCGGATTGCCAGATACACCTCCGAAGACAGATACGCGGGGCTCCCACCGCCCGAACTGATGGCGCGCGACTATCCGGATCTGGACCTGTTTCATCCCTGGCAGATCAGCGTTGACGAAGCCGCCGAACAGGCACTTCTGTGCGAAGACGCCGCACGCAGCCATGACCCGCGTATCGAAAATTCCGAAGGCGCAACGGTCAATACGCATGCGGGTCAGTTCGTCTACGGCAACAGTCACGGCTTTGTCGGCGGCTACCCTACGAGTCGTCACGGCTTGAGTTGTGCTGTGGTGGCTTGTGAGAAGAACGCTATGCAACGCGACTACTGGTACACGTCAGCACGTGCGCCGGAGCAGTTGGAGGGCGCCGCCAGCATCGGCCGACAGGCGGCAGCGCGCGCCGTCGCCCGACTAAACGGCCGGCAACTGAGTACCCGCAAGACGCCGGTGATCTTCAGAGCGGAGGTCGCCCCCGGCCTGTTGCGCAGCCTGATTGCCGCCATACGTGGACCTTCGATATACCGCAAGGCAAGCTTCTTACTGGATCATCTGGGAAAAGAGATTTTTCCCCATTGGGTACATATCCACGAAAATCCGTTGCAACGGCGTGGGCTGGCCAGTGCACCATTCGATAATGAAGGGGTTGCAACACACGCCCGGGATCTGGTTAAAGCGGGCACGCTGCAGGGTTATGTGTTGGACAGTTATTCGGCTCGCAAACTCGGAATGGAAACGACGGGCAACGCGGGCGGCGTACGCAATCTGACCATAGACCGTGGACCGGGGGACAGCAAAGGACTTGGCGACTTGATGCACGAAATGGGTAGCGGGTTATTGATCACCGAGATGATGGGCCAAGGCGCCAACACGGTCACCGGCGACTATTCACGCGGCGCGGCGGGTTTCTGGGTGGAAAACGGCGAAATCCAATACCCGGTCGAAGAAATAACGGTAGCCGGGAATCTTCGCGACATGTTTCGCGGCTTGATATCGGTCGGCAACGACGACGAGATTCCGGGCAGCGTCCGGACAGGCTCGTGGCTCATCGATGCAATGACCGTCGCGGGCAACTGAGGCCCGTTGCCCGTACGATGCACAGATCCGCTGCGTCGCGCGCGTAATCGCGCGTTTTAAACCACAGCGCGCCTATTTGGATATACGGCCGGTGGCCAATACCCGGCCGCCGAGATAGCGGGCAGCGCCGCCGAACAGGGACAAGATCCGGTTGTCCATCCGGCTCACCCACGGATACTTGCTGGGAAACAGCCGGGTTACCAAGAAATTGAAATACCTTATGGATTCGATATCGCTCAGCTTCCCCGAAATCTCCCGTATATCGATCTCCGTGAGCTTGCGTTCGTCCGCGGTAATATATGGCCGCTCTCCGTTGTAAATGAAATTCTGCATCAACGGGTAAAGCACACGATCGATCAACGCCGAGTGGCGCACTTTGTCGGTGATCGAGTGAGAATACACTTCGTTGAAAACGAACAGCGCACCGTCTTTCGCGACCCGGATAATTTCGTCCATCGTTTCCGGAATGTCGACGTGATGTAAGATGTCGCGCGCCACAATCAAGTCAAATTCGTTGGCTTCATAGTCCATCTGCTCTGCCGGCATCTCACGGAAGCCGATTGTCAGCCCCTCACGTTCGGCCAATGTACGGGCGATCGACAGCGACTCGGCACTCAGATCGAACGCGTCCACTTCCGCACCCAGTTTGGCCAGTCGCAGCGCGTCCTCGCCAAACCCGCAACCGACGACCAAAGCATTTTTTCCCTGCACGCCAATCTGGATCAGGGTCCAGTACATTTCCCAGTAGGCGTTCCACCAACGGCGACGCGCGCCGTTTTGTTCGATGACGTCGAAAGCAAACTGTTCGCTCTGGATCGTTTCATACAGTTTCGCTCGTTCCTTGTGATAGTCGACCTCACGGCGCTGCCTTTCACTGAGCTTTCGTTCTTGCGGCGCCACTAGCTTTCGATTCCCGTCCTGATCGGATGAACGGCCTGCAATGTACGGGGCACCGGATGCGGCTGCTCAAAAATCAGCAATAAGGCAACGCCTCCGCCAGGGCAACGACGGCCAACTCGCTCCGGGCGGAACCGACCCACGAAACAATCTTCAAGTAACGTCAAAATTAACGACACGGAAGTACGGTTAGTGTGAAAAGGTGTTCGCATGTCGCTTTAAGGGTCAAGTGGGATATCGATTCCATCGACGAGCCACGTCGAAAGCGGGACATAATAGGTGAAATACGGTCAACCGAGCGTGATTTCGATCCAACAACTCGCTGCAACTTGATTCCCAATCTGCATGCTAACAGTAAAAGTCCGAGTTATTTTTTACGCTTCTTACTCGCGGACGCGAGTTTCTTTTTACCAGCACTGGAACCCGACTTCGAACTTTTGGCGGATGGTCTGGGCGATGGCTTTGTCGTTGCCAAGGACTTCTTTTGAGCAGCCTTCTGTTTCGCCGGGGTCGGCGGCTTGGCCCTTGATTTCTTTCCTGATTTCTCTGCAACTGTTTTTTTTGCGACGGCCTTCCTTGGTTCGATCTTCTTCGTCGCGAATTTCTTGGCGGCGGTTTTCTTGACCGTGGCCTTCTTCGTCACGGACTTCTTGCTCGTTGCTTTTTTGGCCGTCGTCTTTTTGACCGCCATCTTTTTAGCGGCAGCCTTTTTAGCGGCAGCCTTCTTGACCACCAACGCCTTGGCCACCGGCCTTTTCTTGGCAGGCGCCTTCTTTGCGACAGTCGACTTTTCAGCTTGAGTCTTTTGCTTTTTGGGATCCGTTTTACTGGCTGATGCCGGCCCAGCTTGCGTTTTTCCCCGCTTGGCCGGCACCTGTGTCGGGGTCTTCTTCTTTGCGGCGGCCTTCCTGCTCGGTGTTTTTTCGGCCGCAGGCTCAGCTTGCGCCACCTTGGTCTTGGTAGCTTTTCTGGGTCGCGTTTCTTTTGCCGTTGGTGCGGCGCTTCTCGATGGCGGTTGCGTTACGCCCGCCTCCCCTCGTTCGTCGTGCGCCGCATTTATCGGCACTGCCGGTTCACTGACCGGCTCGGTCTCTACCACCGTTCTCGGCGTAGCATCGATGATCTTCTTTACCAGATTCCACACGTCGTCGCTGCCGCCATTACCATCGACTCTGCGTAACTTGCCATGCAGTTGGTAGTACTGCGATAGCGGGCCCATTAATCCGTCGTAAATGCGCAAACGGTTGCTAATGGTCTCCTCGTAGTCGTCCGGTCGGCGATTAACCCGGGCACCACAGTGGTCGCAGATGCCTTCCACCATGGGCGGATTAACATAGAGGTTGTACTTCGCGCCACAATGGTCACACGCAATGCGTCCGACCAGGCGTTCCATGAGTTCATCGCCGTCCACTGCTACGAAAAGCACAAGGTCTAAAGGGCGTCCCAGCGAGTCCAAAATCCCATCGACGACGTCGGCCTGTCCGACGTTCCGCGGAAAATCGACCAGCACGAACCCGTTGCCCATCTCCTTCTGCGAAAGGCGGACGCGAAGCAGGGCCAATAATAATTCGTCGGAGACTCGATTGGTGTCCACCGCTTCTTTGGCCAAACGACCCAGTTCCGAATCCTCGGCCGCGGCGCGAGTTATAACACCGCTGCAGGTGACGACCGGCACATCGCAATACTCGCCGATACGATTGGAGATGTTCGTTTTCCCCGACCCGGGGGGACCGAGCAGCACGATCCGCATGATGGCTCCTAGTTTTCGTTTATTCTTATGTTCAGAAGAGCTGATTCACGCACGCTGAAACCTCTTAAACAGTTGTTTATTATAATATTGATGTATTTCCTATGGGGGCATGCATGTTTTGCATTGGCCGCCCTGCATCCTGCTTGTTTAAGCTAATCGCAGAATATTGCATATGTCAACGAAGTTTTTGATTTTCTACGAATTTTAGGCTTCTGGAGCGGCCGATCCGGAAGCGCCATTGACCGGTCCGCAAGGTACCGCGCCACCCAGCGTCGAACCTGCGCGCCGTCGACCGATCGGGCGGTGATCGACTCCGTCAGAGCATTGCGAACAATTTCGTCGGAAACGCGGATAACGGTGGACCTGCATCTAGCGGCACGCTCTAACCGGCCAATCGTGCCGTACAGTTTCGGCCACCCGGGGAGGCTGTCGTTCGCCACCGTTAGACCCGATAGTGTTAAGCGCGGGAGGCTGCTATCCTCGGGATTTTTTCCGCGGGCTTCGCAGAGAGTTGCATGATCGCTACCCCTGATTTCAGCATGTTGGAGAGGTGGGTCGTCCAAACAACGCTCAAGGAGCGGTACGGGCAGGACGTCGAACTACGGCACGCGGATGCCGATATTCGCTTGAGTGCGTCTGACCGCGAGCTGAGGAGCTGCCCGGTTATTCTGTGGC
>CBDUNM010000065.1:0-24392 GCA_965368585.1 uncultured Chromatiales bacterium | reverse complement strand
ATCGCATGCAGGTGATCGGGCGCAACCGGGTCATCATGCGCTGGCTGGCGCACCGCGGCGGGGCCCTCGATTTCCGTGACTGGCAGCGCGCGCGTCCGGGCGCACCGTTTCCGATCGCCGTGGCCCTGGGCGCCGATCCTGCCACCATACTGGGGGCAGTGACGCCGGTGCCGGATTCGCTTTCGGAGTACGCCTTTGCCGGCTTGTTGCGCGGTGGCCGCACCGAAGTCACCCAATGCCTGGGTTCCGATCTGCAGGTGCCGGCGGCGGCGGAATTCGTGCTCGAGGGGCATCTGCACCCGGACGACACCGCGCCCGAAGGCCCCTTCGGCGACCACACCGGGTACTACAACGAGGTCGACACCTTTCCCGTCTTCACCATTGACCGCATCACCCATCGCAGCGATCCGATCTACCACAGCACCTACACCGGCCGTCCGCCGGACGAGCCGGCGATCCTGGGCGTGGCGCTCAACGAGGTGTTCGTGCCGATTCTGCAAAAACAGTTTCCCGAGATCGCCGACTTCTACCTGCCGCCGGAGGGCTGCTCGTACCGCATGGCCATCGTGTCGATGAAAAAGCAGTACCCGGGGCACGCCAAGCGCGTCATGTTCGGCGTCTGGTCGTTCCTGCGTCAGTTCATGTACACCAAATTCGTGATCGTGACCGACGACGACGTCAACGTCCGCGACTGGCGGGACGTGATCTGGGCCATGACCACCCGCATGGATCCGGTGCGCGACACCACCCTGGTCGAGAACACGCCCATCGACTATCTCGATTTTGCGTCACCAGTTTCCGGCCTGGGCGGCAAGGTCGGCTTCGACGCCACCAATAAATGGCCGGGTGAAACCGACCGCGAGTGGGGGCGGCCGATCGTCATGGACGCCGCGGTCAAGCAGCGCGTGGACGCCATCTGGCAGGCTCTCGAGCTCGATAGCGCGGACTGAAAGTACGCCGGCTCGACTCAAATTTTTTCCTTCCGCGGTGCAAACAGGCCATCCGTAGGAAAAGCCAAACACCCTCGGCGATCGCGCCGTCGCCGCATTCGCCGTCGATCGCCCCGGGGCCCGCCACGGTCCCAACCGCTTCCGGAGCGGGAGAGGCAATTGATCTGCACCCCTTTCTGCTCGCCGGTGTGGTCAATGCCACATTCGCCGGCGCACCAACCTGGAAAGCTACGGACCTAAGGCAATACGGCCTGATAAGCGACCTGTTCGGGTGCTCGGTGGTACCGGGAACAGGTAATCACATACCCCTTTCCAGGAGAACGCCATGCACACTTGCAACACCCACTTGATTGCGCTTGCCGCCGGGATCGCGCTCCAAGCGATAGTGGTCGCTCCGGCCCTTGCGGAGCAGACCGCGGTCGCTTCGATGTCCGAGGGTACCTTCGATACGACCATAACGGCGGCCGCGGCGGCGCTGAAAGACATCGGCTTGGATCCGGCTCAGGCCGAAATGCTGGCCGAGCGGACCGGCGAGTTCGGTCGGTCCGGTCTGATGCTTACGCTGCAATCCATGGGCATCAATGCCCAACAGGGTGAAATGCTGCTGGCTCTGTCGGCCGGACTCGACGCTCAAACTGGCGGCTCAGGGTCGGTCGAAGAGACGCTGGCAGAGATGTCGGCCAGCGCACGGCAAACAAGCCCGGCAGCGGTCGAGTAAGCGAAGCGGCCGCGGCGCGAATACTTGGGGAGCCGCAGGGATAGGGGGTGTACCCCCTATCATGGTGCGGTGCTCAGCCGACCTCCACCAGGCTGGGGGTGTAGTCAGCCGGGGGCTGGAAGCCGAGGAGGGTGATGCAGGTCGCCGCGAGGTTGGCTATGCCGGGATCTGGTATTTCGGCCAGCCGCGCACGTGCTGCGTTGGCGGGATCGTAGACAATGGCCGGTACCGGATTGAGGGAGTGTGCTGTCTTGGGCAGGTACTTACCTTCATCGTCGAGTTTCAGCTCGCCGGTCTTCTTATCCACTTCGCACATGTCGTCGGAGTTGCCATGGTCTGCCGAGCAGACCATGATGCCCTTGGCTTTTTTCACCGCCTCCATGATCCTGCCGACGCCCTGGTCCACCGCCTCGACGGCGATCTTCACGGCCTCCACTACGCCGGTATGGCCGACCATGTCACCGTTCGGGTAATTCAGGCGTATGAATCGGTACTCGCCGCTTTCGATGGCCTTGATCACGGCGTCGGTAATCTCGTCCGCTTTCATGCGCGGTGCGTGCTCGAACGGGACGACATCGGAGGGTATCTCCCGCCAGGTTTCGGTGGCGAATCTACCCGAATTGTTACCGTTGAAGAAGTAGGTGACATGACCGAACTTCTGCGTTTCTGAAATCGCGAATTGCGTCACTTCAGCGTTGGACAGGTATTCACTCATGGTGCGGTCGATGGCCGGCGGCGAAACCAGGTACTTATCCGGTACACAGAGGTCGCCGTCGTACTGCATCATGCCCGCATACAAGACCTTCGGCTTGGGGCCGCGATCGAACTCGCTCAGTTCGTCGGCCTCGAAGGCCTTGGTGATCTCCAGTGAACGGTCGCCGCGAAAGTTGAAAAAGATGACGCTGTCGCCGTCGACGATCGGCCCCACCGGTGCGCCGTCGCGTTCGATGACGAACGCCGGCAGGTCCTGGTCGAGGATGCCCGGGTGTTCCTGTCGGTGGGTTTGAATTGCTTCGCGCATGGTCGTAAAGCGCCGCCCCTCGGCTCTGACATGGGTGTTCCAGCCGCGTTCGACCATGCTCCAGTCGGCGTTGTAACGGTCCATGGTGATGTGCATGCGGCCGCCCCCGGACGCGATTCGGTAATCCACCGAGCCGTCGGCGGTGATGTCCTCGAGAAACTTTTCAAAGCGCTCGACGTAGTCGAGCGCCGAAGTCGGGGGCACGTCGCGGCCGTCTATCAGCGGGTGGACTCGCGCCTTTTTGACGCCCTCCGACTTGGCTTGACGCAACATCGCTTCGAGGTGATTGATGTTGGAATGCACGTTGCCGTCGGAAAACAGGCCGATAAAGTGCAGCGACGACTGGTGGCTGTTCACATTCGCCACCAACTCCCGCCAGACCGAACCCTCGAACAGGGAGCCCGAGGCGATCGCGTTTTCGACCAGTGCCGCGCCTTGCGAGAAGACCCGCCCGCAGCCGATGGCGTTGTGCCCGACCTCGGAGTTCCCCATGTCACTGTCGTCCGGCAGTCCGACCGCCGTGCCGTGCGCCTTGACCTCGGTGTAGATCGCATGCTCGCGCAACCAGTCCAGGTTTGGGGTGTTGGCGATCTTCACATAATCACTTTCGGCATGTTTGCCGATCCCGACGCCGTCCATGATCACCAGCACCACTGGACCCTCGGGTCCGCCGAAAGCCACGTTCCGTTGCAGTTCGTTCATATCGATTCTTCCCCGTGAGATCCTTGCCATTCTTATGGATTCGTGGGTCTATGGGAAGACCTGCGGGCAAATTATCCGCTCCGACTCGAATTTATCGATCTTTACCGTACCTCGTTTCCGCCGGTAACCCTCTCGGACAGCCTCCTAAAATTCTCAAAACCAAGCGCATGATCGCCCTGGGGGCGGTCGCGTTGACCAGGACGGATTGAGAGTTCTGGATTCGGGTAGCGCGAAGTCTGTGATGCGACGCGGGCGATTACCCTGCCTGGACGGACATCGGGCCGGGGGCCGGTATCAGCTGGCTTGCTCGACCCTGCGCGGCGCCAATCGGTTGCGGTCGTGCATCGGTCGAGCAAGCGGCGGTAGTAAGTCCGATCCCCAAAAACATACGTCGCAGGCTGCCGCCTGCAATATTGCAGAGCGCAGTCTACGCCTTCGGCAGGGGGCGCTTGCTATACGTATCGCAGCGGCGCGTCAGGCGGCGCGTATCTTTTTCAGCTTGAGTAGCTCGCTCGCGCGAATCACGGGTTCGGCATGGTCGTTGGAAATGCAGGCCGGATGCCCCTCGCACTTTCCACACTCTTCCATGTTGCAGGGAAACTCGTACGTCAGGTCGTTCTGTTTGATGAAACCCATGAGGTGCTCGAAGCATTGCTCGTCGTTCTTCCACAGATCCGACGTCAGTCTGATACTGATGACGTCGTCCTGGTCGCTGTCCCAGTTGATGCTCACGCCTTTCGGGTAGGTCATGGTATGGCTTTGTTCATTGTGTTCAGCACAGAAACCCAACAGCAGGTATGCCCAATGCATATCGGGAGTCATCGAGCCCGGTCTGAAACGCTCATCGTTTTGTTTTTTGCCGCGAACTACCAAGCAGGTTTTCTTCATCATCGAGTGCTCCTTAACAGCGTGTGTTCCGTATCCACGGCTGGTCCGCCCCACGTTGCGTTGCGACATTTCCACGCAGACGCAAAGGCGCAGACCAGAACCAGTATTTCGTCCCGTTTCGAGCGTTTGCAAAGGTGATATTCACCCGGATTACGAGACTGTTGTTGCAGCTATCGACCGGTGGCGGAAATTGTTTGACGCTGAGATCAAATCTATGAACTAAAAGGCTATGGGAGAAGAGGGTGCGGCGCGAGGGACGCCTCTTCCGCCTTGTGTCGGAGTCCCTATCTCGTGGGTCAATGTAGCCTTCCCCACATCGATGAAGCGGCGAACCCGGTTGAATGACGCTGCGGAAGCGCTCTCGGAGACTAGTGCGATTCAACGAATTCGTTCGAGAGTGACTTCCGGCAGAGGCGCTTGACAAGCCGCGAACCGATGGCCTTTGCAAGGTCGATCGAAAGTATGGGCGGATGGGAGGAAACCCACGCCGTCGCAATGGACAGCCTATCCGACGGTGGGGCGGACACCCTGAACTTCACCCTGAACCTAAAATCCTCAGTTGACCCTGCCAGACCCTGATTACCAGCACAGAAAATCACCACACTCAGCTGAACCGACTTTATGAGGTCCGGGGGAGTCCATTAGGGGGATCACTCCCCATAAGATCCTCCATCGACTTCGTCACGATAAGTTGCCAGCATTCGCCCTGGGTTAACTGAAGCGCAGTGGCTTTCAACCAAGAGAAGAACGCGTGAACCCTTTCATAGCACGCTGGATTGTGCTCGTTTCACCATGGGTCGAGGTGATGACCACACGCCGCTGCCGGCCACTTTCGGTGAGCCGTTCCACACTACTGAGTAGCAATGGTCGACTCGTGACGGCCTCTGTTTTTCCGGAATCGCTAGACGAACGAATAGGTTCCACCAGTTGTAAATCAAGGCCACCGTGCGGGCCATGATTTGACTGGTTTGAAGCTGCCGGGTGACAAAGCCGCCCCAGCCCCATTGGTTTTGCGTTTCATCGCAGTGGTTCTCGCAGTCGGCGCGGTCACGATAGCGGCGCATAAGGGTAACTAACTCATCATCGATGTTGGTCACCAATACGCCGTATTCAAACAGCCGCATGTCTTCGGGGCCTTCAATCAAGGCCAGTTCGCGTTGTCCGGCGTGTTGGTTTTCAACGCCGATCAGGGGCTCTTTCGGCAATCGACGCCGCGCCACCACCACCCGACGTGAGCTTTTCCAGCCTTGAAGCTGAAGGGTGCTTCCTTTTAACTCCCATTCGGGGTTGAATCGGGTCCAGACACCTACCCCATGCACCTGGGCAATCAGTTCTTTGACCCGTTCGGAGCGCTCCAGCTTGAACAGATACTGCCGATCCATGGCTTCCAGTTCGCTCATCACCGGATCATTGCCCCACTCGCAATCCCCCCGGATAAAGGCCGGCTGGCCGTCATCGGGGAGTCGCTGCAATAGACGGAGCAATCCCGGCAGGGAGTGACAGGCATGAGCCTGATCTCCTGGCAAGACATTCACCTCCAGGACCAAATGGGAATTGGCCATGAGGTAGCTGCGGTACGTATGCGAAGGGCGACCCGGTTTGTGCGGGTTATAACCCACTTTGGCGCCTTCCTGGAGACCGTGCAGCGGCTTCACGGTGACATCGACATCCAGTATCCAAGGGGTACTCGGCAGGGGTTCGTAACAGGATTGAAGATGGCGTTGTAACCACCCGATGGCGGCGGTTTCGTCCATCCGCTTTGCTCATGACCAGCAATTGGGTGTTGACGCTGTCACCCCTTAACGCCGTGAAATAAGCATAGCGATGACGACCCGATAAGATCGAAAGAAACATTGAGCCCAGCACATCAATCTTCTGGGGGGCTTTGTTACTGACGTAGTGCAGCGGGCAGTCCTCTACCCGGGAGTGAAGCGGTGGCCAAGCTTCAGAAACTCGATAAAAAACGGCCGCTGACCGATGGGCGTGACCGCGGCCGTAGGGTCCCACTCAACGTGGACTTTTCCCGCAAAGGTTTCCACTTCGACGGCGGTCGATAGCGGGCTTTTTTCAGCTAAAACGTCTTCACAAGTTGGGTGCAGCACTTTCGGTGGTAATACCATCGCTTTATCTGAGATATTCAACAGCTTGCTGTTGCAGACCTATCCTTAACTGAGGAATCTAGGATCAAGTCAACCTCGACGCCGATGTGCCCACACCGTCCTTGAGCGACCCGCCGCCAGTCTTCGGCCAGCGCAACCGCCTTGGGGTTACCGTTCCACAGTAAGATCTGCAGTTCGCGCGCCGACAGCTGTTCGCTGGCTCGCAGGCCGGAAAGACCCGAGTTTGTGGCGTCAACTGCAACTCCAGCCAGGCGGCGGATGCATTCAGCCCCGAGGCCTGAGCAACGGCTTGACGGTCGATCTCCGCGAAGGCCGCACCGGCGTGCTTATCCTTTTCCTTCGTACCTTTGCGACGCCGACCGCCACCGCCGATCCCCCGGCGTTTGTTGAGATCTGAACCGATCAGGCGCAGGGTACGGGTGACCTGCGAGATACCGTAGCGACCTAACAGCTCGGTGGCTTCGCGCCACAGTTCCTTCGGTATCGGTTCCCCTTCCTTTTTACGGCTTCGCCATTGCGCGAAATACTCGGCAACCGCTTCCAGTGTCTAGGTCGATTCGATCGGTGCTTTCAGGAGGCCTCCAGTGATGGGTTTTCACCGTACGCATCCTATTCAACCCGCCGTCAACGGGTCACGCAGGCTTGCCGGAACTACACGAACAAGCGGTGCGCCAGCGCGCCGTAAGCGCTGCCGAGCACGATGACTGCGACGAGCGCGGCGCCGGCGGGGAGCAGGTAGCCCGTAAGGCCGAATACAGCACCGGAGACGAACAGTGTGATCAACCCCGTTTTTTTATCGACACGGCGCAGGCGTAGCCATAGTAGTTGAGATAGCGTTCGCTGGCGGCCATGAACAGGCGTCCGTAACTGCGTTCGAGCGCGATCCCACTCTGTCAGTCTATCGATCGGGGGTTGTTCAAGTACCTGCGCGCTGCGCTCACTGACCGCCACGAAGCGCACCTCGTCCGCCGGCGCCTGCTCACCCCTGAGCCAGAAGGCCCGCTGCAGGCCGAGATCGGTTTCCAGTTCCTGACCCTTGCCGTGACTCCAGAACAGGGCGACCCCCAGGCCGCTGAACAGCAATGCGACCAACAGGGCCGGCGCCCCGCGGCGGAGCGTTTTCCGGTTCTCGAGTCTCAGATCCATCCCGGCGCTTGATGCACGTACCCTTGGCGTGAGGCGAAAAGACTGTCACCACCCGTTGCCTCCTGTCCCTAAGGCAGGCGCTGGAACGGGAGATTAAAATACAGGTGGGCATCATCTAACGACTACCCTTACCCCAATGCCCTCCCTGCGTGCGAAGGGGTGCTGTGAAGCACGCGCGATCGGGAATGGGGCGTAAAGCGGCCGACAGCGCCATGGCTATTCAGCGTTCGTCGGTCCTCGCCGGCAGTTCCCAGCTTTTCAGTCGTGCCAGGTAGAGCCGCACGGTGCCGTCGCCGTACCTCCAGAACTCGTGTTTGCTCACCGTCTTGCGGCTTTGCGGTTGGCCCAGGATCCGGACCACCTCGGCTTTGTCCATGCCCTTGGCCAGCAGTCGCCAGTTGCTCGCCTCTCGCCAGCCGCCGGGTGCGGGTTGCACGGTACGCGCCGGGTCGACGGGCAGGCCTTCGGCTACGTTCGACTCCAACCGCTCAACTCGCGCCTGCAGGTCGTGCAACTGCTGTTTGAGCGCTTCGATCTCCTGCGATCCGGACGAGGGTTCGGCTGTAACCTTCGGCGGCGCGGCCGCCAGGAACAGCAGCGCCATCCCCAGTAATGCGTTCCCGATGACGCCAGCGTAAATGTCGCGCATTTCGTTTCGACTCCGACTCAGCCCTTGGGCAAGGACGCCGACAGGTTAGCACATCGCCGAAATGCCAGTAGATCCAGCCGCCTTGCTCCTGCCACAGGATCGGTGGAACTGGTCCGGCCAGTGCCTTCTTCACCGTGAAGGGTGTCGCAAAAGTCCGTGTTCCTTCTCCCGCCGGGAGAGGGGACTTGTGCGATACCCTCGGGTGGGGGAGAGGGGAAAGGGTGTTTACGGCATGGCTTGCAGCATGTCGAGGGCGGTTTCGAGCAGCGGGTGCGCTGCGTTCTGGTGGACGCATTTGTTGAGCCAATCGTTTCTGTCCGGGACACCGAAGTCCGCGCAGCCGTCGAGGCGGCGCAGCACCAGATGGACCTGGATTTTCGCCAGCAGGAGGCGGTCGTGGTCGACGTTGTGGATCGCCCGGGTCAGTTTTTTGGTCATGATGTGCTTGGCCGCCCGGTTGGCGAACTGGGCACGCCCGAGTGGCATTGCGTTGATGGTGTCGATGGCCTGCTGCAGCAGATCGGTAACGCTCGACGAGTCGGCGGAGACCACGACCTGCAACGTACTTGGATCGCTGTTGATCAGCCCGTCGTTGACCACCAGGCCGACCGTGTAGCTGCCGGCCACGTCGGCAACGAAATCGGTTTGCGGCGCGGTCGGGTCCACGAACGCTGCACTGCTGCCGGGTGGCATCGAGGCGAAGCTCCAGGAATAGGTCAGCGGGTCGCCGTTGGCGTCCGAGCTGGCAGTACCGTCGAGTAATACGGTGTCGCCCACCAAACGCGACTGGTTTTCACCTGCGAGCGCCACCGGTTTGGCGTTGTTGAAGGTCACGGTCACACTGGCGGGCTCGCTGGTCGCGCCGAATTCGTCGGTTACCACCAGCTGCAGGGTGTAGGTGCCGTAGGCGTCCGGCGTAAAGCGCGGCGTCAGCGAGGTCGGGTCGTCCAGCGCGGCCGCGCTGCCCGGCGGGCGGCCGGTGAAGGTCCAGGCCGCTGACGTGAGTTCATCGCCGTCGCTGTCGTCGCTTTGGCCGCCGTCGAGCTGCACAGCCTGCCCGAACGCCTCGATCACCTGGTCCGGGCCCGCGTCGGCCAGTGGTGCGGTGTTGGAGGTGCTGATCACGATCGTCGCCGGCGCGCTGGCCATACCCAGGCTGTCGGTTACCACCAGCTGCAGGGTATATTCGCCGAGCTGGTACGCGGTGAACGACGGATTCGCGCTCCCCGGGTTCGCCAGCTCCGGCGTAGCGCCCGGCGGTGACTCGATGAGCGTCCAGGCGTAAGTCAGCGGGTAGTGCTCGTCGACGTCCGTGCTGCCCGAACCGTCGAGCAACCAAGGGGTGCCGGGATGCAGGAGGTCCACGGCGCCGGGTATTGCAACTGGTGGGTTATTGATGACGACGGGCATGCCCACCGGGCCGTCGTGCACCGCCCACGCCGCGTAGGCGGTGGTCTTGGGTCCGCGGCCCTGGTTACCGGAGTTGAAGTCGAATGCCCAGGCGCTCGCGGTGTTGGGTGTGAATTCGCTCGCCGACCAGTAGAAGCCGGCCTGCAGACTGGTGAACGGGCCGGTGTTGGTCAGTCCGCTGCCGTCTTGCGTTATGCAACTGCTGTTCACCGAGTCGAGCGGGTGACAGGGGCTCAGGTTCCCTAGGGTGTTGTAGTACAGGTGCGCCATCTCGCTGGCGGTGCTGCCCGCGTTCGGGGTACCCGGCGCGCTGACGTTGTGTCCGCGGTCCTCCGTCCCGAGGTTCGAATGGGCGGCGTCCGCGATGATGCCGTCTAGGGGGCGGGTGAGCGGCAACCGCCAGTCGGTAAGGCCGTAGACGTTGGGCACGCTCAGGGTCGCCGGGTCATTGGCGTTCGCCCAGGTCAGGTCGGCGCCCGCCAGATCGGCGTTTGCCAGCCAGGTGATATCCAGCACCGTGTCGTAGTAGGCCTCGGCCGTCGACAAATCACCATCCAGATCACGTCCTTGCAACGTCGATTCCCAGGTCCCTTGGCCAACAACCGGCGCGGCGGGCACGGTGCCGGCCATCGACAATACCAGTAGGCTCGTGCCGAGCGCGTTTAGGGTGCGTTTCAAAGCGTGATTCACAACATCGCCTCCAGGATTTCTGCTTGACTGACGGAACCCCTGCAACGGCGTGTGCGCCAAAACCTTGCCGGAAAATGTCGCAGAGTGATAAGTGCTAAGCAAAATCGAAAAGTCCTCACCGAGCCTTGGCAAGATTCGTCGAGACGCGCCGAATGCAAGTAATTCGGGTTGCTATCCGACGTGCGGTTAGCTCTAATTCGTCGCACTTTCAGCACGTCGATACGAGGGGAAGCCGGCAAATGCGTACGATTCTTTGTATGAATGCCAAGGGCGGGTGTGGCAAGACGACTATCGCAACGAATCTGGCGACCTGGTTTGCCGACGACGCGAAAAAGGTCGCGTTGGCGGACCTGGATCCCCAGAAGTCAAGCCTGGACTGGCTGCAAGCGCGCAACGACTACGTCGGTGTACCCGCGATCGAGGGCATCGATGCCTTGGCGGGCGCCATTCGTCCGGCCAAAGGCACCGATATCCTGATCATGGACGCGCCGGCCAACGAGCACGGTGCCAATCTGACCGATGCCTTGCGCCGCGCCGACGATCTGCTGGTACCGGTGTTGCCGTCGCCGCTGGATATGCGCGCGGTCAGCCGCTACGTCGAGGAGCTGTTCTCCCGCGGGCGCATCGCCAAGGGCCAGACCCGGCTTGCCCTGGTGGAAAACCGCGTCCGTGAACAAACCCGGATCTACCACGTGCTGGAAACGTTTCTGGCGCAGTTCGATATTCCGGTGCTGACGCATCTGCGCGAAAGCCAGAACTATATTCGCGCCGCCGAAACAGGATTGGGGATATTCGAACTGGCGCCCTCGGCCGTGTATCAGGACGTCCCGCTGTGGGATCCGGTGATCGCCTGGTTGAAATAGGCGCCGCCCGCCCTGCGGTTTTATTAAGTAAATAAATCAGAAACTTCTAAAATAATGGATGTGCTTTCGCGTTGAGCGGCAATCAACTACGCTTAGCGCGGTTAAAGACGGGTCTCCAAGCCCGCGCACGCGTCTATTCAACCAGAGAAGGTTGGGAAGGCGGATAAAGGGGAAACGTGCCTGTATTAAATGACTAAGGCAGGAGTGAGGAGGGGTGTATGGCAGAACCGGGCGTGGTCCGACACGAGGAGCCGGACGAACATATCGAGCCGTTGTTTTATCCGGCCAACAAGCTGGAACTCACGGCGCCGTTTCGCTGGCTCAAACTGGGCTGGCAGGACATCCGTACCGCACCGGCCCAGAGCCTGGCTTACGGCAGCCTGCTGGTGTTGACGGGTTGGCTGCTGACCTGGCTGGCGTGGCAGGGGGGCAACACGCTGGCGCTGTTCACCCTGGTCACGGGGTTGATACTGGTCGGGCCGGTGTTGGCGTTCGGGCTGTATTCGATCAGCCGCCAGATCGAGATGGGCCTCAAGCCGCGGATCGGGTTTTGTGTGCGCGAGAGCAAGACGCACCTGCGCAACGAGCTGCTGTTTGCCCTGGTGCTGCTGATCATTCTGCTGGTGTGGGCGCGTGCGGCCTCGATGGTGCACATCTTCTTTCCCATTAGCGACGATCTGGGCCTCCTGGAATGGGCGCAGTTTCTTGCCGTGGGAAGCGCGGTCGGCTCGATATTCGCGGGCATCGTGTTCACGGCGTCGGCCTTTTCCCTGCCCATGATGCTGGATCGAGGCACCGACGCGATCACCGGCGCGCTGACCAGCGCCAATGCGGTGTTCAGCAACAAAGGGCCGATGCTGGTTTGGGCCGGCTTGATCGTCGCCCTGGTGGTGCTCGGCCTGTTGACCGCCTATTGCGGCTTCGTCGTGGTGCTGCCGTTGATCGGTCACGCCACCTGGCACGGCTATAAAGAGACGATCAAGCCGGTGGAAGTGGTCGCCTGATCCCCCGGCGCGCGCTCGCAACATGGCACCGCAGGTATCGCCGCATGAATGCGCGGTGTTGTTCGCCGACATCGTGGGTAGCACGCGGCTTTACGAAACCCGCGGCGACCAGGCGGCGAAGGTCCTGATCACCGGGCTGCAGGACCGGATCGCCGACACCGTGGCGCTTACCGGCAGTATCGTGCAGGAGATCATCGGCGACGAGGTCATGGTGCGCTGCGACGACGTCGACGCGGCGGTCTCGAGCGCGTGCGCGATTCAGGAAACCGCGGCGGCGTTTTCCGTTGAAGCCGGTGTCGAGTTACCGGTCAGGATCGGCCTGAACCACGGTTCGACCATCGTGGAGGGCGAGCGGATGTTCGGCGACATGGTCAACGTGGCCGCTCGGGTCGCCGCGATGGCGAAAGGCGGGCAAATCATGCTGACCGAGGCCGTGGTCGAGCGTATGACCGGCGACCTGAAAGACGCCGTCCGGCGCTTCGACGTGGTCAGGGTCAAGGGCAAGGATGAACCCGTGGTGGTCTACGACCTGCCCTGGGGTGAGATCAAATTCACGACCATCGTGCCGTTGGCGAACGCGCACGACGAGCGGATCCTGACGCTGACCTATCAGGATAAGAATTTCCGCCTGGACACGGCGACGCGCAACTTCTCGATCGGGCGCGACCCGGCCTGCGAACTGGTGGTGAATTGGCGCTCGGTATCCCGGCGGCACGCGGTGATCGAGTTCAACCGCGACCGGTTTGTCTTGCAGGATGTCAGTACCAACGGCACCCACGTACAACTGCAAACCGGCCAGTCACTGTTTCTTCGCCGCGAGACGCTGCCGATGTGGGGCTTCGGTCAGATCGCCTTCGGTGCGGCGATGGCGGAGGGCGTCGCGCATATTGTCGGCTACCGCTGCGACTGATGCGTGGCGGTCGTGGCCGCGTGCGACGCCGTCGCCGCGTCGCACGCCAGCGCATCCCCGACACTACCCAGGTACTGCTTGCGACGCCCGGCATCGAAGGTCGGTCGACCCAGATCGCAGGCGCGCTCCAGCTGCAAGGCATCCCAGATGCGTATTGCGCCGTCGTCGCCCGAAGTGGCAAAGGTGGCGCCGCCGGGGTGCAGCGCGATACGCCAGCTCGCGCCGCGATGTGCCTGCCACGGGGCGGCCAGTTTGCGCTGCGTACGCAGGTCCCACCAGTGCAGGCCGCCGTCGCGATCGGTCACCACCAGGGTGATCCCGTCGGCCAGGAAGGCGACGTCGGTCGCCCCACCCGAGTGACCGGTAAACAGGGCCTCGCGCTCTCCTGAGGCGAGATTCCAGACTGCGACGACCTCGTCGCCGGACGCGGTTGCCAGGCGCTGCCCGTCCGGGGCAAAGGCCAGACTCCACACGATGTCGTCATCAGCGGCAATCTCCTGGACCTGGACCGCCAGCGCCATATCGAAAACTCTAATCCGTCCGTCGGACGACGATACGGCGACCAGGTCGCCCCGCGGCCCGACCGCCATGCGCGATATCATTCCCCCGACTTGGGGAAAGGAGTGGCGGCGGTTACCGGTGGCGACGTCCCACAGATCCAGGCTCGAATCGCTGGCGCTGAGCACGCGGTGTCCCTCCCGATCGAACGACAGAGACCAGACGGCGCCCGGTGCTCGCCATTCGCGGACGAGTGCGCCGTCCGACGGGCGCGAAAGACGGATGTGGCCCTTGCGGTCGCCGCTCGCGATCAGGGTGCCGTCGGGCGCGAACGCGAGTCCCCATACCCCCGCCGGGTGGTCCGGCAGTTGAATTGGATCGGCATCGTTTTCGAGATCCCAAACTCTGACCTCGCCGGCATCGTCCCCGGCCGCGAGGTAGCGACCGTCGGCGCTGAACGCCACCGCTCTGGCTTTGGCGTCGCTGACGTTGTACTCGACGGCCAGCGGATAGTCGGTGCCCAGGCTCCAGAAGCGGATCGACTGGTCTCTGCCAAGCGTGGCCAGCAGCATGCCGTCGTCGCTCAACGAGGCATCGATGATCGGTTGACTGTGTCCGCTGGGCGTTACCTGCAGTTCGCGTCGTTGCGCGATGTCCCACAACCTCAGCTGACCGTCGGCATCGCCGCCGATCAGCAGGTTGCCCGTCGGGTCGAACACGGCGGCGCCAATCAGGGTGCCGGCATCGAAGGCGCGTCCCAGCACCTCGCCTTGTGGATACTGGATGAGCGTCGCGGAGCCGTCCGTGCTCACTGCTGCGAACAGGTCGCTGTGGGCATTGAACTCCAGGCGGAGCAGGTGACTGCTGCGTGTCTCGACGATCGATTCGAAGGCGGGTGCGCGCGAAGGTAGCAGCCACCCGTGAATATGTGCATCGCTGCTGCTGGCCACCAGGGCACCGCCGTCTGGGCTGATCTCCACGGCGTTGAAGCCGAACGCCGAGGCCGCGAGCGGCGCCCCCAGTTGACCGCGACCCATCGTATCCCAAAGGCGTATCGTGCCGTCGCCATTGGCCGACGCGACGACCCTGCCGTTGGGGTGAAAACACACGTCGACGACGACATCGGCGGTCTTTCCCAGAACGCGCGGCGCGCCGCCGCCCCCCGCCGGCAGCGGCCAAAGCCGCACGGTACCGTCGGTTCCCACCGATGCCAGCTGCCTGCCGAACGGCCCGAAGCTCACCGCCCGTACCCCTCCGCGGTGACCCGTCAGGCTGGGCAGGGCCTTGGTGCGTGACTGCGGATCGATCAAGTCGATGCTGCCGCCGTTCTGCGCGATGGCGAGCAGTCCACCGTCCGGGCTTAGCCTGATGGCCAGCGCATCGCCGGCCGCCATCGGGCTCCCGAGCAAAAACGCCCTGCCTTGTGCCAGCGCTTTGCGTGCCGAAATCATCGCTGCCCGGGTGTCATAAGACGGCGCCCTATGCTCGCCCCGGGCGATGGCCTCGGCGGCTAGTGCCAGTGCCAGCCGGGGATCTTCCTTGACGTGTCCGAAGGCGGCGGAGCCGAGCGCGGCCGCGAAACGCTCTTTCGCCTCGATGCTGGCGTTCGCCGCGCGTTCTTCGTTTCGCTGTGCCTCTCGGAACGAGTGGTAGGCGATTACCGTCGACAGCGTGGCGCCGACGGCGAGCAGGGACAGCGCGGCAACCGCCAGGCCTCGAATACGGCGTGAGCGCTTCAACCTGGCCGCCGCGAGCGCCTCTTGTTGATGTTTCGCGGCCACGGCGGCATGCAGAAACTCCCGTTCCAGCCGGCCGAGCTGATTGGGGTTGTTGCTGGTCCATTCCAGCGCCGCAAGCAGCGGTGTACCGCGGTACAGCAGGTCGGCATCCCGCGCCTCAGTGTCCCATCCCGCGGCCGCGCGCGAGATCTTCTGCCGCATGCGCAGATCGTCGCGCGATTCCTCGATCCAGCGGTGCAGGCGGGGCCAGGAGTGCAGCAGCGCTTCGTGGGCTATCTGTACCTTGCCGTCGTCGATGGTCAAAAGTCGGGCTTCGGTGAGCTTCTCGACGACCCAGTTCATGATGTCGGCATCTTCATCCAGCGCGATTTCCGATCGCGGCAGCATACGGCGTGTATCCGGTGCGACATCGCCCGGCGACACCAGACGCAGGAACAGTCGTTTGGTGACTTCCCGGCCCGCATCGTCCAGGCGGTGGGCAAAGGTGGCATCGGCGGTTTGGCTGATGGCGCCCGCCACGCCACCGGCGTCCTGAAACCCTTCGAGCGTAAGTGTGTTGCCCTTGCGGCGGACCCAGGTTTCAACCAACGCGTGCGCCACCAGGGGCAGTGACCCGGCCTCCGTGCCCGCCTCCTCGACGATCGCCTCTACCAGGCCGCGTTCGAGATACAGACCCGCGCGCCGCGCCGGTTCGGTGATGGCCCGGCGCAGCTCTATCCTGGTCATCGGGCCGACCAGTACCTGGTTGTTGGTGATTCTTCCCGCCAGCCAGGGCACTTGCGCGCAGGCGCCGTAAAAATCGGCGCGCACGGCAATCACCACTTTCACCTGGCTGCGTGCCGGGTCGGTCAGCGCCGCCAGCAAGGTGAACAGGGCTGCCCGTTCGGCTTCGGCGACCAGCGTGAACAGTTCCTCGAACTGATCGATAAAGATCAGCGCGATACGCCGGGTTAATCCTCCGGCCTGCATGAAATCGGTGATCAGCGAGGGGTTTTCGAGCAGTTCCTCCGGAGTCGCGCTTGGCGAACCGAGGGGAGCGTCCGTGGTGAGCCGGGCATGCAGTTCCGCGAGCGGACTCCGCCCCGGCGTCATCAGCACCAGTTGCCAGGTTTCGCTGCCGGGCAGGGCGCCGGCTTCCAGGGCTGGCAGCAGACCGGCGCGAACCAGGGATGACTTGCCGCTGCCCGAAGGACCGCCCACGACCAGCACCTGGTGCAGTTGCACGCGACGAATCAATTCGTCGATCAGTGCCTCGCGGCCGCAGAAATAACGCGCGTCGTCGAGTTGGTAGGCCGCCAGACCTTTATAGGGGCATGCGGCCTCGGTTTCGCATACCTCGGCGGCGGCGTTTGCACCAGGGTCGGTGACGACGCCCTTGCCCAGCGCTTCATACAAGGCGCTTCGCCAAACATCCATGTTCATGAACCGGATAGCGGGATCGATGGCCATGCCCTGTTCGATGACCGCTTGCCAGGCGGGACTCAACGCCGTGATGCGTGTCGCGAGTTGCTCTGGCGTGGGGGGCAGACTGCCGGTGAGTGCGTGCCAGACGAGCGCCGTCGCCGAGTAGACATCGGCCGCCAACGACACCTTGGCGGAGGGGGTGTTCTGCTCCGGCGCCAGGTACAGCGGCGTGCCGCCCAGCATGGTGGGATAGGCGCTGTTGTGTATCATGTCCTTGGCGATACCCAGGTCCCCGACAAAGATGCGCTCATCGGCGCCGATCAGGGTGATCGGCCCCATCGCCGGGTTGCGTTGCGGCGGTCTGTGAGTGGCCTCCGTTCTATGCGTGCTCTGGAACAGAATATTGTCCGGTTTGATGTCGCGATGCACCAGCCCCGTCGCATGGATCGCGTTGAGTCCGTCGGCGAGCGCGTCGATCAGCGGCAGGAGGTCGTGCGGTCGATTGGCGGGCCCGCGATCCAGATCGGCCAGACGCGGTGTGAGCGTGCCGCGATCGGCGAAATCCATGACAAAGTAAGGACGACCGTCACCGAGTCGACCGACGTCGTGAACGGTGATGACGTTGGGTGCGTGGATTCTTCTCAGCAGCCGGGCTTCCTGCAGAAAGCGTCGTTTGATCTCCTCGTCTTGAACGAACTCATCCAGCAGGATCTTGAGCGCGACGAAGGACTCCAACTCCTCGTCCCATGCCTTGGCGACGATGGCGAATCCACCACGAGCTATTTCGTGGTGGATCTTGTAACGCCCGACGAACGCAGGTAGCGACATGCAGGTGAGGGCAGCGCCGTTAAGTGAGTACCAGGTTCGAAATCAGCGCCGGAAACAACGGCTGCGAGTGTCGCAAACACATCCGGTCGGTGCTCAAACCCAAGCCTCCCAACAGAGGCGGCCATTGGCCTGGTGATTACTTCAGGTGAGCGCTCGCGTTCATGCAGTGGTAGAGCGCCGGGTCAAGCACATTGTGACCACGGTCCGCGGCCGTGACACACAGGGTCGTGGCGTCGCCTCGCACGCCGGTCGATGCCGCGCCCTGGGTCACGTATACGGGATGATCGTCGTGACGATGCCAGCGCCCCTGCTCCACGCCGAATGCACTCTTGGCATTCCTGCCAACCTGCTGCACCGTGTAGTTTTCGCCCCACCACACGTGGAAGTGATTCTTCGTCACGTCGGGTGTGAAATTGGCGTCGAAGGTCATTTCCAGTTCGTCGCCGGCCGGACCGATGGCAACGATAGTGACGGAACAACCATCGACCGGGCACGAATTCGGCAGGGTTTGCGCGATCGATGCGTCGCCGGTCAGTAGCGCGGCCGCCAGTACCCCAATGGGCCGCGACAGTCGTGGTATTCGGTACTTTTGCTCCGGGAGCGGGCCTGTTATCACGTTCGAGTCCTCCAATCAGCGTTTCGTTCTTATGTTGCATTATAGTTTTACCGGGTGATTGTGGGACTTTACTCAGAATTCGATGGCGCTGCGGGCGCCGAAACAGTGATCCAATCCTGACTCCAGGGTCGGGTAACGCAGTTTCACCTCGAGCTCTGCAAGCATCTTGCGGTTGTCCAGACGCCTGGATTCCGCGAGATACGACCGCAATGCAGCGGACAGATGTGCGTCCGCCTCATCGCCGGAGATCACCGGTGGCCTGGGCAGTCCCGCGCGATCGGCGACCTGATTGAAGTAGTCGGCCATGTTGCCCGGTCTGCCGTCGCTGACGTTGTACACGGCACCGTCGCGCCCGCGGAGCATGGCCGCATCGCACACCGCGACCAGGTCGTCGATGTGGATGCGGTTGGTCCACGGCGCCGCGGCTTCTGCCACCATGGGCAAGCCTTGGCGCAGTCGTTGCAACGGCAGTTTATCCGGACCGTAGATCCCGGCAACCCGCAGAATCACCAACTCGCCGCCGGTACGCTCGCGCCAAGCCCGTAGTCGTTGTTCGGCATCCCAGCGGCGGCGTGCGCGATCGGTTTGCGGGTTTGGCGTGCGTGTTTCGTCGATCCACGCGCCTTTGCAGTCGCCGTACACACCGGTGGTGCTGATCGCGACGATGCGCGCGGGTTCGCCGTCGCGGGCGCGGGATGCAATAAAGTTGCGCACGCGCTTGTCCGTGCTGCCGGTCGGCGGCGGCGGTATGAAATAGAAGACGTCAGCGCCGCCGCTGGGGATGCGCGGCAACGGTGTGGCATCCAGATCGGCGATGCGGGTCGTGATACCATGAGATCGGCACAAGTCGGCAGATTCAGGGCTGCGTACTATGCCGATGACCGGACGATTTTCGGGGTCGGTTTGCCCGGCCAGACGGCGCCCGACGGCGCCACAACCAATGATTAGCACGCTACCCTCGCGGTTTTAGTGGCTATTGAAATACGCGAGAATTTCGCACCTTGAATGCGATTCAGCAAGGATATCCTATGGTTTTCGAGGTTCGGCTAGTTCCCAGCGGGCGCACTTTGCAGGTAAACCCGGGTGAAACCGTACTCGAAGCCGCGCTACGGCAGAGCATCGGTTTACCGTATGGTTGCCGCAATGGTCAGTGCGGAAGCTGCGCGTCCCGCCTGACGGCGGGAACCGTCAGCTATCCCGAAGGGGATCCGCCCGCGTTGGCCGATGTCCGGGAGGGTATGTGCCTGACCTGCAAGGCGGTGCCGCTGTCCGATTTGCGTCTCGAAGTGCGCGAGGCCGAACAGGCGGCCGAGATCGAAGCGAAGATCCTGCCGGTGCGCGTTCACCGGCTCGACCACCTGGCTCACGACGTCATTCGTATCTACCTGAAGCTCCCGGAGACCCAGCGGTTGCAGTTCCTGGCGGGGCAGTATCTGGACTTTCTGCTGTCGGACGGAAAACGGCGCGCCTTTTCCATTGCCAACGCGCCGCACGACGATGAGTTGATCGAATTGCACATCCGGCACGTCGACGGTGGAAAATTTACCGATTGGGCGTTTTCCAAGATGACCGAAAAGGCGATTCTGCGTATCAACGCCCCGTTGGGAACCTTTACCCTAAACGAGGCGTCCGAGCGTCCGATGTTGTTCGTCGGCGGTGGCACGGGTTTTGCTCCTTTAAAAGGCCAGATCGAGCACGCGCTGCATCTGGGCATCGATCGTCCCATGCATCTTTACTGGGGAGTGCGCTCGATGCGCGACCTCTATCTTCCGGACTTGCCCAGGCGGTGGGCGGACGCACACCCTTACTTCCAGTTCGACCCCGTGTTGTCCGAGCCCGACCCGGGGTGGTCGGGGCGGCGTGGCTGGGTGCATGAGGCGGTCGTTGAGGATCACCCCGATATGTCGCGCTTCGACGTCTACATGGCGGGTCCTCCGCCGATGATCGTGGCGGCCCGGGAGGCGTTCCGGGCCGCCGGTCTGGCGGACGAGAACATGTATTACGATTCTTTCGACTACGCCGCGAAAAAGGAATCGGAGACGGCGTGAATAAAGAAACGCTGCAGGTCTCTTCTCCCGCGATTGGGTGTTGTTGATGTCCCCTCTCCCTGCAGCAGACAGGTTTTTGGAAGTCCTATTAGTAAGTATTCACTAGCGCAATTTTGTCCTTTCGATTTGCTTCGACAGCAGGTGACTCGAAAGGCGCGCCGACTTACACCGCTGTCACCTTGCCTGCCACGGATGTCGCTCCAATCGTTCTGCCGCGTTTCTACAACGATGGATACCCAATAAATGATTAATCAGTTTCCGTCCAGATACATCGTAAGTTCCTTCTCCTCCGGAGGGTGTCGTAAGAGTCCGTGTTCCTTCTCCCGGCGGGAGAGGGTGTTTCTGGACGGATGCTGACTAGTCGCGCCGGAATATCGCTTGCCTCGAAAGCACGACTCGACTTGAGCGCGGTCAGGAGTTGTGACCGATGGAATCAGGCATGACGGATTCGTCACGCGAGAAGCTGCAGGCGCTGTCGACCGAGTACCCGTGCAAAATTGCGGGCATTTTGGAAATGCTGCGCGAGGTCGAAGAGGCCCGCCTGGAGCAGGCGGCGTAGTAGCCCCGCTACGGCCTGTCGCCGCGCCTTCGCGAATTGTCCGATCACCCGCGGCCTACGCTTGTCGGTCCTCGTTGCCCAGTCGTTGCAGCAATGCATTGATCTGTGATTCAAGCGCGGTGACGCGTTCTTCCAGGGCCTCGACCCGGTCTGAGTCGGCGGCGGGGACGGGCCGCGCAGGCGGTCGAGGAGACTCCACCACTTCGACCTCGCCGCAAAACAGGTGCGCGTAGCGATCTTCCCGTTGGCCGGGTCCCTTGGGGAGGCATTTGACCAGCGGTGTTTCGCGCGCCGCCAACTCGCCCAGCATGGCTTGTATCTCTTCGGTCCCGTCGAATTCCACCATGCGCTGGGTGCGGACCTTGATGTCGTTCAGCGTCTGCGGAAAACGCAACATAAGGACTGTCATGATCGCGCGCTGTTTCTCGTTGAGGGTAAAGGCGAGATTGACCCGGTGCGAAACCCGGTGCGCGCGTTCGCCGTAGTCAATGCGGACGAGATCGCGCTCCGCGAGCTGGTTGATCGTGCGGCCCACCTCTCCTTCTGTGATTTTCATCACCGGTTCGCGGTTGCTTTTCTGGTTACATGCCAGTGTCAGACTGTTGAGCGTCAACGGATAGTTGTCGGGTGTGGTGAACTGTTTCTCCATCAAGCAGGCCAATACCCGGGCCTCGACAGGTGTAAATATCGCACTTGAATCGTTATTGTCTTCAGTCATGGGGGTTTCCCGTGCCAGCGGTGCCAATGCATCGATCCTCCGGCATGCGGACGCGTCAGGCAAGAGGAATGTGCACGTCGAAATGTTACGATGCTGAGGTTGATCTACCCGATCGGGAGCGTGTTTCATGCCCAGCAGTATCTTGGTGACCGCAGAGTCGTTCGATGTTTGTACTGAAGCCAAGCGGGTTCGTGCCGATAACGCAAGCGTCGGCGGCGTGGTCAGTTTTCTGGGCCTGATGCGGGATTTCAACGACGGTGCCAAAGTGGAAACGATGGTGCTGGAACACTACCCGGGCATGACAGAAAATGCGCTCCAACAGATCGTCGACGAGGCCATGGCGAGATGGAGCCTCGAGGATGTGCGGGTCGTGCACCGGGTCGGCGAAGTGTTGCCCGAGGACCCCATCGTGCTGGTGGCCGTTGCCAGTGCGCACCGTGTCGAAGCGTTCAGGGCGTGTGAATTTATCATCGATTATCTGAAGACGCGCGCGCCATTCTGGAAAAAGGAGATCACCCGCGACGGGGCCCGCTGGGTGACGGCGCGTCGGTCGGACTCTGACGCGGAGGCACGCTGGCGATCCTCTGAAGTTCGTTCAGAAAAAGGTTAAAATGCCGCCCTAGAGTTATTGCCCGTAACACCAAACAAGGCCGTCTCAGACATGGCGAGAATCACCAGGAAAAAAGTATGTCCGCACTGTGGTGTGGTCGATTTTACCCGCAGACATCGCTCCTTGTGGATGCGCTTGTTTCCGAATAGTCGTCACTATCAATGCCGCCATTGCAGAACCAACGTCCTGCTGATCGGTACTCAGGACGAACCTCCGGAAGAAGACGGGCCGGCGGAAGAGAAAGGCGATAGTGTCCTGTCCCGGCACTAGGCTCGCGGAGGTGTAACCGGTCCCAGCTGACTGACCTGTGCCGCAGTGGAGGACCAACTGACCGCGCGTAACATCCGATCCGCAATTCCGCCCAGCGCCTCATCCCCGATCCCGATCACCGCCAGGCTGCCCCAGCCCGTCGGCACTATGTGCCCCTTGAAGTTGGCATCCGCGAAGCGCGTCAATTCCGCGGGTGCTTCGTGAGGCATGAAGAACACGGTGACCGGACCATTTGATCCCGGAAAAATCAGGTGCACGCCGGTCTTTTCACGCATCAGGCATTCAGCGGCGAAATTGACCCGCCCGAGGTTGCCGGTGATCACGGCGCCGAAGCGGTCGAACAGCTGTGACAACTGCGCCGGTGTCACGGTCCGCACTTCGTTCAAGTGATGAAGCTCATCATGCATGTGATCCAGGACCGAATCCGCCAGCGACATTGTCCGGCGCTCCAGCGGCGTGACGAACAGGCTCACGGAAATCGCTGTGACCACCAGCAAGATGCTGGCGGCCACGGGCAGCCAGCGTCGCGCCTGCCGCATTGCGGGCCTTTCGAAGCTGGCGGCCAGTTTGATCCGGTCGGTAAGTTCAGGCGGAGGTTTCACCTCGTTGAGCAGCGCACGCAAGCGTGCCTCCTGGGATCGGGTGCCGCGGGCGAACTCGGCACACAGCGCGCAGTCTTCCTCGTGTTCCAGCAGATCAGGCTCGTGGCGAAAGGGGTCTTCGAGCAATTTGCGGCGAAATGTAAGGCAGTCCATCTCAGGTCTCTTTGCTAACTCGTCGGTCGACATCGGGTCCGAGCGCCTCGCGCAACGCCTTGCGCGCACGGAACAGGCGTGTCAACACCGTGTTGACCTTGAGGTTCAACATGGCGCCTATCTCCTTGCAACTGAATCCGCCCGTGACCTGCAACAGCAACGGTTCGCGGTAGTCGATGTGCAGCTCGTAAAGCGCCCGACGCAGCACAAAGGCTTCGGTGCTCGTGTCGTACCCGTCGTTTGCGGCGACTTGCGGCAGGGTGGCGGGGTCCCAGACTTCGGGGCGTTGGCGTTCGTAGAGGCGCGCGTGCTCGTTGCGCAAAATGGTGTACAACCAGGCGCGCGCCGCAGCGGCGCTTTTCAGCGTTTGCTGCGAGCGCCAGGCCCGCAGAAAGGTTTCCTGAACCAGATCTTCGGCCAGATCTGGGTTCCTGCACAACCCCAGCGCGTATCGATAAAGCTCCGGGGTAACGGCCTGAATGAGCGATTCGAAATGCTGGTTCATGTCTCCCATGCCTCAAATGACCGTTCAACGGTCCTGTTTATTGCGCGCTGGCGAGCGTCTGCACGCGTCGCGCGGGACTCCGTCAAAAATACGCCCTGGTCTGGCGCGAAGAAGCGTCAAAACAAATGGAAAGGCCTTTCGTTACCGTCAATCGTCTTCTGCCACGGGCGAGAGTCTGAACAAGCCGCCGTTGCTGGCGTCGGTGAGCAGGTAGACCAGGCCGTCGGGTCCCTGCCGGACATCGCGGATTCGTCCCAGTTCGCCGCGCAGCAGACGTTCTTCGTGCAAGACCTTTTCACCGTCCAGTTCCAGACGCACCAGTGCCGAGAATTTCAACGACCCGACCAGGAGGTTTCCCTGCCATTGCGGTATCGCATCACCGGTGTAGAACGCCATCCCGGACGGCGCAATCGAAGGGACCCAGTAGTACAGTGGTTGTGCCATGCCTTCCTGATGCGTGCCTGCACCGATGCGGGTCCCGATTCCATAATTGACACCATAGGTAATCACCGGCCAGCCATAGTTGACACCGGCTCGAATCACGTTGATTTCGTCACCGCCTTGCGGGCCGTGTTCGTGGGTCCAGAGTTCGCCCGTTCGCGGATGCAGGGCCGCGCCCTGCATATTGCGGTTGCCGTAGCTGAAGATTTCCGGCAACGCCTTGTCTGTCGCTATATAAGGGTTATCCGGGGGTACGCTGCCATCGTCGTTGAGCCGTATGACCGAACCGGCGTGATCGTCCAGCTGTTGAGCGCGGGGGCGTTCGCCGCG
>CBDUNM010000064.1:0-24690 GCA_965368585.1 uncultured Chromatiales bacterium | reverse complement strand
TGGCGGCCGGTTTTACCGGCGGTGCGGCGGTCGTGGACGGAGGGTCGGGCAATGGCGCGGATTTTTCCGGATTTGACACGCAGCCGCTCAATGAGACGATCAAAATCAGCCCGGTCAGTAGGCTACTGCTGCAGTTCGACATATTCGGCCTGGCTCCCCTGGTCACCGTTACGTTTTTCACCGAACAAGATCCCGGTGAAGCAATCAATCTCGCGACACCCGTCCGGGTAGTTCGATCGGGGCCGTCGATAACAAGTATAGTTGCTGGCCGCGGCCTGCCCTGAGAACAGGCGTGCCCGCGCGCTAGATTCAATTTCGCCGCGTCAAGCCGACCAAGTTTGAACTCCCCGATAGCAAACTAAACAAGCCAACGCGTCCAGATTAAGCGAACCCGGGCGAAGTCGAACGTAAATCTTGTGCTTTTTTTGCTGGTAATACTTCACAATCGGCGGCTGATACGATCAATCGCGATCACGTGATCCAGCGTCGGGTTTCGCCCAATTCCGCCCGTCGAACCCGGCCTTAGGGTACGCTGTATTACCCGGTTCCGGCTTAATCGTACTCGGCGGCGGTGATGAATTCACCGAAGGATTCGCACCAGACCACGACCGTGCTGTATTCGCTGACGTCAATCGATCCGGGCACTTCTACGACGAAGTTGTCGAAGGTCTTGACGTCGCCGACCTCGACCATGCGATTCTTCGACCGCATGAATTCCGCCTCGGTTTCGACGAATACGGGGGACAGGTACAAGCGGTAGTCGGGTCCCGGCGAGATTTCACCGGCCAATGAAATACGCCGTTGGCCGATCGACACCTCGCCGTCACCCCAGTGAAGGAAATCACTGCCTTTGAGATCGCGGCGAAAGCGGCCTGTAAACCGCGCCTGGCTGGCGTGCGCCGCAACTTGCGCAGCCGACGGTGCATCGGGCGCGGTGATGATGGGCAGCGTGTAGATGCCGACAACGAAACCCAGCACGACGGCGGCCAGATGGGTCGCCAGAAACAACAAGGTTCTATGCACAGCACCCCCGCGTCGAAATAACCGATAGCCGACGGACTATCCCGGACTGGCGTCGGTTGCGTAGAGCGTTTTGACGGCTTCGCGACTGACCACGTGCAGGTGGGCCTTCTCGTCAAGGTCATCGCCGATTGCCCGTACCGCCGCCAGAGTCCGCGTTTCGGCGGGATCGTCGGTCGCAACAACCAATCGAAAGCGGTTGTATCCGTGGCGATCTCGCTCGCGCTTACCGTGCCGCACGACGACAGGCAGTTCGTGCTCAATATCCGTCGCCTGGTCGGCGCCAACGACGAACACCAGCAGCCGCTGGCCGATCAGAATCGTCGTGACGCACGTCCGGCACTCGGGAAGCGACACCCCCTCCCGATATTCGATGTGCAGAAACACCTCGTCCGGACACGAACAACCGAGCGTCGTGCGGACGAAATCCCTGATCAAGCTCGCGCGCGCCTCGCTTTTCATCGCTTCGCCGTGCCGGTATCGCGCACGACCTGGCGGTCACGGCTGCCGCTTCGGTCCGTGGCGGCCCGCGGCGACGGGGCAACCGCCCGGCCGTGAAGATAGCGAAGACGGGTCGGTGCACTCAGATCGTCGCGCTCGATCCAGGCCAGGTGCAGATCACCTCTTGGGTCCAACGCCAGCACCGGACTGCCCTGGTAACCCTGGCCGGAGGCACCCGGTACCACCAGGTCTTCGCTCCAGGCGGTGGTACCCGACTGCCACGAGAGCACGACGTCACCCGCCTCCGAAGCATCCTCCCAGGCTTCGCGCGTGTCGTCCCAGACCGCGACGAACCCCCGCGGACCGGCGGCGACCGACGCATGCCATTGCGGCACGGCGGCACCGAGATCATCCTGCACCTGGCGATTCGCACCGAAGGTCTTGCCGCCATCGTCGCTGCGCGCGCCCCACACCGCGTACCCCGAGCTGGGATTGCGTTTATCGAGCCACACCGCCTGCACGGCCGCGGCACGGTCGCCGGCCAACGCAACGCGCATCACGCCGCTGCCCAGGCGGACGGGCGCGTCGGCGGACGCGGGCGGCGCATTGTGTTCGTTCAGCTGTCGCGCAGGCGCGAAGGGCTGCTGCCCGTCGCGCCAGGCGTAAAACAACCGCGTGTGGCCAGCGCGGCGGTCTTCCCAGGCGATCACCAGCCGCCCTCCGCCCAGCCAGGCGGCGGGATAGGCCTGAAACGGCTGTCCACCCACCGGCGCAACGGCGCTTACGGGTCCGGCCTTTATCGCGGTCCGTTCTACCTGCAACTCGCTCACCTCGATGACCTGCCCCCGTCCCTCACCGCGCGCCCAGATCGCCGCCACCCGCTGCCGGCCGTCCGTGACCAGGGTCGCCTGCCGCGCGGGCTGTGCGGCGAGCCGCTGTGCCGGCGCTGCGCCGGTTGCGTCGATCACGCAACCGTGGATCGACCCATCCTGCTCCCAAACGGCCACCCAGCGCTCGGCGTCTAGCGCAACAATCGCTGGCTCGTAAGCCTCTGCGCCATAGCTCAGGCGGTAGATCCGCGTAAACGCCGCATCGGCCAGGCGTTTGACCGCGACATACACCTGCGGCGCACCGCTGCGATCGTCCTCCCAAACGAGTGCGACCGCCGCCTCGGTAGCGGCCAGATGCTTACGCCCCGCACCATCGAGATGGTGATAATGAGTCACACCAGCCGCTTCCGCCACCGTCAGCGATTCGCTCAGGGACCAGGGCGTCGCCGCGGCCACCCAGGGTGGCCAAAGCAGTACTACCAGCAACCTGCCGATCACGATTTATCCGCCTTGAATTCACTGATGGTTTTTTGCTTGTAGTGCTCGCCGTGCACGAATTCATCGAACAACAGAAACTCCGCCGCACTCTGGTAACCCGGCGCTCGCAGAATCGGTTCACCGTCGGGTTCGATAAAGTAAAAAAACGGCGTGCCGAAGACCTTGAGCCGCACACCCAGTTCCATTTCCGTAATGCGTTCCCCGCTGGGCAAATGCAGGCGTTCACCGCTCTCCGAATCGACGTAGGCCAATACATAGTGAGCGTTGAAGCGTTCGATCACGCGCTCGTCGGTGAAGCTTTCGCGATTGGTCTTTTCGCACGAAGGACAACCGTGACGGCCGAAATAAAGAAACACCCGTCGCTGCTCCTGCCCGGCCTGGCGCAAGGCATCGTCAAAGGCCTGGAAGGTCCAGTTGGGCGGAGCATCGGCATGAACAGTCGTTGCGAGGAGCAACATCGCGGTCGCCAGTATGCAAACCAGGCCCGAGGTGGTGCAACGCACTTGACGGCCCGCCGTGCGTCGAATCGCACCGGAGGAAAACGCGCTACCCGGCAAAACACCAACTGGATAGAACACGCAGCCCGAAGTCCCGTTCCATCTGCAGTAATCGAGCAACATCCATGGTCTCCATTGAATCAAGGCGCCAGACGTATTAGCCCCTGGGCGGGGCTCTGAAATGCAACGAACTTCTGACTCAGGACAATAGGTTCTGACTATTTGCAGGCCGAGTCAACTGTTCACGGATATCGCGGGGGGTCGATACAGTTGAAGCGGCCACGATCGCGGGCGACGCGACGGCAGCCGCGTAATCGGACGCTATTTCAGCCGCGCCCGGTGCTTGCTTGTGCGGAGGGTTTGTTCCCTGAAAACCACGAATACGCCGTCCGCAACGGCTCTGCAAGGGCATGGCTACGGACGACGTACGTTTCTTCATCTATGTCAATGCGCTCAGTGCAAGCGCCTGACCACGACGCGGGCGACCGGATCGGTCCAGCCGAATTCCGCCTTGGACAAATCCGCCTCACCGTGTGTGCCCGGGCTGGGATACACGTAGCCTTCACCGCCGGCGAGCGGAGAACCTCCTTCGCCGCCACAGGTCGGACCGGGTATGTTCGCACACAATTCGTCGTTGGGTTCGCTGCCGGCATCGTAGGCGCGGGCGAGGTAGACGGCTTTCGCCGCATAACCGCGTGGCAACGAGACCGCGTTCAGGCTGACGAAGGTGTCATTGGTCGGCAGCAACATAGCCGCCAGACTGAGTTTACCGTAGTGGCCTCCCCCACGGATATCGATGTCGACGCTTTGTCCCGGCATCAGCAGCCCCTCACTGCCGGCTATGGAGTGGACCTGACTGGAATCCTTCAAACGACCCTCCAGCGGCCCAGTGTCGCCACCCTCGGCCAGCGCCGCCAAGGCGTCGGATGAAGGTTCGCCGAGCGTGAACAGCCTGACGGCGCGCGTGTGCGTCGCGGCGATAAAGGGTGTAAAGGCGATGTTCTTCGTAATGTTCGTGATGGTCACACGATAGCCCTTGTCACCCGAATGGCGACCATCCGCATAAGCTCCCGCCGCGATGAACGACAGAACGAAAAGTACAATACCTGTTTTGAGCCGCATCATTATCTCCTGGAATGGCGCATCGAATACGCTTCATACAGCCGATTGCTGTAGAGCGGAGTCTAGGAATGCGGCGTAACATTCACGTCACAGGTTTCTCACTTTTTTATCACGAGGCCGCGGACGCGCGCTCGCTCAGCTACGAATACGCCGCCCGGCGACTCGAAATCGGCAGGGAGAAACTGAACGACGTACCGACCGACTGATCGCTGCTGACGGAAATCGCCGCGTCATGCAGGTCGAGAATACGTTTCACAATCGCCAGTCCCAACCCCGTTGATTTAGCGCTTGCATCACCCGTGGGGGAGGTTTGAAAAAAGCGATCGAAGATGTGCGGCAGGGCGGCTTCGGCAATGCCCGGACCGGTATCCGCGACCGACACCTGTACCCCCTGCGCTGCGGGACTCAGCTTGACGGTGATGCGACCGCCATGCGGGGTATGCCGCAAGGCGTTTTCGAGCAGGTTTTCGAAGACACGTTCGATCAGGCGTATATCCGCGTGCACCAGGCAATCGTCCGCGGCGTTATCCACCCGCAGTGCAATCGACTTGTTTTCCGCCGACAGGCGAAACTCCTGCGCAATGTCATGCACCAACTCCGCCAGTGAAAAAGTGTCGAGTTGTGGTTTGACCGCATTCGAATCCAGCCGCGCCAACTCAAACAGATCGCCCACCAGGCGACCCAGCCGTTCGCCGTGATTGTGCGCGATCGTCAGGTATTCGCGGCGTTGCGCCGGAGCGATATCCGGATCCTTCAGCAGCAAGGTCTCTATGTAGCCCTGCATGCTGGTCAGGGGGGTGCGTAAATCGTGCGAAATATTGGTGATCAGTTCGCGCCGGGTGCGATCGGTTTGTTTGATCTGCTCCAATTGGTAATCGATGCGCTGACGCATGGCGTCGAACGCCTGATCGAGCTGGGTGATTTCGTCACCGCCGGAGGCATTGTTCGAGCGCGCGCCGCTGGCGGCGTCGAACCAGTAGCGATTGACCTTGCCGCTCAGGGACCGTAAGCGCCGGCTCAACCTCGAGAAAATCAGCAACGCGCTGCCGAGGCCGAAGATCAGGCAGGCGACGACGGCGGCGGTACTCAAGGTCAAGGTGTGACTGGTATCGGCGGAGTTTGCCAAGCGCTCGTATTTTTCACCCCCCAGCACGATGTACACATAGCCTTCCAGCCGCTCCTGACTGCGCACCTCCGCCGCCGAGAAGATCTTTGCCCCGGAGCCTCTGCGTGGATCATCGCCTTTGACCGGAAATCCGCTTGTTTCGCTCAGAAAGCGGTCTACCGGGTGCAAATCGATGCGGTCGCGCGTTTGCACCCCCTGCCCGAGATCATGGGCAAGGACCTCGCCGTCCGGTCCGACCAGATAGACCTCGATGGTCGGATTGATGATCATCGCCTGATGAGCCAGCGCGTGCAGCGCCAGGTCGTCGACGCGTCCGTCGCGAATGAGCGGCGCCTCGTTCGCGACGTACCTGGCCACCGAGGCATTGAGACGCTGGGTAATCTCCTGGTAGTACATATCGCTGGCATAGCGAGTGATCAGCACCAGGGTGGTGCCGATAACCAGGAACAACAGCACCAAGGCGACCGATAACTTGAAATAGAGCGTGTTGAGCATCGCGGACCGCCGCACTATCGGCCAAACCGATAGCCGACGCCCCACACGGTGACGATATAGCGCGGTTGCGACGGGTTGGCTTCGATTTTCGCGCGCAAACGATTGATGTGGGAATTCACGGTGTGCTCGTAACCCTGATGCCCATAACCCCACACTTTGTCGAGTAGCTGGGCGCGGGTGTAGACCCGGCCCGGATGCCGCGCGAAGTAGTGCAGCAAGTCGAACTCCTTTGCCGTCAGATCGACGTCGCGACCGGCGACGTTGACGCGGCGCCGGGTCAAGTCGATGCTCAGGCCTTCGTACAGCAGCGTCTCGGAATCCAGCCGTTCCGCATCACGCTGGATGGCCGAACACCGGCGGAAGATCGCCTTGACGCGTGCGACCAGTTCCTGAACGCTGAACGGTTTGGTCAGATAGTCATCGGCACCGATCTCGAGCCCGAGTACGCGGTCCAGTTCCGTCGACTTCGCGGTCAACATCAACACCGGCGTGTAGATCATGTTTGCCCGTATGCGGCGGCAGATTTCCAGACCGTCCAGTCCGGGCAGCCGCAGATCGAGTATGATCAAATCCCACCGTGCGTTCTCCGCCGCACGCAATCCATCCCTGCCGTTAGCGGCGATAGTCACGTCGTGGCAAAACTCGGAAAGATGCATCTTCAACAGTTGGGCGATATCGTGTTCGTCCTCGACCACCAGCACCGAACGTTCCACCGTCATTCCTCCCGCAGGTGAATGCGCCTGCGCCCGATAGTAGCGGGGAAACTTCACAAAAGTATCACCCGTTGCGCCGTTCGCCCTAACGACGCGGCGCTGCAACCGCTACGCGATCTCGTCGATGGGTGCGGCCGTCGCGCCGTGATCCAGGCCGCTCCACGGGGTAATGTCCCGTTGATAGCGCCGCATGACGAGATTGGCCAGCAGCGCCGTCCACCCCGTCTGATGGGCAGCGCCCAGTCCCTGGCCGGTCTCGGCATGAAAATACTCGTAGAACAGCGTGAGTTCGCGCCAATGCGGATCCGTCTGAAAGGGGCTGTCGCGACGCAGCGCCGGGACGATGCCGTCGTCGTTGCGTCGGTACAGATCCACCAGGCGTTCGGCAATCAGCGTGGCCGCTTCGCGCAGGGTCAATTCCCTGCTGTCATCGCCGGCGACCGACACCCGAAAGTCGTCGCCGAGAAAGCGATGGAACTTCTCCAGCGCTTGAATCAGCGAATAGTTGGTCGGCAGCCATACCGGTCCCCGCCAATTGGAATTGCCGCCGAACAATCCCGTGGTCGACTCTCCGGGATTGTATTCGACACGGGCCGGTTCCGCATGGCCGGGTATCCAGCCCACGTGCGGTTGATCGGCGTGCATGCGACTGGTGCTGCGAATGCCATAGGGTGAAAGAAACTCCGATTCCCGCAACAACCGGCTCAGTACGGGCGCCAGCTTGGTGTGGTCGACCAGGGCGAGCAAGCGCTCTCCCCGATCGTTTTGCCACTCCGGGCAGGCGCAGACGTAGCGGCCATGGAACAGGCCCCCTTTGTGCTCGACGAGCAGCGCGCGAAACCGCGGCACGTTGTCGAGCAGGCGGTCGTCGATCACCTCCACCGCGAACAAGGGAATCAGGCCCACCCAGGAGTAGGCCTGGACATAGCGGCTGTCCGTCGGCCTGCCGTGTTCCCAGTGGACCAGCAGATCCATGAAAAAGCCCGCGTCTTCATTCCACAGCGACAGGCCGTATTCACCCGCGCCGTCGATGGTGTCGGCAATCGCGAGAAACTGCATGTAACACTGAATGGCGATGTCTTCGTAGTCCGGCAATTCGGTGGCGAGTTCCAATGCCATCACGGTCATATTCAAGGAAAACATGGCCATCCAGCCCGTCGCGTCGGCCTGCTTGAGCGTCCAGCCGGCCGGCAGCCCGAGTTGACTGCGGTCTATCGCGGAGATGTTGTCGAGTCCCAGAAAGCCGCCTTCGAACAGATTCTGCCCATCGGCATCCTTGCGATTGATCCACCAGGTAAAGTTGAGCAGCAGCTTGTGAAAGGTCCGTTGCAGAAACCCCAGATCGCCCCTGCCGTTCTGCACCCGTTCGGCGCGAAACACCTTCAGCACTCCCATCGCGTGGACCGGCGGATTGACATCGCCAAAGGCCCATTCATAGGCCGGAATTTGCCCGTTGGCGTGCAGGTAGCGCTCCGACACCAGGAGTTCCATCTGGTCCTTGGCGAAGTCGACGTCGATCAGCGACAGCGCGATGCAGTGGTAAGCCAGATCCCAGGCCGCAAACCAGGGGTACTCCCAGGCATCGGGCATGGAGATAACATCGTGCGCGCGCAGGTGCCGCCAATGCCGGTTGCGCGCAAACTCGCTCTTACGCGCCTCCGGCGGCGGGATCAGATCGCCTTGCATCCAACGCTCGACATCGTAGTGAAAAAACTGCTTGGTCCAGACGAGCCCCGCTGCGGCCTGTCGCAGAATGTCGCGGTCCTGGGGGCTCGCGTCGGGCAGGAGATCGTCGTAGAAGGCATCGGCTTCCGCCTGACGACGCAGGAATACGGCCTCGCTCTGGTCGAACGGCGCATGCGACGGCTGATTGCTGAAGATCAGATCGATGCGGACGTGTGCGCCGCCTTCGACCTGCCAGGAGGACCAGGCGGCGAATTTGGTACCCCTGCGCGCCGCATTCACCGTCGCTGCGTCGTTATCGATCACGCGGCGGTGGAAGGCGTCTTTGACAAACGGCGTCGGGTTGGCGACGCCCCATAGACGCTCGGCGTTGGAGGTATTCTCGGTAAAGACCTGTTCGGCGCGCTGCCGGCCGCACAGAAAATAACTGCCCAACTCGACGTCATCGGCGCGCACGCACCAGGCCGCGCCCAGCGGCGGCTCGACCGCGAAGAGTTCGGGCTTGTGCACCGGATCACCCCAGTCCCAGGTGTTGCGAAACCACAGGGTGGGCAACAGGTGCAGGGTGGCGGCGTCCGGACCCCGGTTATAGGCGTCTATGCGAATGTGGAGTTCGGTCGGCGTTGCCTTCGCGTAAGCGACGTCGATGTCCCAGTAACGACCACCGTCGAACACCCCGCTGTCGAGCAGATTGAACGACGCATCGCGACGCGTGCGGTGGCGGTTTTCATCGATCAGTGCGGTATACGGATAGGCCGCTTGCGGGTACTTGTAGCGATACAGCAAATAGCTGTGACTCGGTGTCGCATCCCGATAGAAGTAGTACTCCTTGACGTCTTCGCTGCGGTTGCCCTCGTTGCCGGTCAGGCCGAACGCCCGCTCCTTGAGAATCGGATCTCTGCCGTTCCACAGCGCCACGCTGAAACACAAACGTTGCGCCGCGTCGGACAGCCCGCCCAGACCGTCCTCGTTCCAGCGGTAGGCACGCGATCTCGCGTGATCGTGCGGAAAGTGTTCCCAGGCCGTACCGTTCGGACTGTAGTCTTCCCGCACCGTACCCCAGGCGCGCTCGGCCAGATAAGGACCCCACAAGCGCCAATCCTCGGCACCTTCGCGCTGCGCCGCGAGGCGCAGCCGTTCCGCATTGTTTTGTTCCGACGTCGACATGTCCCGTTCCTGACTTATTCATCCCGGTTCTGAGGGGTTTGCACCGCTTGCGCGTCCGACTGCGTTCGCCACCAGGCCTCGATTACCGTGGCCACCGACCAGGCCTGTGCCGGCGCACCGCGCGGTTGGTGCGGCGGATCGCCGTCGAAAATCTCACTCACCTGGCCGAGCCCGGCATCGTGCAGGTGATCGACGATACCTTCGAGCCGCTGGGCGGCGAGCGTCCGATCGCCGCCCAGTCGATATTCAGCCATCACGAAATGGCCCAGCAACCAGGCCCATACCGTACCCTGATGGTAGGCACCGTCCCGCTGTCGCAGGTCACCCCGATAGGTCCCCTGGTAGTCCGCATGGCCCGGCGCAAGCGAGCGCAGGCCCAGGCTGCAAACCAATTCACCCGCGCACTCGTTCACGATATCCCGTTGGGTGGAGGGTGCCAACGGCGAGTGGCGCAGGCTGACCGCGAACAGCTGATTGGGCCGGATACTGGCATCGCGGCCCCGCGGGCCGTCGATCACGTCGTATAGCCCACGCCCTGCGCCACGCGCGAAACGCGCAAAGCTATCGCTTACCGCAGCCGCCAGACCGGTGTACGCATCGGCCGCCGCCCCGATGCGGCGCGCGAAGTCGGCCATGCTGCGCAGCGCGTTGTACCACAGCGCGTTGATCTCCACCGGCTTGCCCTGGCGCGGCGTGACCACCCAATCGCCCAGCTTCGCATCCATCCAGGTCAGTTGCATACCCGCTTCGCCGCATGCGATCAGCATGTCCGCGCGGTCCATGCGTATACCGTGACGCGTGCCGTCGCGATAATGCCGAATAATGTCCTGCAGCACCGGAAAGTACTGCCTGAGCGTCGCCGTATCGCCGGTCGCCTCCACGTAGGCGCGCCATGCCTCTATGTACCACAGCGCGGCATCGACGGTGTTGTATTCGGGCCACTCGCCGTCCCCGGGGAAACGGTTGGGCAACATGCCCCCGTCGACGAAAGCCGCGAAGGTCGCCAGAATCTGCCGTGCGACAGCGGGGTTTCCCGTTGCCAGGGTCAAACCCGGCAGTGCGATCATGGTGTCCCTGCCCCAATCGCCAAACCAGGGATATCCCGCGATGATCGACCGGCCGGGTTCGCCATCCCGCAGTGGACGCTCGAAGACAAAACTGTCGGCCGCCAGAACGGTCTGAGCCAGCCAGTCGGGCAGCTTGCGCCCCGGACTGAGGGAGTCTTGTGCGCGGGACAGCAGGCGACGTTCGCGCGCCAGAAAACCCGACCGACTGACCTCCAATGCCGGTACGGTGGCGGCGTCCATCGCGAGATTGATCCCCACCCAGCCCGGCCGATCCAGGTCCAAACGCACCCGGGCGATCTGCAGGTGATTGTCGACATGCGGCAAACCGCGTTCGCGCTCGCGCGCCAGATAAAAGTGATCGATCCATACCGGATCCGGCTCGATACGTCCCCCGCTGGCGCGTAGGTTCAGCGCCTGTCCGTGTGGTAGTTCGATACGCATGCGATCGACAGCGACCGGCTGGGCACGGACGGTGATGTCGTGGTGATCGACGACTTCGTGGTGGCCGCGGAAATTGACCATCACGGCGAGGTCGAGGTGCGCACTGTCCGCCGCGTATCCGGCGAGCAGGCGATAGGCTACCCAGGTGCTGTCTTGGCCGTGGTCCATCCATAGACAGGATTCCAGAACACGGCCCCGCACGCCGTAGTGCCATACCGGCATGCGCCCGTGCAGCCGAAACCCATCCACATTGAGATGCCCCTGCGGCGCTACCGCACCGCTGGACCAGCGGTTACTGAACAGCGGGTAGGAAGCGGCGCCGAACATCAGGGTCGCATCGACCTTGGCCGCGACCAGCACGCGCCCCAGCGGCGGAAACAGCGGTGCGATGAGCAAGCCGTGATAACGCCGCGTCAGCGCACCTGCCACGGTACCGGCCGCGTATCCCCCCCGCCCGTTGGCCAACCACCATTCGCGGCGTTCGGCCGATACCAGGTCGCCGCACACCGCGCGACCGAACCGAACCCCCTGGGGCAATTCAAAATCGATATCGTCGCCCATCGCCGGCGCTTCAGCCGCCTTCGCGGAAACCCGGGTAGAGCGTCATGCCGCCGTCCACATACAGCGTGGTGCCGGTCATGTAGTCGGATGCGTCCGACGCCAGCCACACCGCGCTGTGTCCGATATCCATGGGATCACCGACCCGGGCGTAGGGGATCAGCTTAAGCAGTTCGGCCTCCGCGGCGGGGGTTTCCCAGGCGGTGCGGTTGATCCGGGTACGGATGGCGCCGGGCGAAATACCGTTGACCCGAATCCCGAGGTGGGCGACTTCCTGCGCCAGGCTCTTCATGAACATCAACAAACCGCCCTTGGACGCCGCATAGTTCACATGGCCGGCCCAGGGGACGATGTCGTGCACCGATGACATGCAGATGATCTTACCCGCCGCGCAGGACAGCTCCGGAACCAGGCCGCGACGCACGAACTCGCGCACCGCCTCGCGCGCGCACAGGAACTGGCCGGTCAGGTTGACTTTTAGTACCAGATTCCAGTCGTCCAACGACATGTCCAAAAACGCGGCGTCGCGTTGGATACCGGCGTTCGCTACCAGGATGTCGATACTGCCCCAGACATCGATCATCTGGGCGCACATGGCACGCACCTGGTCTTCCTCGCCGACGTCGGCCTGGATCGCGATGGCTTCACCGCCGGTCTTTTCGATCTTGTTCACCACGCCGTTCGCTTCGTCCAGATCGCTCAGGTAATTGACCACCACTTTCGCCCCCGCGGCGGCCAGCGCGCGGGCCGTCGCGGCACCGATACCGGAACTCCCGCCGGTGACCAGCGCGCGTTGATTCAGCAGCGGACGTTCGTTGTTCGAAGGCATGTCTCTCTCCGATCTGTGGGGATCTCACGCACGCAACACCGGTCAACGCCCGGGTGCTTGTTGCAGTGTTGAACCGCGGGTTATTGACGGGTCAGGGCAACCCGACGCCCGGCACACCGACAGCGATGGTTTCTATGCGCCCGGATTTCAGTCGTGCCGCCGTTTCCGGATCGTCCGACTCTGACGTCAGTATGAACAGGGTGCGCCGATCATCGCCACCCAGCATGCAGGCATAGGGCGTCCCTCTGGGCTCGATTCGGCGTTGCACCGCCCCGCCCCTGGCGACCCGCCTGACGTCACCCGTCGCGGGACTGGCGACCCAGATAAAACGCTCCGCGTCCAGACACAGACCATCGGGGATGGCATCGCCCAGGTCTGCCCACGGCGCCCGCCCGGTCAGCGTCGCATCCGGTTCGACCCGAAACCGGGTCAGCCGATGTCCGAAGGTTTCCGCGACAATGAGTTCGTTCGCCGTCAGGTCGATGGCACAACCGTTCGGAAACACCAGATCGTTCGCAACGACACGCGCCGTTCCGTCCGGCTCGACCAGGATCAGTTCCGCCGGGGTGACCGGATCACCATGGTGCAGGTCATAGCCGAAATTGCCCACATAGGCGCGCCCGGCCAGGTCCACGAGCATGTCGTTGCAGTAAAAAGACGCAAGCGTCGACAGATCCGCATGGAGCACCAACTCGCCCGCCACGACTTTGTATACCCGCCGCTCCGTCATGGCGACAACCAACGGCGTGCCGTCCGGCAACCAGCCCAATCCGCCCGGCCGGTCGCTCATCTCGATAAACGTGCCGCTGCGACCGGTCGTTGTCACCCAGCCGATACGCCGCGCATGTTGATCGGTAAACCACAGCCGGCCATCGTGCCAGCGCGGGGCCTCGGGGAACGCGAGACCGGCGAGGAGCACGCCGCAGGCGTCCGCTTCGCCGTTGGGCAGGGTCTGGTGCTCGACGCCCGCGCATATCGCCTGCACCAACTCGGGGACGGTCAGTCCCGCGTCGAGTACGCGCGCATCAGCCGGTATCTGCAGCGTCTGGAACTGGTCCTCCAGCAGCGCAGCCGGCATAAAATGCCCGCGTCGCCGTCGCAGCCGCTCGCGTATCAGCGCATGTGACGCATGCAGCAGCACGAACTCGACCCGGTCGGGGTCGACGCGCAAGGTGTCGCGATAATCCTGTTTCAGCGCCGAGCAGGCCACGACCGCGCGCTCCCCCGCCGCAAGCAGGTCCGCAATGCCGTCGCGCAGGCGCTGCAGCCAGGGTTTTCGGTCCTCGTCGGTGAGCGGCACGCCCCGGGTCATCTTGTCGATATTCGACCGCGGATGGTATTCGTCGCCCTCGATAAAGTGCCAGCCCAGCCGCTCGGCCACCGCGCGGCCAACGACCGTTTTTCCGGCGCCCGACACGCCCATGACAATAATAACCAGCGACATCGGAACAGTTTGTCATCAATCACCCGCCCTGGGAAACGTTGTGTCAGCGCATTGTGGTGTGCCACCTCGGTGCCTACGAGTGTGAACCCCCAAGTGCAGGAGGCCAGCCCTCTGGGTAAGCGGCAATCGGCGAAGCCGGCGAAAGGCCACTTGACGTGGCGTTGCGCAGTGGCGCACGCGATGCCGGGGTGAAACGAGACCGAATGTCCAGGGGTCATTCGCAGCTCGTTGAACGGGAAAACCAGAGACAAACTGCCCTTTCGAGAATGCGCCCGTAGAGGACTTGCGCCGCATCCCGGCCGATTCAGTCGCGCCCGTCCCCGATCGGCTGGTGCAACATGCAGGCTAGCGCCGGGAGCGCCACGAGGGATGACTATCAAGCACCGGCCCCAAGTGCAGCACGCATATCGCCGAGAGGGCTCGTGCACGGTGCAAAGATGCCGGTAAAAGCTGCATTAAATGCTACAGTAATACTGGTGTATTGGGCAGTTGCCTCGAAAAACGCTGTCTTTCGGATGGCTGACTTTGCCAGACGCCTGAAATATACTGAAAAACCGAGTGCATATAAAGATACTAGAATCGCAGGGGTACGCGCCATTTGGGGCGGCCACCTCGATCACGCTGCAGAGGAGAGATGATGGGATTGGTTACCGGCAGGACGCACGGTGGATTGGTCGCGTCCGCTGTACGCGGCGGAAACACCGAAACCTCCGCGATCAATCGCAACGTGATCGCGTCCTGGAAACGCTGCCTCGAAGAATACGAACTCGACCCGGAACGCCGTCCGGAGCCGATCGTCATCGATCGTGGCAGTCTGAAGGAGCGTCAGGAAAAATGCTGCAAGCTGGTCGAGATCGCGCGCAACGAAATGACCAACCTGTATCAGCAGGTGGCGGGATCCGGCTGCTCGATACTCCTCACCGATGATGACGGCGTCGTACTGAATTACGTGGGCGACCCTATGTTTACCAGCACGGCCGCTCAAACATCTCTGCAAACGGGCGCGGTTTGGACCGAGCAGGCTCAGGGCACTAACGGCATGGGGACCTGCCTGGTGGAGAAACGCCCACTCAACATTCATCAGGACGAACACTTCTTCGCCAAAAACACCAAGCTGACCTGTTCGGCTGCCCCTATCTTCGATCCGCGCGGCGAGTTGGTTGCCGTGCTGGATGCGTCAAGCGAATCGCGCATGGCGCAACAGCACACCATGGTGCTGGTCAACATGTCGGCACAACTCATCGAAAACCGGCTCTTTCTGTGCTGTATGCGGGACAACTACATCCTCAGGTTCCACAGCAGGGCGGAATTCATCAGCACCCTCGGTGAGGGAGCGATCGCGTTCGACGGAGACGGTCGGGTCGTGGCCGCCAATCGAAGCGCGTTGTTTCAGCTGGACTCCGATGACATCAACCACGTCATCGGCCGCAATCTAGAAGACCTGTTCAGCATGCGCACCCACACGGCGCAAAGCTGCGCCCACGACCAGGCCTCGCAGCCCATGCCCCTGCGCGACACTAACCAGGGGCGCAGATTTTACGCAAGTTTCCAACCGCCTTCGTCGGAACGGCCGATGCGCCCGGTTGCCGCGACGCGCTCGCGCACCCTGGTACGCGACAGCCCCGCGACCGCGCCGGTGCTCGATAATCTAGATTTCGGCGATACCCGGATGCGCCGTAACATCGAACGTGCCAAGAAGCTCCTGGAACGCGACATCCCGCTGATGATCCTGGGTGAAACCGGCACCGGCAAAGACATATTCGCCAATGCCGTGCATCGGGCCGGCAGCCGCGCCAACCACCAGTTCGTCGCGGTCAATTGCGCATCGCTGCCCGAGACGCTGATCGAGAGCGAATTGTTTGGCTACAAGTCCGGTGCTTTCACGGGCGCCAGCAAGGAAGGCGCGCGCGGTAAGATCGTGCAGGCCCACGGCGGAACCCTCTTCCTGGACGAGATCGGCGACATGCCCCTGCACCTGCAAGCGCGCCTGCTGCGTGTCCTCGAAGACCGTGAAGTAATTCCGCTGGGCGGTGAAGTGCCGATCAAGGTCGACATCCGCCTGATCAGCGCGACACACCAGGATTTACGAGGACTGGTCGACGAGGGCAGTTTTCGGGAAGATCTGTTCTACCGGCTGAACGGCATCAGCCTGTTGATGCCGCCGCTGCGCGACCGGGAAGATCGACGCGCCTTGATCGAGCATGTCCTCAAGCAGGAAGCGGATGCGGAAGGACCCGTCACCATAGAACCGGATGCCCTGGAGGCCCTCGATCAGTACGAATGGCCCGGCAATGTCCGGCAACTGCGCAACGTGCTGCGGGCAATGATCGGACTCTCGGACGACGGCATCATACGCCTGGACGACCTGCCGGATGAAGTGCTGGCCGGAAATCCCAACGGTGGTGAGCAGGTTACCTCACGCCGCCTGAGCAGCCCGTTGGATATTGCGGAACGGGACGCCATCCTGCGGGAACTCGAGGCAGCGCATTGGAACGTGACGCGCGTTGCCTCGAAACTCAATTTGAGCCGGAATACCCTCTACCGCAAAATGAAGCGGTTCAACATCAAACCGCCCCGATGACGAAGGCCGTCGATACGCCCCATGCGCGACACGCGGTCGCGTACCAAACCTGAGACGGCATCAGAAGCGGTTCAGACGAAAGCCGACGCGTGCATGCGCTGCGTGAGGCTGGCCTGATTGGCCCGTGCTTTGCACGGGAAAGATATTTCTGGAAATATCCGGTATGACGAGTTTTGCAGTACGCGTAAATCCCGGCGAATTGCACTTCAACGCCGCCCATTTCATCACCTTTGCCGGGACCTGTGAAAACCTTCACGGGCACAATTTCCATGTCAGGCTAGAAGCGCAGGGCGACAATACCGGTGATGCGTTCGTGATCGATTTCGTCGCCCTGAACAGGATCGCCGCGGACATCTGCCGCGAACTGCACGACGGCGTGCTGCTCCCCGCTTCAGGTCCGGAGATAACGGTTTCGGAATCCGGCAATGACATGGTTGAAGTGCGTAGCTACGACAAGGTGTTTATGCTCAGCCGCGCCAGCTGCATCTTGTTGCCGATACCCAATACCACCGCGGAAATGCTCGCGAAACATATCAGCAATCGACTGCTGGACGAACTCAGGCAACGCCGCGCCCTCGGTAATCTGACCAGCCTCGAGGTGGCGGTCGAAGAAGCGGACAACCAATGGGGCGTCTGCCGCAGAACGATCAGCCATGGCGGATGAACCGCGCATCGCCTGGGCCATCACCGGTTCCGGACACTATCTGGACGAATGCCTGGCGCTGGTCGAACGGATTCCCAACGTCGATTTGTTTCTGAGTCAGGCCGGCGCCGAGGTACTCCAGGTGTACGGCACGGCGGTTCGCGATCTGAAGGCGCGCTACAAGATTTTTCGCGACAGTGCCGCCAGCGCCCCACCGGTCGGACTCTTTTACAAAGGGCACTACGATCTGCTGGTCGTCGCGCCCACGACCTCCAATTCGGTGTCGAAAATGGTGCTGGGCATATCCGATACCCTGGTTACCAACATCTATGCCCAGGCAGGCAAGTGTCGCATCGACAGTATCGTATTTGCCTGCGACGTAGCGCCGATCATGGACACCAAGGCACCGCACGGCATGGTCAAAGTCTATCCGCGGCGCATCGATCTGGAGAATACGGAGCGCCTCAAGGCGTTCGAGTATACGCGGGTCGTCACCCGCTTTGAGGACCTGGAAAACGCCCTCCTGCCGCACCTGAAATGCCGGAACATATCCTCTTTGTAACCGGTAAACTGGCGGAACCCAGTCTGCTCAGGGTGCTGCAGGACATGGCGCCGACCGAGTTCACCTGGGAAGTGCGAGAGCTCGGCGTCAAAGTGGCGGCTCTGCTCACCGCGGACATGATCAAGCGTCGCTTGAGCGACACCGGCCGGGCTGCCAGAGTACTTCTACCCGGGCGCTGCCGCGGCAATCTCGACGAATTGACCAGCCACTACGGCATACCCGTTGAACGCGGTCCCGAGGAATTGCGCGACCTGCCGGAGTGGTTCGGCAGACACGGCAAGCCGCCCGACCTTTCGCGCCACGAGGTCACCCTGTTTGCGGAGATCGTGGATGCGCCGCAACTCGATCTGCAGGGCATTCTGGCACGCGCTCAATCCTACCGCAGCGACGGTGCGGACGTAATCGATCTGGGCTGCCTGCCGGATATCCCCTTTCCGCATCTCGCCGAAGCGGTGGCCATGCTCAAGGCGGAAGGTTTTGCCGTCAGCGTGGACTCACTGCGCAGCGAAGACCTGCTGGCCGGTGGGCGCGCAGGCGCGGACTACCTTCTCAGTCTGACGGAGGAAACGCTGTGGATAGCGGACGAAGTGGCGGCGACACCCATTCTAATACCCGACCCGCACGGTGATCTGGACAGCCTGGAGCGCGCGTGGCAAGCGCTTCAAAGGCGGGGCCGCCCGGTGATCGTCGATCCGATACTCGAGCCCATCCATTTCGGCTTTACCGACTCCATCGTGCGTTATCACGAGACGCGTCGGCGTCTGCCGGACGCCGCAATCATGATGGGGGTCGGGAACCTCACCGAACTGACCGAAGCGGACACCAACGGCATCAACGCGCTTCTGTTCGGCATCGTCTCGGAACTGCGCGTCGGCGCCATTCTCACCACGCAGGTCAGTCCCCATTGCCGCAGCGCAGTGCGGGAGGCAGAACTCGCCCGGCGGATCATGTATCGCGCACGCGCGGACCAGGCCCTGCCCAAACTGCTCAGCGGCGGATTGACGGCGCTGCACGAACGCAAACCGTTTCCGTATGCCGTGGCAGAGATTCAGGCCGCGGCGAAACTGGTAAAAGACGCCAACTATCGCATTCAGGTCAGTGCCGACGGCGTGCACATCTACAATCGCCACCTTTTCGAAACCGCCTCCGACCCGTTCGATCTGTTTCCCCACCTGGCCGTCGAGAGCGACGGTTCACACGCCTTTTACCTGGGCGTCGAACTCGCCCGCGCCGAGATTGCCCACCGCCTGGGCAAGCGATACGCGCAGGACAACCCCCTGTCCTGGGGCGTGTCGGTCGATGCGACCGAACCGGATATGGAGCGTTATGCGGAACCCGGCAGCACCAAGCAGAACAAGACGCGCAAGCGCGAGCGCAAAGGCAGCACGCCGGAGTAGCCACGGTCGGAGCCGTTGTCGATGGCCCGTCTTTTGCTCGGTCGACGGGATACACACGGGAATTCTGCGCCACATGTCCGACACCGACCATACCGATCGCTTGCACGCTATCGCCTGCCCCTTTTGTGGACTGGTATGTGACGATCTGTCACCGGCGTTGAGCAACGGTCAGGTCGACACCGCGACGATCCGCTGCACGAAGGCGCGGGCCGGATCCGCTGCGGCCGTAGAGAATCCTGTTCGTCAAGCGGCGCTCGATGGCGAGGACACGACCCTGAAGTCCGCGCTGGAGAGTGCCGCCGAGTTGCTGCAACACGCCACGGCGCCCCTGATCGGTGGCATGATCGGCGATTTGCACGACACGCGCGCTGCCTTGTCCCTTGCCGAGCACTGCGGTGGGGTATTGGATCACGACGACGGCGACCGTATCGCCGCGGCCCTGCAGGTCTACCAGGAGACCGGTTGGCTGAGCACCAGCCTCGGCGAGCTGCGTAACCGCGCCGACCTGGTCGTCGTTATAGGACAGGATTTGGAGGACCACTACCCCAGATGGCGTGAGAAGCTGCTCGATGTCGACGAACGATTGCATGTCGACGGACCTCCGCGGCAACTTCAGCTTGCCGTCGACCTGCTGACCACGCTCGGAGAAGCGCGCGCCCTGTGTAACGGGAAGCCGGTTGCCTGCACCCGATCCGCCGCGCAAACGCTGGTCGCCGCCGTGCAACAGACCGCCTACCCGGTCTTCGTCATCGGCGATCTCGTTGACGTGGAAGACGATCTGGTGGTGCGCGCCGTCGTAGGACTGGTGCGCGACATCAATCGGGAATCACGCGCCGCCATGCTGCACATGGGCGGCGACAACGGCGGCACGAGCGCACAGCTTGCGGCCGCGTGGCAAACCGGATTCGGTATACGCACCAGCTTTGCGACCGGAGTCCCGGTACAGGATTGGCGGCGTTACGCCGCGCACCGGCTGCTCGACGCCGGGGAAGCCGACGTACTGGTCTGGATCAGCAGTCTGTCGGCGACGCCATCGCCGAGCGTTGACGTTGCGACCATCGTGTTCGGTCATCCGGCCATGGCAGTCGACGCGAAACACCACGGTGTTTCTTCCGGTTGGCGTACCCGGTGTACAACGTCCCGGTTTCATCCATCGGGGCGACGGCTTGCGCCTGGTACCGCTGCAACGACTGCTTCCCTGTGACTTACCCGACACCAAGACGTTGACCGATCGACTCCTACAGAAACTTCCCAGGAGGCATGCTGGATGCTGACACGATTAACGGGCGCCGCCGTCGACGACCCGACGTGCGACGGCGCGGGTAAGGTGCGCGACTTCTGGGTGCGGGACGGTTACGTCTGCGATGCCCCGACGAACCTCGACAGTGCCGACACCACCACTTACGACGTCTCGGGCAAGGTACTGATGGCCGGTGCCATCGATATTCATAGCCATATCGCCGGCGGCAATGTCAATAATGCGCGCGTAACGTACGCGGTGGCACCCGCTTACGACCGCCGTATCGAACGCGACATCGACGACTATTTCGACCGCTACCACCTGGTAAAGATGGCCAATTACAAGCTGTCGCCCGACCAGATGGCGGACGGTTTGGGCGCCGACCTTGTCGTACACTTAGGTGCACAGTCATGAGTGAGCGCATCCACGAAACGATATTGATCACCAGGAACGGTGACGGAACGCCGCATATCGCGCCGATGGGATTGCGCCAGCGCGGACCGCTGCTGTTGCTGGCGCCATTCAAGCCCTCGCGGACACTCGACAACCTGCTGCGCGATCAGGTGGCGGTGGTCAACACCACCGACGACGTACGCGTTTACGCCGGGTGTCTGACCGGACGGCACGACTGGCCGTTGACCGCTTGCACCCGCATAGACGGGCTGCGCCTGGCCGATGCCCTGTATCATCGCGAGATCCGCTTGGCAGAGATCGAGGAGGACCAACAGCGCCCACGCCTGCTCTGTGACGTGGTGTACGAGAAAACCCACCGACCCTATCGCGGATACAACCGCGCCCAGGGCGCGGTCCTCGAACTCGCCATCCTGGTGAGCCGCCTCGGCATGCTGCCGATGGAGAAGATCGACAACGAAATCAAGTATCTGCGGATCGCGATGGACAAGACTGCCGGCGACGAAGAATGGGAGGCCTGGCAATGGTTGATGGAACGCGTCGCCGCGCATCGCGCCCAGGCCTGCGCGTGACGAACTTCCTGGCGAGCGTCAGGATCGGCGATGAAGCCGAACTCGCGCTGGCGGGCGACTGGCACGCTACCGCCCGATCGCGGTGTGCTTCGCCGACCGCTTCGATCCGGCGGCGCTCATTTCGCAACTCGCGGAAACGGCTTCAAAGGAATAATGATCGATGCCGCGGACAAAACGGCACGAGGCCTGAATAGCGTGTGGCCACGGGCGAAATTGGCCGAATTCGATTGTCTGGGGCATCGCTGCGGCTTGCTGCGCGGCTTAGCGGGCATGCTACGCGTCGGGGACATACCGGATCTGCTACGCCACCGTCCTGATTACCTCGGGTTCACGAGCGCATGGTGCGAAGACGGTAGAACCGGGCGGCTGTCGCGGGAATCGCTGGTCAGAGTGCGAAATGCGCTGGACAGACCGTCCGATCGCAACCCTGACCTCGGCGGCCATGTATCGAGCGAAGCGCGTGTTTAGCGGCGTGACCTCCCCGCACAGCGGCGATGACAACGATGTCTGTCGGGACATATTGCGGCAACGCGGTATTGTCGAAGGCATATACGGCATCCCGGAAGTCACCGACGTCGATATCCGCCGCGTACTCGCCGCGTTGACACGCGCGCTCGGCATGCAACCGCTTGCCGAGCCCTTGGTCTTTTCGCCGGACGAAATCAGCCACCTGCATCATGGCATCGCGGGCTTTCAACCCTGGGCCGAATCCGGGTGCTCGCTCTATACCTGGCGCGAGCCGAGACTCTTTACTTTGGACATCTATTCCTGCAAAGGCTACGCGTTGGTCGAGTGCGTGGACATCGTCGTCAAAGAACTCCAGGCCTTACGCACGGTATGGCGCGACGTATAAGTCCGGGCAGTGAATCCGTCATCGGCCTTCACCGGGGGCAGGATCCATTCGAACCCGCCGGGCCGGTTCGACCTTTCGCCCCGCTATCAATCGGCGACCGGACTGCCAGTGCTTGCGGTTCATCAACCAAACCGGACACGCCAGGTTAACCAGGTATTCTCTGAAGGCGTCGTCCAACAGCGAATGACGACCGGCAGCGTCGGCACCGAACAGGGGTACCGTTCCATGCACCTCGGCGGACTTGACGATGAGTAGACCGTCGGCCTGAATCTCGGCGGCCAGCCAGGCTGCCAGGGAATCGGACGTCACCCGCCAGCTGGGTTCGACATGCGGGTCCATGCAGGACGGGAGCCACACCCACTTCCCCGCCCGGCGTTGCGTATCCTGCAGTTCGGCGACCCGGGAAAACGGTCGCCAGCGGTCATTCAACGCACAGCACAATTCACCGAACTGATCCATCGCCAGCAGCGCCATGCGATGGGCATGTCGATCGGAGATTCGCCACTGTCGCTGTGCCGCGCGCACCTGGTCGGCGAACGGACCGCCGCCGGGAACCAGGACCACCGGCGCGGCACCCGCCGCCAAGGCGCGCAGCCAATCCCGCAGGCTACGACTGTCGAACAGGCTGCCGCCGAGCTTAACTACCCACATGTGACAACTCGCCGCATCCAATAAAACGTCGCATTAGCCGTTTATTGAGAAATGCGTTAGTAAAGCCTCATATCGGGTGAAGGTTTGAGTGACCATTGGCTGCAGAGAAGCAGCAGCCGAGCCTACATGAATGTATCCACGGCGTGCCACTGAAAGCTTTACCCGGCGAGAGGCATTGGAAACGTGAGGCTTTATTAAGGATTTTCTTAATAATGGCGGACTGTGCAGCGCGACGAAAGGGAGGCCCGGATGGGCAGGCCGCGCACCTGACCAGGGACGGTTGCTCGCGATCAAGCCGGTAAGTCGTTCCACGCACATCGCCGAGAGGGTGACTCGGCCCCTGCAGCCGACGAGGATTCACACGGCCGCGCCGCGCCCGCCGGCGGTGTGTTCGCTTCCATCAGACTTAACATGGCAGACGCCTTGTGGAAGGTCTCCGCGTATTCCTGGTCGACGTCGGAGTCGTGTACGATGCCGCCCCCGGCCCAACAGCGCAATTCGCCTTGGTTGTAGGCCAGGGTCCGGATGGCGATATTGGAATCCATCGCGCCGTCGAATCCGATATATCCGATTGAACCACAGTAGACACCGCGCCGGTTCGGCTCGAGCTCCTCGATAATCTCCATGGCACGAATCTTCGGTGCACCCGTGATCGATCCGCCGGGAAAGCAGGCCTTCAACAGACTCAGCGCGTCTTCTTGGGGCCGCAATCGGCCGGTGACGGTACTGACCAAGTGATGTACCGTAGCAAAGCTTTCGATCGAAAAGAGTTTCGGCACCCGCACACTGTGCGGCTCGCACACGCGGCTGATGTCGTTGCGCAGCAGATCGACGATCATCAGGTTCTCGGCTCGATCCTTTTCACTGAACGACAGTTCCTGCGCCAGGGCCGAGTCGCCTTCCGGCGTACCTCCGCGCGGGCGGGTACCTTTTATCGGTTTGGTTTCGACCTTGCCGTCGCGCAACTGCAGCAAACGCTCGGGGGACGAGCTCAATACCTGGCCGAACGGCGTGTTTAGATAGGCGCCGAACGGCGCCGGATTGAGGCGCCGCAGATCCCGGTACGCGTGCCAGCCGTTACCGGTCGCCGCCACACTGAAGCGCTGCGCGAAATTGACCTGATAACAATCGCCGTCGCGTATGTACCGCTTTATCTTGTCGAACGCCCTGCCGTACGCGGCCCTGTCCAGATTGCACCGGGTCGGACCCGAGGTGCGAAAAGACCCTCGCAGGGGCTTCTCGTCAGGCCGCGAAAACCTTCGAATCAGCCGCCACCAGATGCGATGGGTCCTCGGGTCCCGGCCCTGCGCGGTCAGCCACGACCTGCGTCGGTGATGGTCGACAACGACGGCCCAATCGTAGAGTCCGATCGCCATGTCGGGGAGCGCCTCGGCCGCGACGGCCCGGTCGGGGAGACGCTCGATGCGCCGCCCCAGATCGTAGCCAAACCACCCCAGCGCGCCGCCGCAGAAAGGCAATTCGGCGTCGCACGCCAAACGCTCGCCGAGTGCGTCGCGCAGCAGGGAGAACGGATCGTCGGGCGAGCGCCGCAACGGCTCGCCCCGTGCGTCGCGGATTTCGGTAATCGAACCAAAGGTGCTGAGCGTGCAATACGGATCGGCGGTCAGAATATCGAAGCGGCCCTTGCGACTGTGGGGGTGGCAACTGTCAAGAAATACGCTCCAGGGGCGTTCGGCAATGGTAGCGAACAAGATGCTGCTATCTGTCCGGTAGGGTATTTCGGTCAACAGACGCATGGACGGGTTTCCATTTGACCGAGCAGGGCGACTGCAACCGCAGGGGCGCAGTCGGCTGCCGCAGGGCCGAAGGCGGGCCGCCAGTCCATCAC
>CBDUNM010000063.1:0-24785 GCA_965368585.1 uncultured Chromatiales bacterium | reverse complement strand
TCCTCGATTCTCACGATCTTGCCCCGCGCATCGAACTCCGCGACACCATAGCGTTCCGGGTCCCTCACCCAGTAGCCGAAAATGGTCGCGCCCTCCGTCAGGCGCGCGGCACGCTGCAAGGTCCGGGTGAGACGATCACCGAAAAATATGTTGTCCCCAAGCACCAGACAGCACGGTTGACCGTCGATGAATTTGCGGCCGATCAAAAACGCCTGGGCCAAACCTCCGGGTTCGGGCTGCTCCGCGTATGACAACTGCAAACCCCATTGCGCGCCGTCACCCAACAGGTCTTTGAACGCCGGGCTGTCACGCGGCGTGGTGATGATCAGAATTTCCCGGATGCCCGCCATCATGAGCACGGACAGGGGGTAATAGACCATCGGCTTGTCGTAAACCGGCAACAACTGTTTACTGACGCTGCGCGTGATGGGGTACAAGCGGGTACCCGAGCCGCCGGCGAGAATAATACCCTTCATGAGGCACCCTTCTCCATTGAATGATCGTCGAACCCGTTCATGCCGTCCTATCCGCGACGCGTCAGGCACTCAGGCCCAGGCGTTCCCCCCGATAACTGCCGTCCAGTACGCGATCGCACCAGGCTCGATTGTCCAAGTACCATGCAACCGTCTTCAGCAAGCCGCTGTCGAAGCTCTCTCGCGGTTGCCAGCCCAAATTCTGCCTGATCTTGGTCGCGTCGATCGCGTAGCGGCGGTCATGCCCGGGTCGGTCCGGGACAAAGGCCTGCAACTGGCTGTGGGGTCGAAAGACCGACGACGGTAACTGCTCATCGAGGATGGCGCAGAGTGCATCGACGACCTCGAGATTCGTTCGCTCGCTGTTACCGCCGACATTGTAGACCTCCCCCGGGACGCCTGCCTCGAGCACCCGCCAGATCGCACGACAATGATCCGTCACATAAAGCCAGTCGCGGACGTTGCCGCCGTCACCGTAGATAGGGAGTGTCTTGCCCTCCAACGCATTCAGGATCATCAGCGGAATGAGCTTTTCGGGGAATTGATAAGGACCGTAGTTGTTGGAACAGTTGGTCGTCAACGTCGGCAACCCGTAGGTGTGATGCCAGGCTCTCACCAAGTGGTCGGAACCCGCCTTCGACGCGGAATAGGGAGAGTTCGGTGCATATGGTGTCGTCTCGGTGAAGGCGCCTTCCGGTCCCAGCGACCCGTAAACCTCATCGGTGGAGACATGCAGAAAGCGAAATTGCTGTCCGTCATCGTCGCCCAGTTCGTGCCAGTACCCCTGTACCCCATCCAGCAGATTGAACGTCCCTACGACATTGGTCTCTATGAATTCCGCCGGTCCGTCAATGGAGCGATCTACATGACTTTCCGCCGCAAAATTGACCACGGCGTCTGGTCGAAATTCGCCCAGCAGCCGCTCGATCAAGTGACGATCGCCGATGCTCCCCTGGACGAAACGATACCGCGGGTCGCCGGCAACCGAGGATAATGTATCCGGATTCCCTGCATAGGTCAGCAGATCGAGGTTGAGCACCCGGACATGCTGATCGCGCAGTACCAGTTGAATGAAATTACCGCCGATGAACCCGGCTCCTCCGGTCACCAGAAGCTGTTTGGTTGCCATCTAGAGTTCCTTAACGGTTGTATTCTCAGCGCCGTGCACGTCACCAGCCACCCTGAACCCTACACCCGACGTTGCGGCTGGTCGATGCGGATTCGTCCGATCGGCGGCCTCGCGGAGAACGCCCGGTTGATGCAAGGCTTCCAACGGCTGGGGCCGGGGAACCATCAACCCACCAGGCGCTTGGACTCCACCAGCTGTATGAATTGTCGACCGATACCCGCTGGACTGATCTTCTGTTCATATCCGCCGTACAGACTCCTGCTATCGTCCAGACCGCGTTGATCTTTGAATTTCAGGACCGCCTCGGACAAAGCGACTGCATCTGCAGGGGCTACCAGGCAGATACCGGCCGTTTCGTCGGGAAAGAGCTCGCGGATGGCCGCGGAATCGCGCGTGACGATCGGCCGGCCGCTCGAAACCACCTGAAACACCTTGTTCGGAATCACCCGCCCGGCCTTGTCCGAATCGCTGAAAATGCCCAGACACAGATCCGCTCGGCGAATCCAGTCGATCAACTCTTCGTACGGCACCCAGCGCTTCCATTCGAGATTGGGCAAGGGATCGCGTTCCAGCATACGCCGGATCTTTTCCTCGTCCTGTCCCTTGCCGATCAACATCCAATGGATTTGCGCCCCGGCACCGAGCCTTTGCGCCGCCTCAACGATGACATCGATACCGTGCAGCGGAATGAACTGGCCGTAGAATAACACCCTCATTGGTGCGTTCGCCGACTCCGTTACGGGTAATGGCAAGCGTGGAAAGGCGTCGCTCTCCGCGCCGACGAAAACGACGCCCAGACGCTGCGCAGGTAACCGGTACTGCCGGCCGAAATAGTCGGCGTGTGCCTCGGTGTCCAGAAAAACAAGATCCGCCGACCGCGTCGCCAGCCACTCCCAGGCGTACAAGGCACCGACCAGCGGGTGGTCGGCATTGAGCAGCGTGCGGTCCTCGACAACCGTGTTGTACAGTGAAATGTAGGCGTCCAGTACGATTGGAACCCGGCGCAGTTTGGCGAAAGGCCAGATCACGAGTACATCAAGCTGGCCAAGGTAAGGGACCAGGACGAGGTCGTGTTTAGGTGCGCGCAGATAACACCAGATCAATCTGGGATAACTGAACAGCATGCGCAGCAGGAATCCGAACTTACCGCCCCAGCCGCGGATCTGGCTCTTGTCTTCCACGCCTTTCCATACGTGGACGTGACACTCATGCAGGTCGACGCCGTTCTCACGCAATCCGCGCAGCAGAATTCTGACGCGCGGCTTGCCCAGGTCGTACGTGCCCCAGGACACAATGCGCATGGGTCAATCCATCCGTCCGCTCAATCTTCGTCGCCGGTTTGTCGGCCGGCCGCCAGTTCCAGGCGCTTGACCCGCTCCAGGATCATTTCGAGCATCTGCCGATTGAAAGAAATCAAATCGGCCACCAAGCCCACAACCAATGTCATGAAACCCACCAGCATGATGATGGATCCGAGCAGCAGTGATTGCAGGTGGCCACCGCCGGAATCAGCGACGAAATAGAAATACAGGAAGCGTGCGATAGGCAAGAAGCCAAGCACGATCAAGAACGCGCCAATAATAAAAAACACGCGCAGCGGCTGGTACATCGCGTAGACGCGGATAACGGTTCCCAGCTGCCGCTCGATGAACTTCGGCACACTGGTGAACAGTCGGGACTCGCGCGTCTTGGCATTGGTGCGAACCGGTATCGATGTGACCGTCATACCCCGTTTGCCTGCCTGGATGACCGTCTCTATCGTATAGCTGAATGATGAGACGATATTGAGCTTGATCGCGGCTTCGCGCGTGAAAGCACGAAAACCGCTTACCGCGTCCGGAACCCAAATACCCGCCAGTCGCCGCACAATACCGCTGCCCAACCACTGCAGAATCTTTTTTGATTTCGAGAAGTGCTCAATCGTTGAAGTCTGTCGATCACCAATTACGATGTCCGCATTGCCGTCCAATATCGGCTGGATCAGCTTGGCAATGTCGGCGCCTGCATACTGATTGTCACCGTCGGTATTGACAACGATATCGGCACCGGCGCTGATAGCGGCCTCCAAACCATGACGGAAGGTTCTTGCCAGACCCTGATTGCGCTTGTTGCGAACGATGTGTTGAACACCCAGCGCCTGGGCTACTTCCACGGTGCGGTCTGTACTGCCGTCATCGATGATCAGAACTTCGATTTCGTCAATTCCAGGAATCTCGTTCGGGATATCGGCCACGGTCTGCGGCAAGGTGTGTTCTTCGTTATAGCAAGGAATTTGGACAATAAGTTTCATGCTCTGTAACTTCCCCCGCCGCCGTTAACTCGTGGAATCGCATCAATTCGATAGCGGCAGACCAGGCGCAAGAATCAGGGTTCAGCCATCTACAAGGATTTACGGGATTGACGTTGGCAAAGAATCCGGTTCGTTCGTGCACGAGCCTGGTCGGCGTCTCTGCGCTGCGCGAGCGCGCGAACGTCCCAACGTGCATTCAACAAGCCGAGAATGCTACCGCAATTACCCGCCAAAGTCGCAGGAAAACGGACCAGGAACGTGATTACTAGGCGGTATTACCACGCCACACATGGTTCAGTACCGATTCAACTAACATGCCACGTTGGCCGACTCGTTCACCCACGAGCGAGCACTTGGCACGCCCGACCTGTTCAGCACCCTGGCGACCGATCAGATTCAGGCGCGCACCTCGAACGGCAACCCCGATACGGGGGCTTTTGCGTACCAACAGACGCTCGGGACACCCGATCTGTTTCCGACGCTGATCAGCGACACCACCGACAACGCCGTGCGCGCCGGTTCGATGGCCAACGACGTCCCCGTCTGGCGCGACATCTGGGCGCACGAAGCCGATCTGAACGGCTGATAACTGAACCGGTAAAATCATATATGTCCCGCGTATGCGCGGGGCGTTTTCATTTCTGCCTTTGACGCCGCCCTTACTCGGCACGGACGCCGGTCTGTCCGTTTCCGCCGGGCGGTTTTGCGCTACGATGTGCGCCGCCTTCGACACGTGGCTCCACAACAGCAACCCGCGCCGCCCATCTGCACACATGCACATCCCCTTGAATCATCCCTACCTGCTGTTGACGCTGTGCACCCTGTTCTGGTCGGGCAACTTCGTGCTCAGCCGCGCCATGCATAGCGAAATCCCGCCGATCGGGCTGTCGTTCTGGCGCTGGGCTGTGGCGGCGATTATTATTCTGCCCTGGGTCTGGCGGCCGATCCGAGACCAGTTGCCCCTCATCGCACACCACTGGAAACGCATGACCCTGTTGGCCTTGTTGGGGGTTTCGGGTTTCAACACCTTTGTTTATCTGGGGCTGCAAACCACCACGGCGACCAACGCTGTGCTCTTGCAGTCGTCGCTGCCGTTGCAGATCGTTGCCTTGAACTGGCTCATCTACCGGCGTCGTACACGTTGGCTGGAAGCGATTTCGATTCTGATCTCGCTCTTAGGTATCGGGCTGATTCTGGGTAGGGGCGATCCGATCGCCGTGTTCGCCGGTCAATGGGTAGTCGGTGATCTCTGGATACTGGCCGCGGTGCTGGTCTGGGCGCTTTACTCCATTTTTCTGCAATGGCGGCCACCTTCGCTCGCGCCGCTGGCCTTTCTCGGATTCACGCTGATTGTCGGCGCCGCCGCTCTGCTGCCCCTATGGCTGTTCGAACTGGCCGGCGGACGCGTTATCCAGGCGACACCGAACACCGTTCTGACCGTCGCATATGTCGCCGTCTTTCCATCCATTCTGGCGTATCTGTTCTGGAATACGGGAGTCAGCGCCACCGGTCCGAGCACGGCGGGCCACTTCGCCCACCTGATGCCGGTGTTCGGATCTCTCATGGCGGTGATTTTCCTGGGTGAAAACTTCGGCTGGTATCACGCCGGGGGTGCCGCCCTGGTTGCCTTGGCAATCGGGTTGTCGGTCTGGTCGCGTCGCACCTACCAAACTATCGACGAACGCGGACCGCACCGCCGCCGCTAGCCGCGCCACGGCGCCTTACTCCCTTCGCGGTGCGCCTGGTCGCGGGCCAGACCAAGGTCTTGCAGCAGGTGGTCGTCCAAAGTGAGCAGACGGGCGCGTTGGCGGAAAAGATCCGCCAGATTCAGAATTCCGTTCCAGTCGGACCGCCATCACGTCAAGACACGTGACGCGAGGTTGTTCACCAGTCAACCGGCCGTCAGCGCGCACACCAAGGCGTTGGAAGAGGTACTCGAAGCCACCTTTTTTGCGCGCACGCTCAAAGGCATGTCGCTTGCACCCACGGGCGAACTCCTCCATACGCAGGCTGCCTGTGACGCTCGATGCCGCCGCCGCGCACGAGAAAGCCGCTGCCTGATTGACCAACCGATGCAGTGGCGAGGTTGAACAATCCGGCAACCTCTCCGTCCGGTCATCCCATGCGACGCACTGAGCCTGTCGTCGAGGCGGGGCGGCCGCAACCCACCGCAGATTGAGCAGCACAACTTTGGCAGCCAGAAGGGAGCGCGATAGGAGCAATCACTCCGTCGGTGGCGCTGCGCCATCGCGTAGCAAATCACACGGACACGCGCATGGCCGAGGGCAGCGGCAGGCTAGATCGTGAACTGCGCGACAGCGACTTCGAGTTCCCGGGCGACTGCCTCCATGGACCGGGACGCCTCCGCGGTCTGCTCCGCGCCGTTCGCGACGTGTTCGGTCAAGTGGCGGATGTTGACCAGGTTTCGGTCGATATCGGTGGCCACAATGTTGTGCTCTCGCGCCGCGGCCGCTATCTGAGCGTTCATACCATCGATATTGGTCACCATCGGAATGATGGAGGCAAAGGCCTGTCCGGTAGCGGTGGCGCCGGCAACGCTCTGGTCGACTCCTTCACGCCCGTCATCCATGAGTCGAACCGTATCCTGCGTCGCGCGCTGCAGTTCTTCGATAATATCGGTGATCTCCTCGGTCGCCTCGTGGGACCGGGTGGCGAGCGCACGCACTTCATCGGCAACCACCGCGAAACCGCGCCCTTGCTCGCCGGCCCGCGCCGCCTCGATGGCGGCATTCAGCGCCAGCAGATTGGTTTGTTCGGCAATGCCGCGAATCACCCCCAGTACGGAGGCAATCTTGGTAGTGCCCGAATCCAGCTGTTGAAAAGCCTGAACCGCCCGTTCGATCGTCGCCTCCAGGTCCCGGATCGAGTTCACCGCACCCTCGGCAACGCCCTTGCCGTCGCCGGCCCGCTCGGCGGTGGAGGAAGCCGTTGCCGCGGCCTCGGCGGCGCTGCGGGCGACGTCTTCGACACTGGCCTGCATCTCGTTCATGGAGGTAGCCACCTGCTCGGTTTCCGCCATTTGCTGCTGCACGCCCTGCTTGGTCTCCTCCGACAGTAACGCGACCTTCTCCGCGGCTGCTGCAGCGCGGCCGGTCGATTCGTGAATCTCTCTGATGGTCAACTGAAACTTCTCGAACATGCGGTTCAAGGTGTCGGCCGCCGAACCGATTTCGTCCCGCGAGTGGATATCCAGGCGCACGGCAAGGTCGCATGTCTTCTCCACCCGTGAGATCGAATCGTGCAGTTTGACGATCGGCAGCACGACGTAGCGCCGCACGGCGACCCAGGACAAGGCAGCCACCAGCAGCATTCCGCCCAGGGCCGCGAGCAGAATGGTCTTGAGCAGCCTGACCTTGCCCTCCGCCGCCTCGCGCAGCAAAGGCACGACCGCCGACGAGGCGTCGAGCAACTCGTGAGTCAGGCTGTCCAATGAGGTGCTGGCATCGTAGAAGGCGTCGGAAACGACATCGACATCGGGTTTTGCGATCAATTGCAGCTTGCTTCTGATCGACTCCCAGAATCCGAGCACCTCTACTAATTGTGCGCGAATCGCGCCGTCGCTTTTCGGCAATTCGACGTTGCGATCGACACGGTCCGTTGCGGCACTTCCGTCAAGCAGCGCCTTGAGTTGCGCATCGAATTGCTCAATGGATGCCTCCAGGCGGGCTCGCGATTCGCCTGTGGACGATTCGCTTTCTAGATCGGAAACCAACGCCTGTGCCTCCACGGCCATGCGATAGGTAAGCTGGCCCTGATGTCCAGCCATGTCGATGACGGCGGCGTCGGTTGCCTGTCCCCTGACGACGTAGAGCGTTACGGATACGACGATCAGCGTGAAGGTCAGAAACAACGCCAGGACGATCGTAAACTTGTTTTGTATTGACAACATTCAACAGCTCCCAAGACCAGGCCGAGGGGACAAAGCGACGGCAAACGATCAATTCGCTCCGACAAATCGTTGCTTGACGACCGATTGTCCGGCTCCCGACAAGGCCCATGAAATGAACTCTCTGACGGGGCCGGCGGGAGCGCCCTTGGTGGTGATATAAAGCGGGCGGGTGATCGGATAGGAGGAATTGCTGACATTCGCGGCCTGTCCGTCGACAGACAAGGCCTTGACGTCGTTACGTCCACCGATAAACGCAAAACTGATCTGTCCGATGGCGCCCGGATCGCGCGCCACCGAGGTAACGATCTTGGCGTCCGGCGTGACTACCCGAGCGCCGCTGTAGTCGGCACCGTTCATGACGACTTCGCGAAACACCTTGCGCGTCGCCGATCCCTTTTTAACGATCAGCGCCGATATCGGCTTGTCCGGTCCGCCAACCTCCGACCAGTTTTTGATCGAACCGCTGAAGATGCCCTTCAGATGCGCCGAGGTCAGGCCACTGACGGGATTGTCGGCGTGCACGATGACCGCTATGGCATCCTTACCAATCAGGGTCTTCACGACGCCCCTGTCCAGGAACGGCTGATTGACGTCGCGCGCCACACCGCCCATATCACACTTTCCGGCCGCCGCGCATTTCTCTCCGCCCGAGCTTTCGGTTTTAGTATTGAGTCTTACGGTGAAGCCGTTGTTTGCCTCAGAGGCATCGATCATGAACTTGCCGACCGTTGACGACCCCTCGTAGTTGAGCGTAGCGGCGCCGATGGCGCCGGTCAGCAGACTCGCGGTCGAAAATAAAATGATGTTTCTCAACATGAGCTTGTTACCTAGGTTGGACGTCATCCACTGAATCGTCGGCGGGAACCCGGCCTACGTCATCCACGCGGTTGGTCTCACGCCGGGGGACCGTGAAAAACCAGACCGCATCAAACGTCGAGGGTAACCAAGCGGTCCCGTATAGGTGCAACGACGGCCGTCCCCCAGCACGAACGACGTTCGCGTGCCGATCAGCGTCTCAACAGGTACTATCGAGCCGCGGTCAGCATCCTGAAGCCGAATCCATGAATAAATTCCGCGGCCGCCCGCAATCCGATTCCCGCGCCACCCGGTCGAACCGGACCAGACCGGACAGCAAGCGCAGTCGCCTCGGCGAAGTCCGAGGTCTACAAGTCCGATGTTTATCGGTACGGCAGCATTCCCTGCAGGCGTATCGGATGACGTTATAAGACGCGCGCCCGGGACCGCCGCAAGCCAATCCCTAGGGCTCGGCATGATCGGACTTGTCACCAATGATTGCACCAGCGACGCCGGTTGCCGCACGGTGGCCACCGAGTCGTAGACTTCACGGTGGATCGTCGCTATCCGTGCGCCGATGTCGGCGGTAGCCACGGTGGTCTTATTGCCAACTGCCTGACCTCGTCGGCGACGACGGCAAATCCGCTACCGTGCTCGCTCACCCGGGCGGCTTCGATGGCCGCATCCAGCGCCACCAGGTTCATCTGTTCCGCGACCTGGTTGATGATCTGGGTGATTTTCTGGATTTTCTCGGAACGAGCCTGCAATGCACCCAAGGTGCCGGCGCTGTGTTCGGTTTCCCGACGGGCATGCCGCGTCTGCTGCAGCGATCGCTGAACCACGTTCTGGCCCGTGAAATTCGCATCGCGCGTTGCCACCACCGCCAAGCGCGCCTGTTCGACGCTGCGTATCATGCCATGGGTGGTACTTCGGGTTTGTTGCGATGTGGCCTCGATTTCGTTGGTAAATAGGGTCTGCTCGTTTATCTTTCTTTTCAGGGTATCGGCGGGTGATATGGCAAGACTTTTCCGGACAAAAAATCACGCGACTTTTCGATTCTCTTTCTCATAGCCCAATGGCGTTTGATAACCGATAGTTGAGTGACGTCGTTGGCGGTTGTAGAAGACCTCGATGTATTCAAAAATCTCGTGCCTAGTGTCGTGCCTGGTCTGGTAGCGCTGGTGATACGTCAGCTCCGTCTTCAACGTGTGGAAGAAACTCTCCGACGGGGCGTTATCCCAGCAGCTACCCTTGCGGCTCATACTACAAATGAAACCGTGATCCTTGATGGTTTTCTGGTAAAGGTCTGAGGCGTATTGGCTGCCACGATCACTGTGGACCATCAGGCCTTTTGGGGGTCTGCGCTTCCAGATCGCCATCATCAAAGCATCATTCGCCAGCTGCGCTGTCATTCGCTCTGACATAGCCCAGCCCACAACAGCCCTCGAGTACAGATCAATCAAGACCGCAACGTAAAGCCAGCCTTCATCGGTGCGTATGTAAGTGATATCTCCTGCGTAGACGGTATCCGGTTGCGCAACACAGAATTCCCGGTCCAAGAGATTCGGGCTGACAGGACGACCATGATTTGAGTTGGTCGTTGCTTTGAATTTTCGCCGACTCTTACTCTCCAGGTCCTGCTGCTTCATCAGACGACCAACACGCACGCGACTGATGGGATCACCAGCTTCCATCAATTCGTGCCGGATACGCCTTGCACCATAGGTTTCTCGACTCTGTTTGTGAATACTTTTCACTTGCTCGCCCAATCGGACATCTTCGAGACTGCGAGCGCTTTGCGGTCTTGTCAGCCAGTCATAATAGGCGCTTGGCGAGACGCCCATCAGGCGGCACATCCGTGTCACGGTGAACTCCTCTTGGTTGCGCTGGATAAAGGCGTACTTCATGAACTTTCCTTCGCAAAGTACGCCGTTGCCTTTTTTAGAATATCGCGCTCCTCTGTCAGACGCTTGTTTTCCTTACGCAGCCTTTTCAGCTCATCATAGAGATGTTCTTCCTCAACCCGGCCAGCTTGATCCTTCTGCGGCCGGTGGTACTTGCTGATCCAGGTATGCAGCGTATTCGTATTGATCCCCAGTTCTTCGGCGGTCTTGGATATCGACAGATCGCTCTCGACGGCCAGCTTAACTGCTGACTCTCTGAACTCCGGTGTATGGTGGTTTGGCTTCTTCTGGTTACTCATCGGTACACACTCTCCAGTTAGACCCCAAGACTACTTGAGGTTGTGTGTCCGGGATAGTCTAGCCACATCATTCGTGACTGGCTCGGATACTGCGGTCTAGCGCCGTACCGGATTATAGAGACCGAGGGCATATTCGCTCGCCAGATCTAGACCCAAGAGCCAGGGTACCCCGTTGCTCATCTTTCCGGCCCGATTGGACAGAATCCGGCTCACATGCGTTCGTTCTATAGTGGCCGTCGGATGATAAACACCGGCCGGGTATCCATACACCATAGGAGAGTGGAACTCGCATTTCTGCAGCTTCTTCGCGGCAGAGATTTCCACTTGAAAATCAGCGACATGTTTGCCGATCATTTGGTCAATTTTTGTTTGGTAAGACATGGTGACGACAAACTCCTACGATAAGACTTCCAAGCCGAAAAGACGACATCCGCCCTCACGCTTGGATCGGGCCAGGTCGCATGCAGTCAGGGTTTATTCATGCAAGAGAGTTAAAAACGTCCTCTCTGTTTCCGGACTGGACTATCGCCCGCAGTCTCCATCCGATCTTTCAAATGGGCATCAGGGCAAGACTGGACTCTCGCCCCCAGCTCTTGCCGGCCATGAACGCCTGCGTTCAGCGGCCGCACTAATGCCGTCACTCTTTACGCAAATGACGGAATAGGCCGAGCACGATCGAGTTGCCTTCCATCGACAAGTCGAAAGCTAAGCTGACAGCTAATGCGGCTGAGAGCCCGATTACTGTGTCGTGTGCAAGATCACCCATTATGGCGCCAAAGACCAGTGGCACGACTCTGACGAGCCAACGCGACACGGCTTCAGTTTCTTCTTCAGAAAGTTGGTGGGTGTACTGTGCATGTCCATAGCGTCTTGCTGCTTTTCTGCGGCTTGGTGCCAACGTGTTCGGATCCAACGTCTCTACCGCGCTGCGGGCAGGTTGATCATTTCTGTTTTCAGTTTGCATCTTCACACCGCGCCTAGATACAGCTTGAACGGTTACTCACAACATGGTCTGGGGCAGACCCTAATTTTTAAGAATTTTAACGTATACTTATGTTGCATTGCAACAAGAATGGCGTCCCGCATGTGAAACTTTTGTGTGCACGCTCGATTTGTGAGGGCGTTTACATTTTGCTCCGCCGCACATAGTTCCCCCTTGGGCCTGTACGCCGGGCTATGGCAGATCGTTGCCGCGTCCTGCGAGCTGATGAGGCCGCTGCGAATTTTTGTCTCAATCCAACGCGCAGCGGACCTTGCCCATGCATTCCCCGAATGACGGCATGGTGTTGTTTCCTACCGTGCGTGACGATGGACGACTAGGTCGGCTTGGGGTCGTGTTCTGCCGGTTAGGATATCAGAAAGCCGCTCGGATCAGCGTGGAACCGCCGGCCGGATGGGCGTGGAATACGCACGCTCGGCGAAATTTTCCGCATTGCTGACCCTCGCCGCACCGCCATCATTTCCATCGGCGGCTTTCGGGAAAAACTGCGAACCGCTGGAGTCGGCCAGAACCGGACGGATGCTGACCGAGGAAGTGGACCCCAAGACCAACTGTCATTGAAACTCGACCGCTTGCAGCTGCAAGGTCACTTCCAGGTCGTCCTCGTTATCTCGTTGCTGCAGTCTGACCAACAGGTAGTTGAGGACGGGGGCGAGCCAGATGCGTGTGGATCGCTCATCGGAATCCCGGACGCGTTCGACGACCACGGTGTCCAATGGACCAAGTGCAGTTTCGAGCCTCGCAGTGCCCACGCGGCGGAATCGGTGGGGTTTAACCTTCCCTCTTTTGACCACCTGATAGGTCGCCTGTTGCGCGCCACGGGCCATGTCACAGCGCAGTGCAAGCTGGTGGCTCAGTGGATCGAGGTAGCTCCCATCGAGCGGAATTTCACCCTCCCGTCGGCCACTGGTCCTAATGACCTTGTTTTCCCAGTCGAAGTGCACCCGGTCTTTTCGTCGGATCTTGAAGATCGACTGGTCCATGTCGTATTGGCGAATGCGAAGCTGGTTGTTATGGGCCTCGAAAACGGATCGCTCACTGATACGGCTGCCGAGTTTTTCGACCGTATGCGAAAGGAGCCAGCCGCCCGATTCTTGCGGCGCGAGTGACCGCTGTCCGTTCAGGCTGAGGTTGTTATAGCTCGAAATGTAGCTCGCCTCATACGGGGTCAGCACGGTTGGACATTGAGAGAAATCGATCGTCGATGAGGCGAGCGCAGCAAGTGACGAAAGCAGCCCGCCGGCCGACCATGCAAAACAGATCGTCGATCGTAAACGAAAGCCTGAAACGCGGAAGCGCCCAACCATATCGAAAGGGGCCCAAACAAACGAGTTGTCCTCGAGGTTAGCAGATCGCCCTGGTAGACGGCGACGAGGGAGGCCCGCACAGTCGTCGCGTGGCCGACCCTGTCGCAATATGGCGCCTGGGCGGAACGCCTCCCATGCGAAGGATTTCAGCAGGGTAATCAACACAAGGATGTGACAGGAAAGCTGGATTAACTAAAGCAGTTCGACCTGCGAGCAGCCGAGCAGGCAACCACGGCCCTTTGTACCGACTGCTGCTGGGCAATTGCCGGCCGACCGAAGTATCTGCAGAGCCGTTCGAGCTTCTGACGTCGATCCGCTCGCTCCGACGCATCTAGGACCTCAGACACGAATCGCCGCCACGGACCGCTGGTGCCGATAAGCCTGTCCGCGCACTTCAGATTGAAACAGAAACTCGAAAAGCGAAGGTCAGCCAGCGTTATTCCCCGGTCAAGTCACGAATCGTAGTCTGACCCAGAATGGCGAATTCAGGCATTATGCCGTTCGGCATGGCTGATACAGTGAAATGCCGACTTAATCTACGGTACAAAACATGGGGAGGGCAGCTGAACAATGAAATGGAAAAAGGAGGTTTGGGTATTCGATGACATCGTTTCGATCGAAGAACAACAACAGATAAAAAAGATGATGCTCGGATCTGGAATGAGCGGGTCTGACTTTCCATGGCATTTCATCCCTGACGTTACAGGTGGCGGATCGCAAGACAAGCGACCCGGATTTGGCCAGACCTTCATAAGGGACGGCGCCATCAAGTCTCACGAAGCGTATATCAAGATGCTCGAACCTTTGTGGACGAACTGCATGGAGAAGATCAAGCAAAAGACAAACGAGGTAGGAAAATACTCTATCGTCAAATCGAGGACCTTTTTGCAGTTGCCATTGAAAGGCTGGAGCGGCAGTGAATACGATGCGCATCATGTCGACCTGCTGGAAGAACACTTCGCATTGCTTTACTACGTCTGCGATGCTGACGGGGATACCGTGATCTTCGAGAACATGTACAGCGAGAACGAACCGAAACCACCGGAGGCGCATGAGCTAAAAGAAAAAAAGCGAGTGAAGCCGAAACAGGGACGGGTGGTCATCTTTGATGGCTATTACTGGCATACGGCCACCCAGCCGGCAACGACCGTTCGATGTGTCATCAATACGGATGTCGTGCAGCATGCGTGATCGCGGTGGCGCTCGGCACGGAGGCCGCCGGGTGGCTTCGGGCTCACCGCCTTTCACATCCAGGTGGGTAAGGGTCTTGGCGATGACGTCGGGATATTCGATACAGGCAACGATTCGCACAGCCCGGCCGCAGGCCGGGCAGGATTCCATATCGATGTTGAACACATGCTTGATGCGTTGCGCCTAGTTCATCGCGGCCGGGTTATCCGAGTGTCCGCCGTTGGCGAGTGGTGAATGGTGCGGCTCGGCTGCCCGCCTATGGCCGGGGGCTGCCTTTGGGGATAGGTCCCGCATAGCCGACCTTCGCCGAACCTCCATCTATCCACCGGTGGCTTTCGGGAAAAACTGGGAACCGCGGCTCCCAGCCAAGAAGAGACATTCCCGAGCCCGGGGAATCAACTGTCAGGATGGGTCTTGCGTTCGGGTCGGCTAACCGGCCGTTTCACCCAGAACGGGACCTCCACCCTAACGGCTGATCCGGGCGGAACGGCCAGATACCGACCGAGACGCGCTCCCTTCCCCTGATTTGCGCTTCATCTACTAAAGAAAAAGGAAGACAGGGATGAATCCGAACCCCAAAATACGTTGTCTAATGTTTGAGAGGTTTCCTTGCCAAATTTGGAGGCAGTCATGCAAAGCAAAATATTGATCGCAACCGCCCTGGGCGCCACCCTGATTCTAAGCGGCTGCGCTGCAGATCGATATAACGAACAGGCCGGCATGGTAATTGGCGGTGCACTCGGCGGCTTGTTGGGCAATCAGGTCGGGGGCGGTAGCGGTCGCACTGCAGCCATCATCGTGGGCACCCTTGCGGGCGCTGCCATCGGTGGGCGAGTCGGTCAGTCCATGGATGACACCGACCGGATGAAGACGGCCGTTTCCCTGGAGAATGTGCGTACCGGCGTAAATTCGAGTTGGAAGAATCCGGACACTGGCAACCAGTACACCGTAACCCCCACGCGGACTTTCGATACCGGCAGCGGGCCATGCCGCGAGTACACGGTCGACGCGATAGTGGATGGCCGCAGCCAAAAGGTCTACGGCACCGCCTGTCGACAATCTGACGGATCGTGGCGCACCCAAGGTTGATACTTGTTTGTTAGGCGAACGCCTTAGGCGTTGATCCAGGCTAATAGCCGCGCCGACTGCACATTCGCTGTGTAATGGTTCCTACCGTATCGGTCGGTAACAAATCGGCCGGTTGGTGTCGGACCTGTCGGTCAGGAGTTCAGAAAGCTGCCGTTCAACGAAATTTCCCGGCCTACGACCGGTGACCAACCCATTGCAGTCGTTGCCGGGTCGAATCTTCACCGGCAGCTTCGGCCGAATTGAAGTCGACTGGTTTTTCATCGATCTTCGGTTGAAGCAGTACCCTAATTGGTCTCGTTCGACAAAGTCAGAAAAATACGGAAAGGAGACATAAATCGAACGAAGTCGGTTGGCCGCACTCGACCCTCTCCTGCAGGTCGGGCCTCATCCTGCGGACGACCGGTGTGAAACAGGAACGGCCACTCCCTCGGCTGGGCAATTCCGCTGTCGAGGTGCTGAGATGGCGGAATCGGCTAAATTGCGCTCCCGGCCACAAGGTGCCACTCAATCGTGGACAGGTTTTCGCGGCGAGCGACCTGAACTCACTTCAATATTCGCAGCGGTAAGAAAATTGCGCCGAACAACTCGCAGCGACAAACCTATCCGTTAGTTGTAAATAAACTATAGAGAAGTAGGGTTATAACCCATTATCTAATCTCGCTTCAGGCATATCTTTTTAGTTACGCCTCTGCAAGTTGCAGTTTGTTCCAGTGGCGCACAGGTTGCCGATGGGGCTGAAAATGACTCCTGCCTTACCGATCGGAGCCACCTACTGGGCGACCCACTGAGCCCCTAGCCCAGGCCGGAAGCCAAAGGAGTGAGGGCGCTCAATTCAAAGAAGTACAAGCAAACGGAGGTATTTCCCATGACTACTCTAGCGTTGAGAAGGGTTTTCTCCCTGTTCGCGACGGCCGTAGTTTTGGCCCTGCCACTCGGGTCCGTACAGTCGGCCCCGGAGGTATCGGCCCCACCGTATGCGGCGAAGGACCCTACCGATCTTCCTCCACCGATACACCGCAAGAAGCCCAAAACAGTGACTGTGGAACTGGTCGCCAAAGAGGTGATCACCGAAATCGAACCCGGCAAGAAGGCCTGGGTCTGGACGTTCAATGGCACCGTGCCGGGTCCGATGATCCGGGTAATGCAGGGTGACACGGTCGTTATCAATCTGACCAACGATCTGGGGAACGAGGAGCCGCACAATATTGATTTGCACGCCTCCATGGGTCCGGGCGGTGGCGCCACGGTCACCAACGTGGAACCCGGTGAGACGCGGACCTTCTCGTTCAAGGCCAAGCGCCAGGGGGCCTATGTCTATCATTGTGCTGCGGAAGGGATGCCCTGGGAGCACGTGGCGTACGGTATGTACGGCCTGATCATGGTGGAGCCGAAGGGCGGGCTCAAGAAGGTCGACAAGGAGTTTTACATCGGCCAGAGCGACTGGTATCACGATGCGTTGAGTGACGGTGCGCATGGAATCCCGACCGATGTGTACGTGCTGGACGAGGATAAGGCTGGCGAGGAGCATCCCAGCCTGTTCACCTTCAACGGCCACAAACACGCCCTCGCGGATCCAACCTTGTACGGCGAAACCATCCGGGCCGAGCAGGACGACAATGTGCGTTTCTTCTTCGTTACCGGTGGCCCCAACATCGGCTCCAATTGGCACATCATCGGTACTATTTTCGACAACGTGTATACGGGTCATGTGAAAGATGCGACCCGCAACGAGGAGACGGTCTACGTGCCGCCGGCTTCTGCTGCGGTGTTTGAACTCTCGACGCCGGTGCCGGGCGAGTTTCTCATCGTCGATCATGCGCTGTTCCGGGTGCCCAAAGGGGCTGCGGGATTGATGCATGTGGACCAGACGGAGGATTGGCCCGACGACCTCTATTACCCGAACCCCGCGGAACTTGATCCGTAACCACAGGCCGAGATCACAGATGGTTTCCGGGGAATGCACCGTTTCTCTCTCCGGTGCATCACCGCAGAACGACAACGTGACGCCGGTGGCATTGCCACCGGCGTTTGAACAGAAGCGGACTGCGTGGATCGGGCAGCACCACAAGTGCTTCTCCGGGCCCGGAAGCATCTTTCCGTCGGACGATGTCAGTCTGAAAGGGCCCCCGGCGAACGATTGAATCCGCAGCCCAAAGCAGCTGGCAAGACCCGTGCGTGGCAGTCGCAGCGCTATCTGCCGCCCGCCAGGGTCCTTTACCTGGACCGCGGGGAGACGTTTGTCGATAACCTGTGCGGTGTATGGCAGTCGGCCATGCCCGCTTACCTTTGAGGTGACTCGGGCGCGTTTCATGGGGTTTCAGCAATGCATCGGTTTGAGATGTCGAACAAGAAATTCTGGCCAAACCTTTTCCCGGCGCCGTATCGGATGAGAATACATCGGTCGCGCAATTGGCCGAAGTGATTCAGGAAAGGAGTAGGCGATCTCCTCCAGATCCGGCTCGTCCGTCCCATAAAGACAAGGGCCATATAGTCGTACTTTGCGATATGTTCGGCGCGAGAGACGCGGACAGGGTCCGCGAATTCCGACGGTCGCCGTTGGATCGATGGACCGACCAGTTCTCGCTCTTGACCGTGAAGAGCACGAGCTGGAAACCCACGCCTCCACCGCCACCGATGGGCGAGATAGATGACGAAGTTCATTTCTCCGTTACATGCCCAATGTCAGTGACCCCGGGTCAGTCATTCCTGCTCGATGTTTGGGCACACATCGATCGCACAACGCGTAAGCTGCATCAAAACAAGGAATGGCTGGTGAAGACTGTCGGTCCTACCTACCTTAGCCGCGGCAGCCGAATCGACGTCCGGCTGTCGATACCGGATCTGAAAATTGTAGAAAAAGGGTCGATGCAATGGGCCGGTATTGTCAGCAATTGCAACTTCGGCCTGTCCATTCCCGAGGATACAAAGCTTCGGGACTACGTCGGCACTTCGAAAATCTCCGTCGCCGGCGTTGAGATCGCGAGCGTGTCTTTTCTGATCAGCGTGAAGGCAAGTGCTCAGGAAACGCTAGCCGACGCGACGCTGACAGAGCACCGTATCGCGAGCGCTTTCGCGTCATATGCCTCCCAAGACCGCAAAAAAGTCTCTCTGATCATCCAGGGAATGCGCAGCGTTCTGCCTGATCTAGATGTGTTCCTCGATGTCCTCTCTTTGCGATCGGGCGAACGGTGGCGGGAGAGAATCGAAGAGGAGATCGTCGATCGGGAGGCTTTTTTTCTTTTTTGGTCGCTGGCTGCCAAGCAATCGGAAGTGGTCGAGTGGGAGCGGCGGACAGCTCTGAAGTTCAAAGGACTTGATAGCATTCAACCCGTTCCTATCAATTCGCCCGACGAAGCGCCACCTCCAGCGGAGTTGAAGGATCTTCATATCAATGACCGATACCTTGCGATTCGCCACCAATCGATGGCCTGATCAAACGCGACTCTATTGGGTGTATGGTCCATAAGTCGCATCGCGATATTCAAGCGGCTTCGCGATGATAGAAACTTAACGGTGCTTGGTTTATTTGGGGTTGCTGGAGTTTTGAAAACTCAAACAGAACCAATCAGTTATCGCCGCTTTTCGCTCATCAGCCGGCACCAGGCCCGAAAATCGGTTGCAAGCAATTGAATGATGTTGAGTTTCGCCGTATTCACCAACACTAGATGAACCAAGCACCCACGGGGTGAGGCCCGACCTGCAGAAGTCGGTCGAGTGCGGCGGACCGTCTTCGTTCGATTTATGTCTCCTTTCCGTATGAAGCGGTCGTTCCTCGGCGCCGCATCGATGATCAGTTTCTGGCCGGGTGCTGTCATTTACCGCCAAAGGGTGGTCGGGTTCGACCGTCATCCCCAGCGAACGGCTGAAACACTTCCTCATCGTAAAGCTTAAACAAAGCACTGTGGTCGAGATCGCCGTAACCCGCATCGATCAATTTTTCGTAGAGCTCCATATTCAGTTGCGTAGCGCGAAGATCCAGCCCGTACGTCGTCCCCAAATCCAGCGCCTGCCGCAGGTCCTTGAGCTGGGTAGTGGCCTTCGCGCCCGGCCTGAACTCCCGATCGATCATGCGCTGGCCATGCAGTTCAAGTATCCGCGATGCCGCGAAACCTCCCAGCAATGCCTCACGCACTTTCGCCGGGTCCGCACCGGCACTCTCGGCCAACGCCAAGGCCTCGGCAACCGCGCCGATGGTCAGTCCGACGATGGTTTGATTCGCGGCCTTGGCGATCTGACCGGCACCTACATCGCCGACGTGGGTAAACGACGAACCCAGCACATCGAACAGCGGGCGCGCTCGGGCAATCGACCGGGCGCTGCCACCCGCCATGATACTCAAGGTTGCATTGCGTGCGCCGATTTCTCCACCGGAAACGGGCGCGTCGACGTACTCGACATCGAGCTCGCCCAAGCGGCGCGCGAATTCTCTTGTCGAAACGACCGCCGTCGTACCCATGTCGATGACGAGCGTGCCTCTGGTTACCGCTTTGATCAGGCCATCTGCACCGAACAGAACGTTTTCCACGGCAGGTGTATCTGCAACCATCACGATCACGATCCCGACTCGCCGCGCCAATTCGGCGGGCGATACCACGGGCACGATACCGGGGCGCCGGATTTCATCGAGTACCGCTCGGCTGCGATTGGCGACGTAGAGCTCGGCACCGGCTTGTTGCAAATTGATGCACATCGGGCGTCCCATCAATCCCAATCCGACCAAGCCTATACGTTGATCTTGCAGGGGCTTCATAACGCTTATCTCCACCTATTCATCGAGTAAAATTCGGCGACCAAGTTGTCGTTGCCCGCTCCATGCCAAGCCGGCGCCACCCGGAGGCCACTCCTCGCCGCGACGATAGGCGCTCACGCCATGGACATAGGTCTCGGCAACGGCACGGTCGTCACCCAGCATCATGAGCACGAACAGCCGCTCGGACAAGCCATCGATGCGAGACGTTCTGCGCCGTATCAACGGCGTGCAAGCAGGATCGAGCACCACGAAATCGGCTTCCTTGCCCGGCTCGAAGTTGCCGATCCGATCATCGAGATACAGCGCCCGCGCGCCGCCCGATCTGCTGCAGCTGCGCATCGGTCGACGTGGGCGCAAAGCGTGGGGTGATGGCGTACGACTGGCGCCCCCGGCCATGCCAGCGTTCGATCAGTGCCTTGCTCTCGGCGTAGGCGGAATGAGCGGTTTCGAGCAGGTCCGCGGGCGCGTGACGATCCATTAGTACTTTTCCGGCCAGCATGCGCATGTTGCGCGCCTCGGCCGCCGTGAAGAAAGCGTCTATCGATTGCCGGTGCACCGTACCCATTACCAGCGCGGTGGTGGTTCCGTTACGCAACAGTTCCTGCAGGAAGAACTTGGCAACTTCTACGGCGTGCTGTTCATCGGCGAACTGGCGTTCGGTGGGAAATGCGTGCATATTCAACCACTCCAGCAACTGCTCGCCGCACGCAGCAATGACATCCGTTTGCGGGTAATGCATATGAGTGTCAATAGAACCCGGCACGATCAGCCTGCCGGAATGATCGCTGACTGGTACGGTCGCCGGCAGATCGCGCAATAGCGGCTCGGCCGGACCGACTCGCGCCACCCGCCCCCCCGGTTAGAGTCATCAATCCGTCGGTGAAAAACTCAACCGCTCCTTCCGCTGCAGCGCGCCCCGGGTCTGCCAGGCAATGCACGATAGACCCGCGGATCGCGCGGGTCGGGGAAGATGACGTCGGTTCCTGCTCGCGTGAATTTGACACTCGTTCAGCCCAGTTAAAAGCTGTGGATAAAGCGTAAAAACGTTACATTTACACGGTAATCGCTAGCGCCCCAATGGAGCACGAGCACCCATCGCACGGCACTCATGCTATACCTGGCTGCAAATCCATCCTATCTTTACTCTCAACGTCCTCTGTCGATTATCTGCATCCCTGGAGGGAAGCCATGCTGATCGGTGTTCCGAAAGAAATAAAAAACCATGAATATCGCGTCGGCCTTTCCCCGGCCAGCGTACGCGAGGTGGTGGCGCACGGACACCGGGTAATGGTGCAACAAAATGCCGGTGAAGGTATCGGTGCAAGTGACGCCGAGTACGAATCGGCCGGCGCACTGATTGCCGCCACTGCGGAGGAGATATTTGCGGCAGCGGAGCTGATCGTCAAGGTCAAGGAGCCGCAGGCAAAGGAGCGCGCGATGTTGCGCGAAGGCCAGGTGCTCTATACCTACTTACACCTGGCGCCCGATCCTGAACAGACCAGGGACCTGGTCAACAGCGGTGCGGTTTGTATCGCCTACGAAACGGTGACCTCCCCGCTCGGCGGGTTGCCGCTGTTGGCCCCCATGTCCAAAGTGGCGGGACGCATGGCCATCCAGGCCGGCGCTTACTGCCTGGAGCACCCGCATGGAGGCCTGGGCATGCTGCTCGGCGGCGTGCCGGGCGTCGATCCTGCCAAAGTGGTGATTCTCGGCTCCGGCGTCGTTGGAACCCATGCGGCCCACATCGCGGTGGGCATGGGCGCCGACGTGTGGGTGGTCGATCGAAACGTCGACGTGCTGGAGGCCCATTGGAAGCAGTTCGGTCGTTCCACCAATACGGTTTTCTCCACCCGCGATTCACTCGAGCGGCACGTACTCGAGGCGGATCTGGTGATCGGCGGCGTATTGATCCCCGGGGCCGAAGCGCCGAAGCTGGTGACCCGCGAGATGGTCAAGCACATGAAGCCGGGCTCGGTGATCGTCGACGTCGCGATCGATCAAGGCGGCTGTTGCGAAACATCCAGACCGACCACTCACGCCGAGCCGACCTACGTGGTCGACGAGGTCGTGCACTACTGCGTCGCCAATATGCCCGGCGGTGTGCCGCGCACCTCAACCTATGCGTTGAACAACGTCACCCTGCCGTATTTGTTGAATCTGGCGGACAAAGGCTACAAACAGGCCTTGACAGACGACCAACACCTGCGCCACGGCTTGAACGTGCACCACGGCAAAGTGACATGTAAAGAAGTTGCGCACGATTTGAACTACGAATACACGCCGGCTCTGGACGCCATCAAGGAATAAACCCAACTCTGTTGGTCAAGGGAATATTCACTAGCCGATTTCCTGCTCCGCCGCCCGTTTCGCCCGCAGAGCTTGGACAAACTCCATGTGCTCGATCAAAGTGTCCGTCGTTTCCTTGAGCAGTTCCAACTCTTCGACGGACAGATCTTCAAGCTGTTCGAGATTGTATTCAATCGTGTCGACTATCTGCCTGGCCGGTCGCTGTAGCGGGCGCATAAAATATGCCGTGACGGTGGCTACAATAGTGCCGAAAAACAACATAGACCCTACGACGATCCAGATACCCCCGATGAGTTCCGAAATTCCCTTGACGGGCATGTCCGCGATACCGGCGGTCGAAAAAGCAGCAACCCCCCAGTACAAGGCTTTGCCGTAAGAGGTGATACTCGTCGTTTCTGCGCTGCGCTCACCAAGGTACATGCCGGCGGAAAACAGTAACCACAATACAACCAGCAGCACGACCATTTTTACGATCGGTGTGTGGGAAACAACGTCCGAGGTGAATCGCCCAAAGGTTCTCGCCAAACTACGTTTCTTGATCATTGCCGTTTCCGTCGCGTTTGAAATATCGTTTACCCGTACCCACGATGCTTCGTAGGGAATGCATCACACCCGCTAAGGTATCAGAATCAAGGCTGTGCATATGGTTCGGCGGACGCCGTCAACTGCCGGGCTGGAGACCTTGGTGATCCTGAACAAGATCAAGGAACGACAGGGAGGTTTCGGGTTTAATGCGCAAACCGGCCGGTATGGAAACAGCAGGCGGTTCGCGACACGCTCGGTAGCCCACCGGGAAGCACTGGCTGCGCACGGAGCGACTTCCGCAGGTTGAGTCGCGACATTGCCGCATGCGGGCGGTTGGATTGCGGTAAACGCCGCGACTACTTGTTGGGTTATGGGACATCGAGATGCCACCGGTTATCTGGCACAGCATTGAAGCAGATGAGGCATTGGCGCGCCTCGATACTTCGGCAACCGGCCTAACGGACGCGGCCGCGCAGCGACGTCTGGCCGAACACGGGCCGAACGTCCTCCCCGAAAAGCGGCGCCGCTCCCTGGCAGTCATACTGCTGCGGCAATTTACCGACTTCATGATCCTGGTACTGCTGATGGCCGCGCTGATTTCGGGCTTCATCGGCGAACCCCAGGACACCATTGCCATCCTGGTGATCGTGCTGCTCAACGCCGTTATCAGTGCGGTACAGGAGTATCGTGCGGAGCGTGCCGTGGCGGCGCTTCGTCAAATGACGGCGCCCAAGGCCCGGATATTGCGTGACGGCCAGGTGGTTACCCGAGCGGCAACCGAACTGGTGCCCGGCGACGTGGTGTTGCTCGAGGCGGGCAATATCGTACCGGCGGATTTGCGGCTGCTCGACGTGGAGGAAATGCAGGCCGACGAGTCCGCCCTGACCGGCGAAGCCCACCCGGTCGACAAGCAGACGGGGGCGTTTGAGGAAACCGGACTTGCGCTCGGCGATCGTCGAAACCTCGGCTTCAACAGCAGCCTGATCACCCGCGGACGCGGCAGGGGCGTCGTGGTCGCCACCGGCCTGGACACGGAGATCGGCCGGATTGCCGAGCTGCTGCGTAGCGGGGTGGGCGTGAAGACCCCGCTGCAGGTACGACTCACCCGCTTCGGCCGCTATCTCGCCCTGGCCATCCTGGTGATCTGCGCCGTGGTATTCACCGCCGGTTTATTGCAAGGGCAACCGATATTGTTGATGTTTCTGACCGCCGTAAGTCTGGCGGTCGCGGCGATACCGGAAGCACTGCCGGCCGTGGTAACGATCTCGCTGGCTCTAGGCGCACACAAACTGATTCGGCACAACGCCCTGGTGCGCAATCTGCCGGCGGTGGAAACCCTCGGTTCGGTGACCTACATCTGTGCCGACAAGACGGGAACGCTGACGCAGAACCGCATGACGGCTGAGTTGTTTTGTTACGCCGGCGGGCAGCATGCGTCGTTGCCCGATCCACGGGCCGACGGACCTGGGATCGACCTGGGGCATGCCCTGGCCCTGAATAACGACGTGGCGGAGAAGGACGGCAAACCTACCGGTGAGCCGACCGAGCTGGCGTTGTTCGAGGCCGCGCACCGGGCCGGCTATGAAAAGGCTGCGTTGGAGCAGGCAAAACCACGGGTCGCCGCCATCCCGTTTGACAGCAAACGTAAAAAAATGACGACGCTGCACCAATCGTCTGAGGGCTTGGTGGCGTATGTCAAGGGCGCGCCGGAACGCGTTCTGGCGGAATGCGCACAGGCCGCGCGGCGCAATGGATCAACCGCATTCGATCCCGATGCCGTGATGGCCGAAGCGACGCACCTGGCCAACCAGGGTAA
>CBDUNM010000062.1:0-24838 GCA_965368585.1 uncultured Chromatiales bacterium | reverse complement strand
CAAACTGTACTTTCGAGAATGCGCCCCGCACAGGACTTGCGCCGCATCCCTGCCGCTTCATTGGCGACCGTCCCCGATCGGCTGGTGCAACATGCAGGCTAACCCGGCGAGTTCGTAGACGCGTATCCCGTGGATCAGTTACTGGGGGCCTCGATCACTTACTGGGTTGCCACGGGGTGAGCCGCAACCGAAGTGACCAAACGTCACTTCGCAGTTCGGTGTACGCCCGGTCAACGACGACCGGGCTGGGGGTTCTATAGAGGACCTACGTCGGGCCATGGATGGCCATTCTCAACCAGATGCAGACGTTACCGGCCTGGGATGACTCCTACGATGAGGCGGTGGGTACAATGGCGGGATTACGTCGGGCGACCTGCGGTCGTGCAAATCGGCTGTCCTGCCGATTTGTCATTGTCCGGCTGGCCCCGCGCTGGTGCCTAAGCCCAGAGTCAACCTCACGCGCATTGCTCGATTCATCCCTGATACTCGCCCGCTTGGCGTGGCAGCCAAAGCTGTCCAATTTGCGTTCTCCGCTTTGTATACGGCACATCCTTGTGCCACTTCTCTGTCCCAATGCGTTCGTCACTCTGCTGGGGCAATGGCTGGCAAGTTATTGCAGGAATCTGCGCCGTCACTGCCAGGCCGTCTGAAACAGGGCTTGTGCGCAGCAGCGACGGTGTAGCGAACAGGACTCACGGCGTGTCTCGTGGAGACGGCGAGGATTCACCTGGTCACCGCAACATTTTTCAGCATCAATTTTGGCTGAACGTCAGTGGGTAATCAGGAAAGGACCAATTTGGCTACTTATAGATCGATTGATCTTTTTTATAATCTCATTAATTCAGCTATTTGCGATTTAATCGGCATTTCTTACTAGACTATTTGATCTATTAAGCTAAGCTGATACGTGAATATCGCTCGAGACCTTGCCATGCGGACAAAGACGTTTGACGAACTTCAAGCCCTAGAGCGGGCCATGCAGATCTTCTGGTCCAAGGGATTCGACGGCACGACGCTGCAAGACCTGGAACAGGGCATGGGGATAGCGCGCCAGAGTCTGTACAACACGTTTGGCAATAAGCAGGCCCTGTTCGAACAGGCGCTCGACCACTATCACCGCGAGGTGATTGTGAAGAACCTGGCGCCGATCGCGGAATCCGATCAGCCGCTCGACACAATTGAGCGGTATTTTCTGCAACGGATAGACGCGGTATTCGACCCTGCGGCTATCAAGGGTTGTCTGATGACCAACACGATAACCGAGCGCGCCCTGTTCGATCCGGCAGCGCGCGCTGCCGCCACTCGATCGCTGCGGTATATGCAGGACGTCTTTGGCCAGGCGATATCGAAAGCCAGGGACCAGGGACTGATTCCTGCACACAAGAACGTCGAGCAGTCTGCCTTGATGCTGGTGAATTTCACCCAGGGCCTGTTCGTCATGAGCCGCATGACGCCGAATCGTCTTTCGCTCGTCCATCTGCTGGATCAACAGATGGAGCACCTCAAGCACTGATCCGGACCAACTCGGGAGTCAATCGATGAAAGTCAATATCAACCTGGACGGGAAATCCCGTTCAATTCACGTTGAGCAGGCCGGCGCTTCAGGACCGGCCATTCTCATGGTTCACGGCATTCCGACCAACTCGCGCCTGTGGCGGCACGTGCAGGGCCACATGTCCGACCGCTACCGCACCTATGCAATGGACATGATGGGCTACGGTCAGTCGGACATGCCGCTCGACGATTTTAAACATAGCCTGGGTAATCAGGCCGAGGTGATCAGGGCGGTAATCGAAGCGTTGGAACTCAAGGGCGAGGTCATTCTCGTTGGGCACGATCACGGTGGCGGCGCGTGTCAGATCATGGCCGCGCGGCACTGCGACCACATATCGCGACTCGCCTTGTTCGATCCGGTCGTATTCGATTACTGGCCGGTACTCGAGGTAGAGGGATTCAATGATCTGGTCGGTGCCGACGACGATACGTTGACACAGGCCATGAAACAGGCCGCTGCGACATTCCCGGCGCTGTTGAGGACCGGTAGCTATGCAAAAACGGCGTTTACCGACAAGAACATCAAGGAGAACTACCTTGGGTTCTGGGCAAGAGGGCCCGGCCTGACCGGCATGAAGTCGCTGGTGAAGGTGTGTTCGGAACCGACCAACGATGAAACGCTGTCGGTCGATCACAGCAAGATACGCTGCCCGACCTTGATCTGCTGGGCTTCCCACGACGCGTGGATGCCGGTAGAAGCGGGACGACAGCTTAAGCAGGCCATCGCCGGACCTACACGCTTCCAGGTGATCGAGCGCGCAGGGCACTATGTGCAGGAAGACCGTCCCGATGTCGTTGCCGATTATCTTGACGACTTCATCACCGAGTGGCAAGGCGTCTCTCCCTGAACCGCCGATCGCTCAGGCGGCGGGCCTCCCCGAGTGCGGTGGCGGTACCGTCGACTTTCGCATAGTCGACGCTGACCGTGAGCGCCGCGTTCGTCGTTGATCAGACTGACGATCGCCTGTTTCTGCGCCAGAGTCGCGCCGCTTCAGGACCCCCAGTCCAGCCCGATACCGCATCGAGGATAGTTGACGGTCGATCGACCGACCTGGGGATACTCGTACCGATCCGGAACCGGTGGGCCGTAGGCCAGAACCAGCAATATCGCATTCATAGCTGTAGCTATGGATTGAGAGCGATCTGCTGCACGACCACCAGCCCGATCAGGGCACGGCCCGCCGAATAGAGGCGGGACCTTGCCAGCAGCATCGGCAAGGCCCAGCCCTCTACACCGCGAGGCGCCGGAAAATCAGAGTCCGACAACCGCCTGTTCCAACGGCCACCAGTTGCCGAAGGGCCAGTAGCCATACAAGTAAGCCCATCCGGTGACCGCGACCATGATACCTACGGCATAAGTGGTTGCCACGGTCAGCCCCATAACCTTGGTATTGCCTTTGGCCATGACCAAGTAAAACAGAAACCAGAGGAAGCCGTAGGTCGCCCACTCGAACGCCCAACCCAGGTCGCCGGCCAGATAGGACTTCACCGCGAAGGGTACGGTCGTGGCCGCCACCAGCAGGCAATAATAACCCAACGCACGCTGATCTTCGGCGCCACGCAATGCGTTGATGCCAACCCACAAGTAGGTAATTGCGAACAACAATCCGCCGGCACAGAGCGGAAAATCTCCTTGCACCAGACCGAAATACATCGCCGCCACGGTCGCCAGTATGCCGACGATCAGATTGAATATGCCGACGTCTTTGGTATCGACCTTGCCTTGCAACCAGAGTGCGTTGATAACCAGAATGAATCCGATGAACAACAATGAAACGCCTAAGAAGTGACCCGTCATGTTCTATCCTCCGACCAATAGTATGTTGGTATAAATTGTTGCCTTGATGTGCCTTCCAGGTCTTAACGGGCTATTGAAACTCGTTCAGGCACGCGGCGAGACCGGACGCCGTGGGCGAAAAACGCAAAGTTGATGCGCGTAAATAAGCATTTTGACTCTGCGTTCAACGCCGTATCGTGCCGTCTGAGTAGAATTTCATTGGTCTGTTACGACACCTTGTTCACGTGCAGCGCCGCGTCAGACTTAACCTTGTCATTGACTCTGACCTCGTCTCCTTCGATCTTTTCGATTTCTGCCAACACCGAGAAAAATACCGGTGAATGACCGAAATCCGTCACCTCCTCCGAGCTCAATGCGTTAGCGTTGACGCCGCCGGGGGTCCAGGTGCCGCGCAGTTGTTTTTGCGTTCCGAGTACGCCCGGCAGCATGCCTTCGGCAATCACGGCGTACGCGTAAGTTTCACCGCGATCGTTGAACAGACGACACAGATCACCGTCGGTGATCCCGCGCGACGCGGCATCGTCGGAATTCATCTCAACCGTGGGGCGAGACTGCATCGCCACCAGGCGCGGCACTTGCTGGAAAGAACCCCCGATGAAATGGTGTGTGGCGGTACTGAGTACCTGCAGCGGATATTTCCTGGTCAATTCCTCGTTGGCCAATCCTTCCTTTTCGGGCAGGTAGGCCGGCCACGGGTTTACCCCTTCTTCTTTCAGCGCCTCGACATAGAACTGGATCCTGCCGTTCGGTGTCGGCCAGCCATTCTTCAGACGGTCGCGCCGCTCGGCATTGACCTTGCCGCGTGCCCAGCCAGTCTTCTTCATCTCTGTGTAGCTCAAGCCTTCCATCAGCGCATGGGCGTCGCCGTCGATACACTCTTTAATCATGTCCTCATCGCTGGTATACAGCTCGGGCTCGGTATAACCCATACGCTTGGCCAGTTGTCGAAACAATTCGGTGTTGCGCATGCTCTCGCCCAACGGTTCTATCGCCTGATCGCTGATCGCGTAGTAGTAGTGACCGTAAGCCGCGTGAAACTCCTGATGTTCCAGCTGGGTGTCGGCAGGCAATATGATGTCGGCGTAGTCGCAACTGTCGGTAAAGAAGGGATCGTGCACCACCACGAACAGATCATCTCGCGACAAACCCGCGCGGGTCAGATTGGTATCCGGAATGCAGTTGGCGATATCCGAGTTGTAAACAAAGAGACTCTTGATCGGGGGATCCAGGGTCTTGTCATTGAGCGCCCGCCCCATCTGCACCATATTAATCATGCGTGACTCGGCCCGCTTGCCGAGTTCTGGCTTTTGCAAGGTGGCGATCGGGAAATCCAACCACATTTCATCGAGCACGCCGAATCCGGCGCCTCCCTTCGGATCTCGCCAGGCTCCGGTAATGGCGGGCAGCAGCAGGATACAGCGACTGGTTGCACCGGAGTTGTCGTGACGATTGAGTCCGTAATTAGCGCGTATGTGCGATTTTCTGGTGCCTGCGTATTCCAGGGCGAGTTTCTCGACATCCGCCGCGGGAATGCCCGTGATTCCGGCAACCTTGTCCAAGGTATAGGCGGGCAAATGATCCTGCAGGAACTCTTCCCAACCATCGGCATGTTCGCGCAGGAAGTCTTCGTCATGCAGACCGTGGTCGACGATCACCTTCATCATACCCAGGGCCAGGGCGCCGTCGGTGGCGGGCTTCGGCTGAATGTGCCAATCGGCGAATCGCGTCGTGCGCGTACGCCGCGGGTCTATGACCACAACCTTGGTTCCCTTGCGCTTCGCCTCCTGCAGAAAAGGCACCATGTGGACGCCGGTGCTGACGATATTCGCGCCCCATAAAATAATGTACTCAGCATCCGCGATGTCCGCGGTATCCGGCCCGCTGCTGACCCCGTAAGTGTGCAGGTTGGCCCAGAGAGCGGCGTAGATACAGATGGTCTGTTCCAGGCGCGCCGCGTTCATCTTGTTCCAGAAGCGCTGATCCATGCCCCAGAAGTTGAGCATGCCGAGGGTTCCGGAATAGGAAAACGGCTGAATGGACTCCGGACCGTACGCCTCAATATTGGTCTTGAAGTTCTCGACGATGGTATCCAGGGCCTCATCCCAGCTGATGCGACGAAAGCGCGCGCCAGGTCCCTTGGGTCCAACCCTTTTATGCGGATACAGCATCCGTTTCTCGCTGTAGACCAAGTCAATGTAGTTGTTCACCTTGTTGCACAGATAGCCCTTGGTGATAGGATGCGTAGGATCCCCCTGGATGCTTACCGCACGGCCGGTTTCGTTGTTTACCGTGACCAGCGCCGAACAGGTATCGGGACAATCGTGAGGACAGGCGATGTGGACGACGCTGTGGTCTTCAGGGACGGTAATCTTAGAGGCATGATCAGACATGGTTGGTTACTCCGTCTACAGTTCGAATTCGATGCAGTTGTGCTGCGCGCAGACACATAGGCACATCCGGCAGGGTGATCTCGGGTTCAAGTCACAGCAGACACTTGAGCCGTCACCGTCCGCCGGCTGACCTTCTGTATCGATATGGCGCCGGTGGGACATACCCGTTCGCAGGCGCCGCACCGAATGCACTGTGTCTGATCGATGTACAGGCCGCTGTAGTACAGGGGCTTGGTTTTACCCGGATCGACCTTGTCATAACCGATGATCTCGCCCTGCTCACCAAACCGCAGACTGCTGACTTCCACAATACAGTTCGCCACCGGTTTGACGATCAGGCACTCATCGCAAAGAACGCACTTGTTGTCGTCGATCTCGAACTTGTAGTGACAGAAGTAACAACGGCTAGCCTCGCTGTCGGCATCTTTGCGGGTGTAGCCGGTTTCGACTTCGGCGGTGAATGTGCGTTCGGTGACCGGCAAGGTCGGCATGGCGTGGACAGGGATCGCATCCAGGGCGCGCGAGCGGCCAGTGGTTTGCGCGTCCTCGACCACGGCCACATCCATCAGCCGTTTGCGGCCCATCAGGTACTCGTCGACGGCGCGTGCGCAGTCCTTGGCATGACCTATGGCATTGATCAGGCTACTTGCCCCGATCGCGTAGTCGCCGGCTGCGAACACCTTATCCTGGGTCGTCGCATACGCCTCACCGCTGGCCAGCCAGCCATCGGCTGCCAACATCTTGTCCCGCAGGGTCGCATCCAGCCAGGTGGTATCCGGAAACTGGCCGGTGGCCAGTATCACGTGATCGGTCTGCACGACGAACTCGGATCCTGCAATCGGAACCGCACTGCGACGACCGTTCTGATCGGGTTCGCCGGGCGCCGTCCGGACGAAACGCACACCGGTCACGCGCCCGTTCTTACCCAGATAGGCCACTGGGTTGCAGGAAAACTCCATCCAACCGGATTCCTCCTGCAACTGTTTCAGTTCTTCCGGAAGTATCAGCAGGTCGTTTACACGACGGCGATAATAGACTTTCAGATCAGGTGCGCCCAATCTGATGGCGCTGCGCGCACAGTCCATCGCGGTATAGCCGCCGCCGACTATCACTACCCGGGTTCCGATCTCTTTGCGGCCCTTTTCGTTGACTTCCAGGAGAAAGTCCAGGCCGTGCTCGATACCGAGTAACTCCTTATTCGGCAGATCCAGGTTGTTCGGCTTGAGGGTTCCGGCGGCGAGCACCACGGCATCGTTTTCCTGCATCAGGGTCTGCACGCTGATATCGGCACCGATGCTGACACCACATTTGATTTCGACGCCACAGGCGATGACCTGATCGATCTCCAAACCGATGATGTCACGCGGCAGGCGAAATACCGGGATACCCTGGTTGAGCATCCCGCCAGGGCTGGTGTGTTTTTCGTAAACGGTCACCGAGTGGCCGTACCGCGCCAACTCCCGTGCCGCCGCCAGTCCCGCGACCCCGGCACCGATCACAGCGACTTTCTTGCCGGACTGCCCGAACAACGCCGGCAGTACGACCGGTTCGGCATGCGCACGCAGATCGGCAGCAGCGCGTTTAGAGGAACAAATGGCTACCGAATCGCCGTTGCCCTCCCTGCCATGACGGCATTGCGGTTCGCAGGGACGACCGCAGACCCGCCCCAGTAATGCTGGAAAGACGTTGTCTCGGAGATTGATACGGTAGGCTTCATCGTGCCTGCCCTGGTAAATAGCTTCCAGGTAACCGGGAATATCGGTGCCGGCCGGACAAGCCGCCTGGCAGGGTATGTTGCCCTGCAACCAGTGCATATCTTTGGCGGTGGAAGCAAAACCGTGTTCGGCCGAAAGCGCCCGGGCCTTGGTGTCAATACCGCCGGGCGTAATCGTTTCGTATTTCGGTATCGCTGACATTGCTTCTCCTCGTTTTCCAGATGTTGTTCACTGAAAGTCTGATCTGACTCAGGCCATGCAAGTCTGTAATGCGAGGCAACGCAATATCGATGCCACAGAATGCGCCCGCTTTGGCGCACAGCCCGCGAGTGCGGCAGGTCGCGGCCGGTCGCGGTGCGCAGACTTTGCCGTGGACTTGTCAGTTTCGGTTGTACTTGGCGCGCGAATGCTGCTGCCGAAATGCCGGCTTTTGGTGTCTACTTTCGTCTTACATGGGAGGTGCACACCGGCGGACCATGGTGTGACAAGTGCGGCTACACGCGGGCAGATGTAACGCCTGCGCTACAAATAGAGCAAATAGTCTCGCATTTTTATATCGAATCACGCGCGTGCCACAACGGAACCAGGGAGGAGAAGTGCCCCGTTCGTTGAAGTCTTTTGCAGGTCGGATTTACACTGCGGGCGCAAGCGGTTTGCACCTGAGGGCGACGGCGTGCGCACCGCACGATCGACAGCCGGGAATGAATCTTGCCTAAACGGTTCAGCACCCATGGAGGCAGGGGCAGCGTCGTTACGGCTGGCCAAGCAGGCGGCTGTCGTCACCCTGGCAGTGCGATGGCCGCCGTCGGCGCCGCTGCGCCATAGCCGCCCTGGAACCAACGAGCACCTCGAGTTTTCGCCTCCGGGCGCTGTACCCTAAGGACCCGTCACCATGCCGAAAAGCGCTAAACTGGAAATCGTTCTGGATTATCTGCAAAGCGAATTCCCAGACTACTCCATCGTCGACTATCTTGACGAAACCGGCGGTTACACCTTTCGATTGCTCAAGGGAGAGCAAAGTCATCTGATTACCGTTCAATCAGAATTCCTCGCGCAGAAGGACATATCGCAGATCAATACCTGCCTGCAAGACTTTCGCGTCGCGTCCGTACTTCGTGATGTCGGAGAGTTCCAGGTGCTGATTTCCAACAGCGGATGTATCTTCGTCTAGCCCGGCGACAACGATCGAAGCATGGGACAGACAGGATCGACGGCAGTCGATCGGTACCGCGTCAGACGGGGCCACAGCAACCTTGGTGCCGGAGCACGGGTCATGAACTGTTCAGTTGCGCCGGATACTGCTCCCAGGTTTCGCCGTCGAGCAGATTGCCCTTGATTTTCGGCCGCGTCCCGCCCCATTGTTTGAAAAAGAACGGCACCTGCGCGGCGATACAGGCATCCCGTATCTGGCGTACCCAATCCGGATGCACCGGGCGGGCGCCCGGCCCGCTTTCGCCGCTAGCAATGACCCACGCCAGGCCCCCGATACCTAGGGGCATTACCGGCCCCAGCAAGGGTTCGAAGCAGATAAAGCGCGTCGATGCTCGAGTTTGTTGCAGATGCGTGTGGCGCGCGCGAACACTGCGATCTTCAATCGACACCCCCAGCCAGATATGGCGCGGAGCCTTACCGCCGGGATACCTGGCGTTGACATAACTGCGCATCAAAGAACTGCGCTTGGTCAGGATCTGGTAGTTGTGCCAATCCGCGTCTTCCATGGCGTCGAACACCTGATCGATGTATCGCCCGGGGATGTCCTTGTGAAACAGATCACTCATGGAATTGACGAAGATGAGTCGCGGGCGCTTCCACTTTCTGGGTAAATCCAGTCGCGCCGGACGCAGAGTCAGATCGAAACCGGACTCGAAGGGATGCCCCGCCACATTGCGAAATCGGTTCGAGAATCGCTCCGCATAGCAGTGATCACAACCCTTGGACAGACGAGTGCAACCCGTCACCGGGTTCCAGGTTGCGTCGGTACATTCGATCTTGCTGCGGTCGGCCATCTACCGCCTCGTAGCGGACCCATCTGACGCAGGCAGTATAGACCCAAGACCCAAGGTCGCATGAAATTCTTGGCACAGGACGGTTGCGCTGCTTTCGGAGCTGCATCCGCACAGGTATGCGGGATGTCTCGAAGATCCGGTCGGCCGCGGCACGGGGGACTACTGCAGTCATCTCAAGGTTATTTGACCGTGTACGTATTGAGGTTATTAGGTATTTTATTCGTATACACGTAGTATCACGCCTAGCACGGATCCGCCGCGTGGTGTAAAAATTAGACGTACTCCGGTGACCCCGAAAAATTGGCTGAGCGGGGCCGTCCGGTACAACGAACAAACCGATCGTGCGTCAACGAAATCGAACACGAACAGGAAGGTAAAGACCTAAGGTTGTTGCGCGGCCGAACGGGCGTAACCGTTTCCCGATATATATTCCAGCGAGATATCGACCATGCCTCAATTACACTGTTATGTGCAAGACGATCTCGCAAAGCGCTTACAGGAAAAAGCCAGTCAGGCGCATTTTTCCGTTTCCAGATATCTTGCGTTGCTGATCGAGAAAGAAGTCGGCAGCCGCTGGCCCGAAGATTACTTCGATCTCTTCGGTGGCTGGCAGGGAGAACGACTGCAACGACCGGCGCAAGGTTCGTACGAAAAGAGAACCGGTCTTGAATAGTGTATCTACTCGATTGCGAGACCTGCACTCGACTGTTGAATCGAGCCGATCCGGGCATAGCGCAACGATTCCGGCAACACCTGCCCAGCGAGATCGCCTTATGCAGCGTGGTCAAGCAGGAACTACTTTTCAGCGCGCGCAGCAGTCGTAAGGTCGAAGAAAATCTGCAATTGCTCAAACGGTTTTTCGCGCCGCTGGCGAGTCTGCCCTTCGACGATCGTTGTGCGGAAGAAGCCGGCCAGATTCATGCCGATCTCGAGGCCCAGCGTAAGCCGATTGGTCCCAACGATCTGCTGATTGCGGCAACCGCTCGGGCGTACGATGCGGTACTGGTCACCCGCAACGAACGCGAGTTTGGCCGGATCACCGGCTTGCGTCTGGAAGACTGGGAGCAGGCGGAGAACGTTTGATGTACTGATCAGCAAGCCCGGCGGCTGTTCACCCGCACCCGGCTTGACAGACGATCACGGGGAATGAGCGGGAAGTTTCACTGTCGCTCCTGGCGTAGAACGCGTCATGCCGCTTTCTCACTGACAGACATCGGCCCCGAGCTCGACGAGCAGGCGACGTAACAGGGACCTGTGACACCGTGATTCGTCTTTGCAGTAACAGCCCACTGAGCAGTTAATCCGGTGTGAAAACGCGGCGAGCAGGTTCAAGTCGTGCCGTGCGCCAGAGGTCTTCATCTCGGCCAGGAATTTCCGTTGGAACTGCTGCCAGGACTGTTCGTCGTCGGGCACGAACGACTTGAGCAGAGTCGCGCTAGGCGCCAAATTCGGAAACCACAAGTCGTAGAAGTCCCTGGCCGCGAACGCCTCTTTCCTGATTCCTCGCGGCGGGCGTCTAACCGTGCCTATGCGCAAGCCTTCGTCCTGCATCCGCGGACTGCCCAGTCGTACGATACGTATCGTCATTGCGCCACCTTTGTTTCTTACCCGCAACCCTCGGTCGACGAGTACCGGCCCCGCTTACGCTCTTTCCCGGGCTCGCCGATCGACCCTTGATCGCGCCCTCTGACAGGCTGGCTACCAGATCGCGTTGCGCGAGCAGAAAAACGACCGTGATCGGAATTCCCGAAAGATTCGCGGGGGCCGCGTAATCACCCCACAGGTAGCGGAGCTCGTTCAGGTACAAGCGCGATCCGACAGCCAGCGTCATGTGGTGTTCCGACCTGAAGAGTATACTGGCAACCCGATAGTCGTTGATCAAACGGATAAAGGTCAGTACGAAAACGTAAGGACATGATCGGTACGGCCAATGGCAGGAACACGAAGCGAAACGTCTGCCACGGCGTCGCCCCATCGATCTCGGCCGCCTTGTCAAGGGCGTTGTCTATACCGCCGAAATAGCCCTTTTTCGTCATGATATTCAGCGTCACGCCCGACCGATAAACCGGTATCGGCGCGACATGACTATCCAGCCCGAGAGCGGTAGTCGCATCTGCCAGCGCAACGAATATCGCATAGCTCGCGATCAACGCGAGCACCGTCGGAAACATCTGGATCAGAAACAGCGGATCCGGCTGAACGCGTACGTGGAGACCGTCGCCGGTGCCAGCACGCCGAAACCGGCGACGATGCTGATCTTGATCGAATTCCACAGCCACAGCAACACGGGAAATGGCAGTGCGAGCACGGTAGCATCGGCGCGCGTATAGTACATGCCGAGGGCCAGCGCCCAATGCTCGGGAGTCGAGTTCGACGGCGGCAGGCGGTGCTAAGCAGGGACTGCATATATCACCGCATGCGCTGAACGATAATTTTGTGTCGCTTCAAAAGACAAGCGAGGGCTCGTCAATCCAGTGAGATTTTCGGGCCAAGCTAGTAAGCTGAAAGTGTCATGCCAAGCGCTCACGACGCGACCGCTACGACCCTCGCTTGGCCGAGCTTACCCGAACCAGGGTCAGGTCGTCCTTGGTGTCTTCCCCGTCGTTCAACAGCTGCCGCATTACAAACCGCAACTGATCCGCGGGTGATTGTTCACGTGACGCCGATAACAGCCTTAGCAGACCGCTTATGCCCAGTTCAGCGCCTTCGGTCGTGCGATGCTCGGTGACGCCGTCGGAAAAGAGATACAGTTCGCGCCCTGCCAAACTGTAGGTCTGCGCAGCGCATGAAATCCGATCGAGCACTCCCAGCGGCGGCGACTGGGCCTGCAGCAGGCTAGGTTTAGCGCTTGGCGATAGCAACAACCCGGGTAAGTGGCCGGCGTTAACGAACGACAATTGCTCGCTCCGGGGATCGTACAACCCACAAGCCAGTGTAACGAACATGCCTTGGGCGCTGGTCTCGGCGATCTCCCGATTCACGATCTCCACCAAGGATGCCAAGTCCATCTGCTGCCGTGCCAGACAGCGGCACAACCCGGCGGTCTTGGCCATCAGGATCGCGGCGTTTGCGCCCTTCCCGGATACGTCCCCGAGACAGAAGAAAACACGACCGTCGGGCAGGGGAAAATAGTCGTAGAAGTCACCGGACAACATCTTGGCGCTGACGTTTAGACCGCATACGGGAAAATCGTCTGCCGTGGGTCCGGGCAGCAGTGCGCGCTGAATCTCGCGGGCCCGCTCGAGTTCGTGATCCAGTTCTGAGGTAAGGCGGTCGCGCTCACGCAAGGTGGTCTGGAGCCTTAGCGTCAGCTCCTGGTAACTCAAGTTTTCCTCGGCCAGGGTGGCGTTGGTTACACGCATCAGATCTTCAAAGGTCTGCGGCGCAGCGGTCTTGATACCGAGGTCAAGCGCCGCCCTATCCAGTTCCTGCGGCAACTTCGCCAGGCACCCATCGACCTGTTCGGCCTGTAGTCCCAACAGGTCGCCCAACAAGGACCGGCAGGTCGCCAGACAAGCGCCGCGCTCGTCCACTTCGTACACCGCGGCGAGCCAATCCGCGCAACGCAACGTCCTGCCCAGCGCGGATTCGCGTATAGCGTCATCACAATGGTGTGTCGCGATCGCCTCGCGTATATCTTCGGGCAGTCCCCACTGCTCTGCGATCAGCGCGCCTGCCTCATCGTGCCCCAGCGGGAAGCGGGTACGCTCAATCGTTCGACGGCGTTCCGGATCCAGTGCTCGCAGCTCGGCATGGTGCAACTCCGCCTGCGGTAAGGCAACGAACAACACCATCAAACCGAAGTCCTGCAGCAACCCGGTGGTGAACGCCTCTTCATGGTCCAGCCCGGTATACTCCGCCAACATGCGGGCGGCGACGGCACGCCGCAATGAATCTTCGGCGAACTGCTCGCCATCAAAGTTGGCTATCCGGGCCGCCTTTAGCGTGTCACGCACGGCGATGCACAGAACCAGGTTGCGCATCGCACGCCGGCCCAGTATCACCGCGGCGTGGGTCACCGTGCGCACTTGCGTACTGAAGCCGAACCAGGCGGAATTGACCAGACGTAGCGTCTCCGCGGTCAACGCGGAGTCGCGCGCCGCCAGAGCGCCAATCACGGCGTTGCTGCAGTCATCGCGTGCACAGGCCTGCATGATTTCCAGCGCCAACTTGGGTGGCGTCGGCAGATCGGCAGGCTTGATGGAAAACGGCAAAACGCTCAAGGATCCAAATTCGTTGCAAGTTGTGTTGGGTTAGCGGCTACCGAGGTGCTGAGCTTGAAGCATAAGCGCCCGACGCAGATATCGGGCTCTCAGTCAATCTCAAGTAACCAGCCGAAGCGGCCGATATTCTCCAGAAGCACATGCCTAGAACGAGGTTCCTATGCGGGAGGGCGTACAAGAACCGCTGCATCAACTCACATTCGAAGCCCGCGCATCCGCGCTGGCAGGGTTACGCCGCCAATTGGCGGACGTACTCGTCCGGGCGGGTTGCTCAGCGAGCGAAATACAATCGATAGTTATCGCCGTCAACGAAGCCTGCACGAACATCATTCGACACGCTTACCACGGCGATTCTTCAGAAACCATACTTATGCTAGTCGACGTCAGCGATGACCGGGTGTTATTTGAGTTATTGGATCACGCCACCCCTATCGACTTGGCAAGCGTATGCAGCCAATCCATTGGTGAACTGCGACCCGGTGGTCTGGGCCTGAGTTTCATTAACCAACTCATGCAGGACGTGCGTTACAGCCATCGTACAGACGAGACCGGTAACCGTCTACGCATGACCTGGCAACGCAATAACTGATCCCTGAGCTACTAAAATGAAAATCGAACTACAACACACTGAGAACCTTTCCATCGCGGCGCTGCAGGGCGAAGTCGATCTCTCCAATTCGCCGCAGGCGCGCACCGTGATACTCGATTGCCTCAACAGCGGCAGGTCGCTGTTGGTGAACCTTTCGGCAGTCGACTACATCGACAGCTCCGGGATCGCGACCCTGGTGGAAGGACTTCGTCTGGCGCACGACAACAAGCTGAACTTCGGACTATTGGCCGTGAGTGACGCGGTGCTGCGGGTGCTGCGTCTCGCGCGCCTTGACCAAGTGTTTCCGCTGTACGCAGACGTAAACGCCTACCAGGCGTCACGTTAGGTCCGACGTCGTTGAACCCGTTGACACGCACCGGCCGCGCCACCGTCACGGCGATCAATGAGCTGGGCTATCAAGCGAGTTTGTTGGCCGAGAGCCTGGTCTGGATTTGCACCGGTGGCTTGCGCAGCCAGCCGGTACGCACCCATGAGATAGTCACACAGATGGCCGTCATCGGTGTGCGCGCGATACCTATCGTCGCTGTCCTGGCGATGGTCATAGGCCTGATGCTCGCCATTCAGGGTATACACACCCTGCGAGCCTTTGGTGCCGAGTCGCAGGTGGTGGTTGGCATCGCACTCGCGGTTACCCGGGAGTTCGCACCCCTTATCACCGGAATTCTGGTTGCGGGCCGTTCGGGATCGGCGCTGGCTGCGCAGGTTGGGAGCATGAATATATCGCAGGAGATCGACGCTTTGCGGGTGCTGGGCGTGCACCCAGTGCGCCACCTGGTCGCGCCGCCGCTGATAGCAATGCTGGTGATGTTGCCCTGCCTGACGATACTCGCCGATGTGCTGGGCCTGTTCGGGGGTGGACTGTTCTGCAACCTGGAACTAGGTATGCGCTTGCCGGTGTTCTTTGAACGTGTGCGGGACGCAGTGGATGCCGGCGACGTGCTACAGGGCGTACTGAAAAGTCTGGTGTTCGCGGTAATCATTACGCTGGTCGGAGTCAGCAATGGCTTCGCGGTCAGCGGTGGCGCAGAAGGCCTGGGGCGGGCAACCACAAGGGCGGTGGTGCAGTCGATAAGCTACATTATCGTCGCCGACATGCTGTTTACCTTATTGGTGAACCGCTGATGTCCACCATGCCTGTAATCGAGGTTCGTGATCTGGTGACACACTACGGCAACACCGAGATCCTCCACGGCATCAACATGACCGTGCAGCCCGGCGAAGTCATGGTGATCATGGGGGGCAGCGGCTCCGGCAAGAGCACCCTGCTGCGGCATCTGTTGGGTCTGGAAGAGGCGACCAGCGGCAGTATCGAACTGTTCGGCCAGGACATCACCCAGTTGTCCGCCGATGCCATGTACGCGTTACGCAAACGCATCGGCGTGTCCTTCCAGGGTGGCGCGCTGTTCAATTCCATGACCATCGCGGAGAACACCGAGTTTCCGCTGCGCGAGCATACCAAACTCAACGAACAAACGATCCGCATCATGAGCCGCATCAAGCTGGAACTGGTGAACCTGGTCGGTAAGGAACACCTTTTCCCGGCCGAACTATCGGGAGGCATGATTAAACGCGCCGCGCTGGCTCGCGCCGTGGTCATGGACCCACCGCTGCTGTTTTTCGACGAGCCCTCCGCCGGACTGGACCCGGTGGTCGCCGCGGAGCTGGACGCGTTGATACTGCAACTGCGCGATGCGTTGCAGATCACCATCGTATTGGTGACACACGAGCTGGAAAGCGCGTTCACGATTGCGGACCGTATCACGGTGCTGGATTCCGGCCATATCCTGGTGAGCGACACGGTCGATGCAGTGCGTAACAGTGAATCTGAGCGGGTCCAAAGCCTGTTGCAGCGCCGTGCGGGCACTGGGGAGGTCGATGGCACCGCCTACCTGCAGAGACTGACGCGATGAGAAATAATAAAACCAATTACACACTCGTGGGTGCCTTTGTCCTGGTGGCCTTCGCCGCGTTGTTCAGCGCCCTGTACATGCTCAGCGGCAGTCAAGGTCCCACTCACACTTACTATACGGATTTGCAAAACGTCTCCGGTATCACTCTGGGCACACCGGTTACCTACGCTGGGTACCCGGTTGGACAGGTCGCATCCGTCACGCCCGAGCAGACTGACGACGGCACCCGCTACCGTATCGCCCTCGCCCTGCGCAACGACTGGCGTATCCCGGATGATTCCCTGGCACGGGTGGTAGCGGACGGTCTGCTTTCGGCGGTAAGCATCGATATCGAGGAAGGTGCCAGCGATAATTACGTGCAGCCCGCCGACACGTTGCAAGGCGTATCGGGCGGCAACATGTTCGCGGCTATGAGTGCGGTCGCCAGCGAATTCGAAGACCTCAGCCGCGATAGCTTCCGGCCGCTGCTCGGGCGCCTGCAACGTAGCGTAGAGGTGCTTTCCGACGCGCTGGAGGCCAGCGCACCGACTATGCTGCAGAATATGAGTCAGGTTAGCGAACATCTGGGTGAACAACTGCCCGGCAGCCTGAGAGAACTGCACGCCTTGAGTGCCCGCCTCAACCAACAGGTGCCGAGCATCCTCGACGATCTACAAGTAGCCAGTAAGGCCGTGCGCTTGAATACGCCCCGGGTAACGAATGCCTTGGAGCAAGGGGCGCAGCGACTCGACAGAGTGCTCAGTGCCGAAAACCTCGGGCATGTGGATAATACGCTGGCCAACCTGGACGGGGCCTCGGCCCATGTGGGCCAGCTGGTGCGACGTCTTAAAGCAACCGCAAAAACAATGAATCAGGCGATAGCGCGTGTCGACACCCTGATACAGACCAGCTCTCCCCAGGTCACCGCCGCCCTTGCCGAGGTACGCGCCACGCTGCGCAGTGCCAGCGACAGCGTTGACACCATCGGCTATCACCTGGAAGGCGGCAGCCGCAACATACAGGAGTTCAGCCGGCGTGTGCGTGACAACCCCTCGGCGTTGCTATTGAGCGAGCCCCCGCAGGAGGCCCTGAAACGATGAAAATCAACAATCTGCTATCCATACGACGGTTTCGAAAGGCCGTGGATACCGGTGACGGTCCAGCCCCGAGATATCCGGCATTACATATCATCAGGTCGGTAATCGTACTCACCGTATTAGTGTTTCCGCTCGTCGGCTGCATGACCTCGCCACCCGCGCCGACCGACAGCTACTATCGCCTTACACCCAGACCGCTCGGCGCACCCAAAGAGCAGGCTTTACCCATATCTTTGCAGGTGCGACGCTTCACCGCCGACGGCCTGCTGCGCGAACGCGCGCTCTTGTACAGCGACGACGCCGGGCATCGGGTACTAAAACAACACAGCTACCATTTCTGGACGGACGCGCCGGCGCGTTTGCTCGAAGATTACTGGCGTGCTCAGCTAGGCGACCTGCGCCCTACGATGGCCCGAACATCCAGCGTAGACAGGTACGTACTGCAAGGTCACCTGCGGCGCATGGAAAGGCTCGTACACAAGGACGGTGTGACGATCGCGCTCGGAATCGAGCTGCGGGTACTGGACAACATTACCGGTATGGATATCATGCGGCGCCGTTATGATGTCGTCGAACGTGCCGCCAGCGGTCAGGTCGTGGATAGCGTGAAGGCCTACGAAGTGGCGCTTCAGACCGTGTCGGCACAGTTTGTCGCCGACGTCGCAGAGAGATCGTCTCCTGTAGAAAACTCTGCGGGCCGCGCGACTGCGCAATCCGAACCCGTACTCACCGCCCTACCGGCATACAAACGCGCACCATGAACAGGCCGTGCGGGTGCGCGAAAAAAAACAGGGTACAGACCCTGACATAACAGTATTTTCGACTCGCATGGACAGAATCCGCTAACAGTGGTTCTGTCGCCCCCTCGGTCAGGAGAGTTGAGCGCATTCATGCTTCGGTTTCCAGGGGCAAATACCCCTCTCGTACGGTCACCGAGTGGGTGAAATCGCCCGATTGTGCGATACACGCCCGAACGTTCCGGTAAAACGTTCCACCCATCAGGCACTTAACCCTTTCGAATCTGCCCCGTTATTGTGGCATGCACTCTGCATCCCATTGCTTGTGAGGAGCGACGGTAATTGCGCCGTTAATCCAGCTGCCAGCGTCGAAGGTTCTTGCGGCGGAAGTCAGCCCACCGCCGGTCGCGTCACCCGCAGAACCATTTGAACCGGGGAATAAAGCCGATCGACCATACGTTTACCGTTATGAGCACAGCATGCTCGAAACGACAGACGCTCAGGTAACAAGCGTATCCGTTGAGAGACCGACCGGCTGAATGCCGTCGTCGCTTAACCGGGTCCCCCGACGACGTGCCGCAGAGATTCGACATGAGGAACCGTGAATCTCTCACGACCGCAGGCATGACAGGCAGTCGATTACCGAGCGAATGCAAAATGAATAAAGATAAGATCAGCGAACTGCTCGTCATGCAGATACCGAAACTGCGCAGGTATGCACGGGCGCTGACCCGCAATACGGATAGCGCCGATGACCTTGTCCAGGATTGCCTTGAACGCGCGTGGCGTAAAACCCACCTCTGGCGACCGGATAGCGACTTGCGCGCCTGGCTCTTCACCTTGATGCACAACGTCTACGTCAACGGCTTACGGAGCAAGAAGCTTTCGATGGAACCCGACAACCAACGAGAACTACGGGACCCCCACCCTTTGCAACACGAGGGGCCATTGCGCTTGCGTGACCTGGAAGCCGGGCTGGCGACACTTACGGCAGACCAGCGCGAGGTCTTGCTACTGGTTTGTCTGGAAGGCATGACCTACGCGCAGGTGGGCGACGTGCTGGGCATACCGATAGGTACCGTGATGTCGCGTCTGCACCGTGGGCGGGAACGCCTGCGCCGATGGATGGACGGCGAGCACGCTCCCGCCTTGCGGAGGATCAAGTGAACGAGCCGCTCCCTCCCGAGTTGGAAGAGTTGCACGCCTATACCGACGGGCAGTTGTCGCTGGAAGAAAAGCGGCGTGTCGAAAAACGTCTGGCGCTTGACCCGCTGGCGCGAAAGCGCGTCGCCAGCTACCAGACGCTGACCGAGGCGCTGCAGCGGGTTTACGACCCGGTCGTGCACGAGCCGATTCCCGCCGCGCTGCAACGCAAACGGCTTTGCTGGCCGCGTTCACTGGGCGCGATACCCGCCGGCGCCGCGCTGCTGGCGCTTGGCGTGTTGATCGGCACGCAATTGCGCTCCATACCCCTCATGCCGTCACTTGCCGGAGATCCGCCGATCGTGACAGCAGCGACAACGGCGTACGCCGTCTACACGCCGGAAGTCCGCCATCCCGTCGAGGTGCCCGCCGAACAGGAGGCGCATCTGGTGGCATGGCTGACCAAACGCATGGGTGGACGGATCCATGCGCCGAAACTCGACGATCTGGGGTTCTTCCTGGTCGGCGGCCGCTTGGTAACCAGTGGCTCCGGGCCGGGCGCGCTGTTGATGTACGAAGACGAGGACGGCAAACGAGTCGTACTGTACGTCGCCCACCACGGTGAGAACCAGCGCAACACGGCATTCCGGTTCGCACAAAAGCAAGCGGTGTCGGTCTTTTACTGGATCGACGGCCCCTTTACCTACGCCTTGGCCGGCGAGATCGACCGCGCCGGCTTGTTGGGGTTGGCGAACTCGGTGTACGTACAAATTGCCATCTGAAGGGTGCTGGATTCGCATACTGAAATCGACATTGTTTTTTATGACCGGACCGTATGAACCGCAACTTAGGCAACTTTGACCAATTGACCCGCATTTTTGTCGGCATCGACATGATAGCCGGCGTGTTCACGGGTCCGATGACCGTCTGGGGCCGGTTAGGTGTGGTTCCGCCACAGACCGCACTCGTCGGCTGGTGCCCGATCTACGGACTGTCGGGCGTGTCGAGCTTTTCCGAGGAACTGCCGTTCGCCGGCGGGAAGCGGCGCCGCGCCGACGCCGGAGCCATCATCCACCGCGTATCGCAGCTTCCGCTACCGCGTGTCGACTCAGCAATGGGTCGTGTTTACGCCAAGAGAGTACCAACATGATGCGTTTTGTTCACACGAGGAGAAAAAAATGAGATTGATATCGCTTCTACTGGCCGGCGCGGTCGCGCTGCTCAATGGTCAAGCCGGTGCGGTGACGATTTTCCAAGCGTCGCTGGACGGTTCACAGGAAGTCATTCCGAACAGCAGCACCGCAACCGGGTTCGCGACGCTGTCACTGAACGATGCCCGGAGCCGGTTGGAGATTTCGGTGGCGCTGACCGGCGTCGACCTCGATGGTCTGCAGACACCGGGCAGTACTGACGACGATGTCGTCGGTATGCACATCCACCGCGGCGCGGCGGGCACCAACGGACCGGTGGTGTTCGGATTCATCAACCCCAATAGCGATACCAACGGTGATCTGGTCGTTGACGCGATCGCCGGCACCGTGGTGAGTGGCTGGGATCTCACCGAAGGCAATGGCACCACGTTGGCCGATGAACTGGCCAATCTGCTCGATGGAGGCCTGTATTTCAATGTACATACTACCGCGATTCCCTCGGGTGAGATCCGCGGGCAGATACTGCAGATCCCGTCACCGGCGACGTTTTCACTCCTGCTCCTGGGTTTCCTGAGCAGTCGCGCATTCCGGAACAATCCATCGCCGCGGCGAGGCTGACGTTTCCCGGTCGTCGAGGCGTCACTGCCCACCGGCAGTGACGACACGGCCCCCCGGCTGGGACGCCGAGCCTGAATCGCTAACCGGCCGTTTGATTACCGAAAAGCACCTGCCCGAAAGCAAGCACCGCAAACGCCAGGAACAACAGCGCGGCGGCTTTCTGCACCTTGGTCTTGGGAAATCTCCGCAATACGCGGCTGCCGAACACCACGGCGAGGAGCGTCACCGACCAGAGCGCCGCCGTACCGCCCAGCAAGACCGACCAGAGGCTGCCGGATTCCGCCGCCATCGCGATCATGGCCAACTGGGTCTTGTCGCCGAGTTCGGCCACGAAAATCAGGGTGAAACTCGCCGCGATCGCGCGGCCACTGCCCGTGTGACGGTCGGTCGCCGCGTCCTCGTCATCCTCAACCCGCCAGGAAAGATACGCAAACACCAGAAACAGCACGCCCGCGGCGATCAATACCAGATTCCGCGGCACCAATCGGGCGACGCCTTCGCCCACCGCCACCGCCAGCAGGTTGAGCAGCAAAAACGCGCCGAAACTGCCGATGACCACCGGCAGCACCCGATACCTGTGCGCCAGGGTCATGGCCATGAGTTGGGTCTTGTCGCCCATCTCTGCGAGAAACAGCAGCGCGAAAGTCGATGCAACGACACCGTAGTCCATAGCGAAAGGTTCTCTTCTTACAAAAAACGTGGCTGGCGCATGACACCTAACGGCCGACGCACGTCAATACATTGCGGGCATCGCCATTATTTCGCCGCGCGTCAGCCCAGGTGATTGAACTGGCTCGACTGCCTGCACCCACCTCGATGCGTTGCGCGGGCCGTCGCCGCGCGCTTTATCACCCAATGCCGGCCCGGTTTGGGTTTATTGCCCCAGCGGCGGCGTCGGGCCACCAGGAAAAGGCGCCGGGCTCGATGGTTTTTATCAATCAACTCAATGGATAAGCTTTTCATCCGCGGCATGCGTCAGAGTGGTACGACTCGTGCGGGTTCACATTAATCTGCGTAGAGCTTGGAATTAGTGCATGTCGGAGCAACCACCGCGTCCGTACATCCTGGTCGTCGACGACGAATGGCGGCTGGCGGCCAATATCGTACGCTATCTGGAACGGCGTGGGTGGTGCGCTCATGCCGTAGCGAATGTTGAAAGCGCCTTCCAGGCGATCGATGTACGTGCGCCGGATTTCGCGGTCGTCGACCTGAGGCTCCCGGGACTAAGTGGGATCGATTTCTGTCGCACGGTACAGCGTCGCTTCTCCGCGTTGCCCGTGGTCGTGATGAGCGCCCGGGTTGAAGCCGCGGAGCGCGAACTTTTGTTGTCGTACGGGGTCCTGCACATTCTCACCAAGCCGTTCCCATTGTCCGAATTGTCATACGTGATCGCAAGACGTTTGAACCGCCCGGCCTGCCCGAAGAATCAAATTGCGGTCGGCACCGCTGAATGGGAGCGGCTTCGCCTCCTCGGAATCGGCGGGACCGGATAACCCGCGCAATGCAGGCTTATTTAAAGAAATCATTAATAAAGCCTCACGTTTCTAGTGCCTCCTGCCGGGTAAAGCTTTCAGTGACACGCCGTGAATACTTTCTTGCTACGCAGTCGCTGCTGCGCAAATAAGTCCAGCCTCGCCGTCCATGGCAAGGCTTTCACCGCTTCGCGATTCACCCCTGTAGGCTCGGCTGCTGCTTCCCTGCAGCCAACGGTCACGCAAACCTTCACCCGACAGGAGGCTTCAGCAACGCATTTCTTAATAAGAGTCGCGCTATTGACCACCGACCCCAGATCTTCCTGCGGCGCCCGGCAAGTCTCGCGCGAGTTTTTTCATGGTATCGACGACGTCGAGATCGTCCCATTCCAGGGGGCCGAGTGCGATATACCGAACCCTGCCTTCGCCGTCCAGAACATAGGTCGTCGGCAGGACTTTGGCGCCCCAACGCTTGAAGACCGCGCTGTCGCGGTCCAGCAGCACCAGAAAGTCCAGATCGAGCCGCTGCGCCGCGGTTCGCACGCGCCGCTCGCCTTCAGCAACGTTGATCCCGACCACCCTGAAGGGGTAGCCGCGCATCGCGTCCTCGAGCCGGCGGATGCCGGGCATCTCCCGGACGCAGGGCCTGCACCAACTGGCCCAGAAATTAACCAGCAACACCTCGCCCGCGAATGCTGCCGACGTACGCAGTTGACCATCTAGGTCCGGCAGGCCAAAGACCAGCCGTTGGCCGTGCGACACCTCGGACAAATCACCCGCGCGCGCCGACACGAGCGCCAGCGCCAGGGAGAAGACCAGCAATACGCTTGCCGTCGCGCTGCGGGGGAGGCTTCCAGGCACGCCTTTCATCATCTGCGGGTTGACTTAAAGTCGAGTTACGGTCCGGATTCTAACGCGCCGCGTTGGGTGAGGCCGGTGCGGAGGCCAGAACGCAAAAAAAAAAGCCCCCCGGGGGACGGGGGGCCAGCGAGCGATATCTCACGCTGGTTGCCGTTTCATCCTGTGGTTAGGAGAAACGGCGGGGTAAACGCGTTACAGCTCGTTGTCGTGGCACATGCTGCAGGTGATGGGCGTTCCCTTGGGCACGAACCCGACTTCCGGCAGGTTGCGATCGGCCGCGGTGCGCGACAGCACCGACCCTTCACCGTTCTGCCCATGGCAGTCACGGCAGGCATTGCGGTTGAGGTTGCTCTCATGGCCGCCATCGGCGAAGCTGGTGTCGCCCACCACGTGCATGCCGTGCGGGCCCCGCAGGCTGTTGAGAGAACCATTGGTGCCCAGGGCATCGATATTGGTGTGACAGGTGGTGCACTCGACGATAGTACCGACATGGCCCTGCAACTGGTCAGCTGTGACGTTGTCGTTGGCGTTCGGGTTGGCGTTGGGCCACTCCGCATGGGTCGCCCCATGACAGCCCTCGCACATCACCCCGCCGTGCCCGGTGCTCACTCGGTACAGTTGCGGGTTGCCCGCACCCGGATTGGCGAAGCCATTGAAGTCGGCCGGTACCGCAGGTTCGGCGAAGCGCTTGTTGGTCGGCACGATCGGCGTGGCCTTGGCGTCGCCGGTCCGATAGGCCTGGCGCAGGCGGATGCCATCCACATTGCCGTCGATGTCGCGCGTGTTCACGATGCTGTTGACCGAATTGGTCAGGTTGTCGCGCACGTCACCGGTGTGACAGGAACCGCAGCCCGGCTCGTTGGCCCAGGGCACGCGCGGCTGGCTGCTGGTGGGGTCATAGAAATTGCCCTGATCCAGCACGAAGGCCCCCGGGTTGTCCGGAGAAACGTTTGCCGAAAAGTCCGCGCCCACCTGCTCCATGTCGCCGTGACAGTCGTTGCACAGCATGCCGCCGTTGAACATGGCGCCGCGCAGGCACTGCACGTTGGTGCCGGGGTGGCACTGGTAGCAGGTCTCTTCCAGCACCGTCAGGCGCTCGGCCTGGTTGGTGATAACGCCATTGGCGTTCTGGATCGGCGCCGGCATCGGCGGGAACAGGTTGCCGAGCCCGCCGTGGTGGCTGTGCATCACATTCGAGTTGCTCGAATGCGCCACCTGGTTACGACCGTTGCCCTCGGCTCCGGCCACCGGGCCGACCTGCGCCAGATCGAGTGCGGGGGTGTAGTGACACACCTGGCAGACCACCGCGTTGCCCTGCACCAGCGCCTTGTTGATCAGGCAGTTGGCATCGCCGTCGCCGCCATTGGCGGTGACGGCGCAGGGCGCAGCAGCCCCGTCCGGGTCGACGTAGTTGGCCCCGTGCTTGAGGTCATGCAGGCGCAGGATGTTGATGTCCGCCGCATACTCGACACTCACATCCAGCGGCAGGTTCGGGTCCGGATCGTCCAGACTGGTCGCCACCGGAAGACCGGCGGCCACGAGCGTGTCGGTCGGCTCGCTGGTGCGGCTGTTCT
>CBDUNM010000061.1:0-25034 GCA_965368585.1 uncultured Chromatiales bacterium | reverse complement strand
GGCGGCACAGCCCTTGCCGCTTACGAGTTTTCGGCCTTGCACCGTTTCGCGGCGGATGCCCTCACGCACGCCTCGGTCGGTGATGCAGTACCCATCGAGCAGCAATGTCAGCCAATCTCGGCGTGCTTCGTCGGCGGCGAACCTCCGCAGCCGGGTGGGTGGCGGGTAAGCTTTTGTTTACGTTACTGTGCTGTCTCCGGCGGACCGGAGGACGATGGGGTCTCAGTAGCGTTTCCGGCATCGCTTCGAGCCGGCTCCGCTTCCTCCTGGAAGTAGTAGTCGTAGTTTTGGTGCAGGTGACTGGTAAAGCCCCAGGCTTCGTTGTACGAAAGTCCGCTGTTCTCCGGAAAAATGACTTTTACATAGAGGCCGTTTTCTTCGGCATCGCGTAACGCCGCCAGACGGTCGTCGAGCCGCGCGCGGCTGATGGCGGTAAACGGGCCGGTGCCATCGATGCGGTAGGAAATCCGATACCTGCCGTTGTCCTTCCAATAGCGCACCTCAACCAACCTACGGCCGGTCGTCGAGCGTGCGGGCTTGATCAGTTTGTCGTATCGCACCTTGAGATCGTCGTACTCGCCAGTGAGCACCAGGTACTTGCGATCGTACTCGATGCGGTCTGTGCGCGCCTGCTCGAGCGCCGTTTGCTGCTCGGCCACTGTCTGCTGCAGTTGACCGACGCTTGCCTGCGCCCCTTCGAACCGACTCTGCAAATTGACCAGATTCTGTTCCAGGCCAGAGACATTGCGATCGAGATTGACGATACTCTGTTCCGCGCGTTCGAGTTTCACGCGGGCGGCATCCAGATCGGTTTCGAGGCGCTGCCGGATCATCCCCAACTGTGCCGTTTGCCGCGACAGTTGGTCACGTTCGGCAGTCAGATCCGTGATCCTGGTAAGCTGCGAAGCGATCGTGGTTTCCTGAGTGAGGTTGTGTTCCTGCAATTTCATCAATCGCAGCCGGAGGTTGGAGACCTGTTCCTGGGCGTTGTGGAGCTGCATCGACAGACTTTGCTTTTCCGCGCCGGTCGCCCGCGCCAGCTCCGAGGCTACGCGTTCGGCCTCCATGGTCGAGCGCAGTTCGCTGACCAGTTCGATGTTGCGCATCAGCAGCACCACCATGGCGATCAGAAATATCATCACGATAACTGTCATGATGTCGGTAAACGACGGCCAGAAGCTTTCGTTAATCTGGCCTTCCTGGCGATTCAGGCGCAGGTCGATGTAGCCTTCGTCGGCGCTCATTCGTCGTCACGCAGGCGGAAACCGGCCCGCAGAATCTTCATCATGGAAGACATGTCTTCGCCGACCACGCGCAGGCGATCCCGATAGTCGGCCAGCGTTTCGTGCATATGGCCCTGAATTTCACCATACTGTTTTTGCGAAGCTTCCATTTGCTGTACCAGCCCCTGCAGGGAACGGATCAGCCCGGTGAATTCGTACAACACGCTATCGGTTTGAACCTGGAAACGCGGCACCAGATGACTGGTCGTGACCTGCTCGACGGCGCTGATAAGGTTGGTCTGGACGTCGGTGAGCTTGAGGTAGAAGTAACCGAAAACCACATAGCACACGATGGCGGTGATAGTTGTGGACAGTGCGGTGGACATGCCGTGTACGACCAGACCCATGCCGCCGGTGTCGATCTGGCTTTCCAGCAGGTCGGACGCGCCTATTAAGGCAATGGACAGCGAAACAATGGTACCGAATACACCGCTGAGGATTAGAATGTTATTGATAAACTTAGGAAAACTGGTCCGCGTGCTTTCGCTGGCGACTACCGATGAGGCGAGCGCACCCTGGTTGATCGGCGTACGTGATTCGTGCAGCCGCTTCAGCGTCATGTAGCGGCGGCCGATGATGGAGCGCTCGGCCACACCCTTCAGGGGTTCATTCATGTTTCCCGAGTGCAGGTTATGGACGAAACGCACCAGCGCGTTTTCTTCCCGCGCGTAGATGAGGAAAGTCCCAACCATCTTCAATACACCGAGCGCGAACAGTGCCACGATGGCGCCGTTGATGGTGAGGCCGACCGGCGTCAGCTGATCCTTGAAGTAGAATGCGTTGATGACATCGAATTTCCAGATCACCAGTGCGGCGGCGGCGGCGGCCACCATCACCATGCGCAACAAAGTGTTGCGACTGAAGTGTTTACGCAGACTGATACTTTCCAAGACGTATCCCTCTCGGGGTTGGCGCCGCGGATGGGCTGTGATGATGTGCGGTGTATACGTCGAACCGAATCCGGGCTCGCTACCACGTGTTCCGTTTAAAAATCACCGATCGCTCCCAACGCATGCGCGGACGATCGCGGCAAGTCCGCAGGCGCACGGATCGGCAGTTATCTGAGCGCACGTGCGCTAACCTGTATGGAGCCAGGGCGATACCCATGCGTCATAGGATTCGGCCAACTCTATCACAACGCACGATCCCGAAAAGCGAGGTCGACGGGGTTTTTAGGTCTCGCGGTTTCACGGCGCGTGACGGTTCGGGCCTTCTGTCCGGCGCTGCGCGGTGAATGATGCCGATTAACCTGTTCGAAGCGGCGCGGGATTGCCTGGCAGAACAAGAAGTCGACGCTAAGCTGCGCCGTGTGAGGGCGCTGCGAGCAGACTGGAACGCGGGCCTTAGTTTGCCCGAGCCGGCAGCCGGACTCGAGGGGTTGCGCGAGGCGGGAAGGCCGTCGCTGCCGCAATTGGTGGCGCCGAGAAAGCTAGTGCAACGGCGACTGGGTACCTCCGAGGGCCAGGCGGCCATGCTGCACGCCATCGCCCATATCGAATTCAACGCCGTCAACCTGGCCATTGATGCAGTGTTTCGGTTTCGAGATATGCCCGACGCGTATTATGGCGACTGGCTGCGGGTGGCCGCCGAAGAGGCCTATCATTTCTCGTTGCTGACCGAACGGCTGCACGCGTTGGGTTTCGCTTACGGCGATTTTCCGGCGCACGACGGGCTGTGGGAACTCGCAGTCAGGACCCGCCATGACGTACTGGTCCGGATGGCCCTGGTGCCGCGTGTCATGGAGGCGCGCGGCCTGGATGTGACGCCCGATATCCAGGATAAATTCCGTCGTATCGGCGATCATGCCAGTTGCGCGATACTGGACATCATTCTGCGCGACGAAATCCGTCATGTAGCGGCGGGAAGCCGCTGGTTTCGCTACGCCTGTGCCGCGCGCGAACTGGACCCGGAAGCGACTTACTTTCGTCTGGTCTCGGAATTTCTCAAAGGCGGCATACGCTGTCCACTGCATCGTGAAGCGCGCCTGGACGCGGGCTTTACGCCTGCTGAACTTGATCGGTTGGAGGCGATGTGCAAGGGTGGCGCATCGACGCTGAAAAGCTAGGCCGATCCCGGGATGCCGATGGACGGCCTAAAACTTTCCGGGATTTGTGACAACCCGGCCCCGGATGGGGCATAATTCCAGGCTTGCCTTGGACGGCCACCCTTAATGGCGGCCGCATCGGTTCCCCCGCAACGTTCAGCTGTGAACCCGGTCAGGCCCGGAAGGGAGCAGCCGCAACAGTGAATGCGTGTGCCGGGGTGTGGCTGGTGCGGTTCGCCTCCAGTTTTGGAGCGCGCGCGGACCCTACCGAGCCCTGTGTGCCAGAGCGCTCAGTTGCTGTAAACTCTCGGGCTGGTTGGCAACGCGTTCCCGTTCATGTCTTATCAGGTTTTAGCCCGAAAATGGCGCCCCGGAAACTTCGCCGACGTCGTCGGGCAAGAACATGTGGTGCGTGCCCTCAGCAATGCGTTGGATCACGAACGGCTGCACCACGCCTATTTGCTTACCGGCACGCGCGGCGTGGGCAAAACCACCATTGCGCGGATTCTGGCTAAGTCCCTGAATTGCGAAGTCGGCGTAACGTCAAAACCTTGCGGTAGTTGTGGCAGTTGCCGCGAGATCGACGAAGGCCGGTTCGTCGACCTCCTGGAAGTCGATGCCGCGTCGCGGACCAAGGTCGATCAAACCCGTGAATTGCTGGACCAAGTGCCTTATGCGCCGGTGCGGGGCCGATATAAGGTGTACCTCATTGACGAGGTGCACATGTTTTCCGATTCCAGTTTCAACGCCCTGCTCAAAACTCTGGAGGAGCCGCCGCCCCACGTGAAGTTTGTGCTGGCGACCACAGATCCGCAGAAAGTACCGGTCACCGTGTTGTCGCGTTGCCTGCAATTCAATTTGAAACGGCTCCCGATTGATCAGATTCAAGGTCAGTTCGAGCGGATTCTGGCGGCGGAGGACGTCGCTTACGAGACGCCGGCGTTGTTTTTACTGGCGCGCGCCGCGGACGGCAGCATGCGTGACGGATTGAGTCTGCTGGACCAGTCCATCGGGTTTGGCGGGGGTGCGGTCAACGAGGACGAGGTCAAAGCGATGCTGGGCGTCGCCGCGATCGACCGGTTGCCGGATCTGCTGGCGGCGGTGCATGCCGGAGACGGCGGCCGCGCCCTGCAACTGATCGACGATCTGAGCCAACAGGCGCCCGATTTCGCCGGGACGCTGGGGGATCTGCTGACGCTACTGCACCGTCTTGCGGTGATTCAGACGGTGCCGGATGCCTCCGACCCCAGTTGGGGTGATATCGAGCGGATACAGGCGCTGGCGCAGCAAATCGGGCGCGAAGACGTCCAGTTGTATTACCAGATCGGGGTACTCGGGCAGCGCGATCTGCCTCTGGCGCCGGACCCACGTTCCGGATTTGAGATGACCCTGCTGCGCATGATCGCGTTCCGTCCCGACGCCGCCGGCGGTGCTCAACGGCGCGCGCCGACCCCCGCCAGCGTGACCCAAGATCCACCCCCGCCGACGCGGGGTCCCGGGGGTCCCGCCGCTGTGAAAACGGTTGTCGCAGCCGACGTATCCGAACACGCGCCGCTCGAAACCGCTTCGGATGGGGTCGATTTCGGTGACTGGCATCGGGTCATAGCGCAACTTGAACTGGGCGGCATGGCCGCGCAGCTGGCCGGCAACTGCTCTCTCGGGCAATGGGACGGTGAAGCGCTGGAGTTGCGCGTCGATCCGGCCTGCGCGGGTCTCGTGGGATCTAAGGCGGAAGCCGGGCTGCGGGCCGCGCTGCGGGATTACGCGCGACGGGAGCTGCGCATCACCCTGGTAGTAGCGGCGGCTGACGTTGAAACGCCTGCGCAACGCGCTCAGCGAGAGCACGCTCAACGCCAGCGAGACGCCGTCGAGGCGATGCGCAACGACCCGCTGGTGCGGGCCGTGGCAGAGAACTTCGACGCCGAGCTGGTGGAGGACTCGATACGACCAGTCGCGAAACCCGATTTGAATTGAAGCGTTTCTGACCCCATTTGATCGTCAGTCAAGAGTATCCGATCGGCGCATTAAAGAGTTAATTTATACAATGGTTGCTCTCGGGCCACTGGACTTACTATTACCCGGCGGGTCGGTGGAGCGTTGCCGCCGGTGCGGACCCGCTATCCTGTCACTGCGATCCGGTATGCTGCACTATGCCCGACCGGACTTTACAATCCAATCCCGTTACCTGAGGACAAGAACATGATGAAAGGCGGAATCGGCAACCTGATGAAACAGGCTCAGAAAATGCAGGAGGAGATGCAGCGCGCCCAGGAGGAGCTCGCGCGCGCGACGATCGTGGGTGAAGCCGGCGGCGGCTTGGTCAAGGTCACGATGAACGGTCGTCACGAGGTCAAAAGCGTGGAGCTCGATCCCACGTTGATGAACGACGATAAAGAGATGCTGGAGGATCTGATCGCCGCCGCCTGCAACGACGCGGTGCACCGCATCGAGGAGCAAACTAAAGAGCAGATGTCGGGCCTGACGGCTGGCCTGAATCTCCCGCCCGGAATGAAGCTCCCGTTCTGATCCGGTGACCGATTCGCCCCTGCTCGAACAACTGATCGACGCATTGCGCTGTCTGCCGGGCGTCGGCCCCAAATCGGCGCAGCGCATGGCCTTCCACGTGCTGGAGCGCGATCGTGCGGGGGGGCGGCGGCTTGCCGAAATACTGGCGGAAACTGTCGAGCGTGTCGGACATTGCAGGGTGTGCCGTACCTTCACTGAGAGCGACGTCTGCCCACTGTGCGCCAACCCCAAGCGCGACGAAAGCCTGTTGTGCATCGTCGAATCGCCGATCGACGTGCTCGCCATCGAGCAGGCGACGGGCTTTAGCGGGCGTTACTTCGTCCTGGGTGGGCGGCTGTCGCCCCTGGACGGACTCGGACCGAAAGAGCTTGGCCTGGATCGCTTGCAGGCGCGGCTGGAGGAGGGGCGGTTGAACGAAGTGATTCTGGCGACCAATCCGACGGTGGAAGGCGAGGCCACCGCGCACTACATCGGTGAAATGGCCCGTGCATGTGGCATCCGGGCAACGCGAATTGCCCATGGCGTCCCGTTGGGCGGTGAATTAGAGTTTGTTGACGGTGGCACCCTGGCGCACGCGTTTGCGGGTCGCCTGAGGGTCTAGCCGGGCAGCCATAAGATAAACGAAGGGAGCAACGGATGAGCGACTGTCTGTTCTGTAAAATTCTGGCCGAAGAAATACCCGCGAACTTCGTCTATCAGGACGACGACGTGGTGGCTTTTCGCGATATCGATCCGCAAGCACCTACGCACGTGCTGGTGATTCCGCGCGAGCATATCGCGACCATCAACGATCTCACACCCGGCGACGCATCGCTGGTGGGAAAAATGTTTCTGGCGGCCAAGACCGTTGCGGCCCAGGAAGGTCTTGCCGAAGCGGGTTATCGCACCGTGTTCAACTGCAACCGGGAAGCCGGGCAAGTGGTTTTTCACCTTCATCTGCATGTCCTGGGCGGACGTCGTATGGGCTGGCCGCCGGGCTGAGCGCAACACGCGCAGCCGAACGACGACGATCTGAAACCACCACGCTCAACGTATGCAAGCCATCGAACAGCTGATTGAAATCATGGATCGTCTACGCGATCCCGCCAGCGGCTGCCCATGGGATCTCAAGCAGAATTTTCACACCATCCTCCCTTACACCCTTGAAGAAGCCTACGAAGTGGCAGACGCCATCGAGGGCGGTGATATGCAGGAGTTACGCGACGAACTCGGCGACCTGCTGTTTCAGGTCGTCTTCCATGCGCGCATGGCCAAGGAACAAGGCGAATTCGATTTCAATACGGTTGCCGAAGGCATCTGCCAGAAGATGTTGCGCCGTCATCCTCATGTGTTCGGCGACGCCGATTATCGTGACGACGCGCAGTTGCGCGAGTCATGGGAGAAGGCCAAACGTGACGAGCGCGAGGCGAAGCACGCGCTCGCCGCGCCGGTCAGCCAGATGGATGGAGTCGCCGGCGCGCTGCCGGCCTTGGTCAGAGCGGAGAAACTGCAGCGACGGGCGGCCCGAGTGGGCTTCGATTGGCCCGATGCCTCTGGCGCATTCGACAAGACGCGCGAAGAGCTTGACGAGATCGAGGCGGCTGTTGCCGGTGGCGATCCGGCGCATATCGAGGAAGAGCTCGGTGACATGTTGTTCGCGATGGTCAACGTGACCCGGCTGCTGGGGGTCGACGCCGAACAGGCGTTGCGGCGTGCCGGCAGAAAATTCGAAGATCGATTTCGCGGCATGGAACGTCTGCTACTGGAGCGGGACAACTCATCTCCGGCCGATCTCGACCTCGATCAGCTCGAGGCCGCCTGGGAAGCGGTAAAGCGCGCGGAGCGGCGCGATGCGTGAGGTTATCGAGCTGAGTACGGAGCAGCGTGAAACGCTGGTCGACATTACCGCGCAGGTCGGCGCCGCGGTGGCTCGCAGCGGCATCCGCGACGGATTGGTCAACGTTTACGCGCAAGGCGCTACGGGCGCCATCATGATCCAGGAAAACTGGGATGACAGCGTACAAACGGATGTGATCAATTTGCTGCGCAAGATCATACCGCGCGGCGTCTGGTTGCACGACGCGCAGGATGGCAACGGCGACGCGCACCTCAAAGCGGGGTTGGTGGGCCCATCGGAAACTATTCCGCTATTGGATGGTCGGTTGGGATTGTCGCGCTGGCAGAACATCTTCTTCTGCGAGTTCGATGGGCCGCGAAGCGATCGGCGTGTCGTCTGCAGTATTGTCGCCGATAGGCCTGAGGAGTAAACACCATGCAAAAAAGTCTCGTCTTTCTGGCCAGTCTCGCCTTGACTGCGCTGATCATTGGCGGCTGTGCGGTCAATCCGGTGACCGGTGAGCAGGAGCTGTCGTTCGTTTCGACCGAACAGGAACTGGCGATCGGCCGCCAAAACTACGGTCCCTATCGCCAGGCGGAAGGCGGTGATTACGCCCTGGACCCCGCCCTGACCCGCTATGTGCGTGATGTCGGCGAGCGACTGGCGCGGGTCAGCGACCGCAAGCTGCCCTACGAGTTCAGCGTCATCAACGACTCGTCGCCCAACGCCTGGGCGTTGCCGGGAGGCAAGATCGCGCTCAATCGCGGTCTGTTGGTGGAGTTGGAAAGTGAAGCGGAACTGGCCGCCGTGCTGGGGCACGAAATCGTGCATGCAGCCGCGCGCCACAGCGCCCTGGGAATGCAGCGCGGCGTATTGACGCAGGGCGCGCTGATAGCCGCGAGCATTGCCTTGGGGGATTCCGGTTATCGCGACCTGGCCATGACGGGTGCGCAACTGGGTGCGAGTTTGACGGAGCAGAAATACGGCCGTGACGCCGAACGCGAAGCCGACTACTACGGGATGCGGTACATGGCGCGCGCCGGTTACGATCCGGCCGCCGCGGTCGATCTGCAGAAGACCTTCGTGCGGCTGGCGGAAGGCAAGCACCAGGACTGGTTGAACGGCTTGTTCGCCAGCCACCCGCCTTCGCAGGAACGCGTCGCCAACAACCTGTCCACGGTGCGGGAACTAGGCGCCAAGGGCGGTGAAATCGGGCGTGATCGCTATCAACGCATGACGGCTTATTTGAGAAAAACCAAGCCCGCGTACGAGGCCTACGACGAGGCCCAAAAAGCACTCAAAGCGGGTCAGTTGGCCAAGGCGCGCTCACTGGTCGACAAGGCGATAAGTATCGAGCCGCGTGAATCGCTGTTTCACGGCCTGCGCGGCGATTTGTTGACCGAACAGGGCGACAACAAGTCGGCTTTGGCGGCCTACAACCGGGCCGTAGAAGCCAATGCGAACTACTTCAAGCACTTTTTGACGCGCGGTTTCGTCAGGCGTGAACTTGGCGATGTCGATGGCGCGAAAACGGATTTCAAGCGCAGTCTGGATTTGCTCCCGACCGCCGAAGGCAAATACGGCTTGGGACGGGTTGCCCTCGACAGCGGCGACCGCAACGAAGCTCTCACCTATTTGCAGCAGGCCGCGGCGACCCAATCGCCGGTCGCGGCGGTTGCCAAGCGCGATTTGGCCAAGCTCGGTAACAGGCAAACCCCCAACCGCTATATAGAGCTGGGTCTGGGCATCAACCGAGACGGTTATTTGAGTGTGGCGGTGCGCAATCAGGCGTCTGTAGCGGTCGAGGGCGTGACGGTGATTTTGGGCCGTCGCACCGCGTCGGGTCTGCGACAAGAGGCCACTTACCGGCTACGCGGGGCGCTGCAGCCGGGCGAGCAGCGCGTAGTGACTTCGCGTATCGGTCCGTTGGACGAAGACAGCGCCCGTGGCTACGGCGCCGCGGTCGCAACGGCGCGACCGGTCGAATAATTTTCATGGGTTATATCCGCCATATCCACGCGCTCAATTCGACCGTAACCGAACCCTTTCTGCCATGGGTCGTCGATCGCGCCGTGGTGGGGTGGCTGCGCCCCGCGTTCGCGGAGCATTTGTCTCGCTGGCCGCAGGTTTTCTCAGTCGGCGCCGATACCGTTGCGCTAGCGGACGAACTGCGCGGATTTGCCGCGCGGTCGGATGCGCTGGCTGAGGTCGTCACCGCTCTGTCGCGCAGCGGTGAACTCCCCAGTCCGCTGGGCGAACCCTATCCGGTCACCCCAGGCGGTCGCGACGCGGCGGTGTGTGTGATCGACCGGGCCGCAGCGGCCTCTTTCGGGGTACGCGCCTTCGGCCAGCATTTAAACGGTTTCGTGCGCGAGCCGGGCGGCGAGTTGTCTATGTGGATCGGCAGGCGGGCCCGAGATAGGAAGTTGTTTCCCGGCGCGTTGGATCAAATGGTCGCCGGAGGACTGCCCTACGGTATTGATTTAAAAGATAATTTGCTTAAAGAATGCGCAGAGGAAGCGGGTATGCCCACGGCGTTGGCGCTGCAAGCGCGCCCGGTGGGCGCACTGACCTACAATCGGGTCACCGAACGTGGTTTCAGGCCTGATGTAATATTCTGCTATGATATTGAATTAACTAAGGAATTTAAGCCTGCAAACACAGACGGCGAGGTGGAGGAATTCTACCTGTTGCCGTTGGAGGAGGTGGCAAGGATTGTGCGGGAAACGGACGATTTCAAGCTAAACTGCAATCTGGTAATCATTGATTTCCTCGTGCGCCACGGTTTTATTGGACCGGAAAGATCTGATTACCTCGAGATTCTTGGTGGCCTGCGGCCACCGCTCGGGCTTTCGGCGTCGGCGGCTGAAGACGTACGGCAGGGTTGAGAGGACTAGAAGTATGAAAAGATATTCGCAAGCGTTGCTGCTGATCGTGGCGCTGATAACCGGCTGGTCCGGTCAGGTCGTCGGTAAAATTTCCACGGTGCCCATCGACGAACTCGAACCGTCGCAGAAACACCGGCAGTCGGCGTTGATCATCACCAAGGTGGTGGAACGCTTTCACTACAAGAAGGTGCCGCTGGACGATGCATTGTCTAAAAGCATCCTCGATCGTTACCTGGCATCGCTCGATCCGAATCGAAATTTCTTCACCGCTCAGGATTACGAGGAATTCGTGCGGCATCAGGACAGCCTCGATGACGCGCTCAAGCGCGCCCGGCTCGAGCCCGCCTTCACACTGTTCAAACGCTTTCGCCAGCGCGTCGATGAACGCGTTGAGCGGGCATTGGCGCTTTTGAAGAAAGGGCAGTTCGATTTCAACCGGTCTGAGGTCTATCAGTTCGATCGCAAAGATGCGCCGTGGGCGAAAGACGAAGCCGAACTCGATGACCTGTGGCGCCAGAGAATCAAGAACGACATCCTCAGTCTGCGCCTGTCCGGAAAGAAAGAAAGCGACATCAAGGAAACATTGACCAAGCGCTACACAGGCATATCCCGTCGCGTCCGACAGTTTACCGCTGACGACGTCTTCCAGTCCTTCGTCAACGCCTATACCCTCAGCATCGAGCCGCATACCAGCTACATGTCGCCGCGTATTTCGGAGAACTTCGATATCAGTATGCGGTTGTCGCTTCAGGGCATCGGTGCGGTGCTGCGCAACGACAACGAATTCACCCTGGTGCAAAGCACGGTGCCGGGAGGCCCTGCCGAACGCGGCGGAGAGTTGCATGCGGGCGACCGCATCATCGGTGTCGCGCAAGGCGTCAGTGGTGAGATGGAAGACGTCGTGGGATGGCGCCTGCAGGATGTCGTCGACCTCATTCGCGGACCCAAGGGCAGTTTGGTACGTCTCAACGTGGTGCCCAAGAACGAGGGCGCCGATGGTCCGGCCAAGCTGGTCTCGATCGAGCGCGACGAGATCAAACTGGAGGATCAGGCCGCCAAAAGCGAAGTGATAACCGACCTACCCGGTTTCGAGGGGATCAAGATCGGTGTCATCGAAATTCCTGCCTTCTACAGGGACTTCGCGGCGCAGGCGGAAGGGGACAAAAACTTTCGTAGCACGACCCGTGATGTCAGAAGCTTATTGGCCGACCTTCAGACAAAGGGTGTCCATGGCATCGTCATCGATTTGCGCAGCAACGGCGGTGGTTCACTGAGTGAGGCAACCGAACTGACGGGGCTGTTTATCGAAAACGGCGCGGTCGTGCAGGTCAAAGACGCATCGGGCCGGGTCGATGTCGAGCGCGATCCGGATCCCGAACAGGTGTACGACGGACCGCTCGCCGTCCTGGTGGACCGCAACAGCGCCTCGGCGTCCGAGATTTTTGCCGGCGCGATTCAGGACTATCGACGCGGAATCGTCATCGGCGAACCGACCTTCGGCAAAGGTACGGTTCAGACCTTGGTAGATCTGGCGCGGTTTGTTCGCGGCGAAGACGATCTGGGGCGCCTGCGACTCACCATGGCGCAGTTTTTCCGCATCGACGGTGACAGTACCCAGCACCGTGGCGTCACGCCGGATATCGTGTTCCCCACCTCCAAAGGCGCGGCCGAACACGGTGAAAGGTCGTTGGACAATGCCATACCCTGGGCGGCCATCAAGCCGTTGGATCATCCGTTACTAAGCACCGGGTCGGTTGCCTCTCTACGCGATCGGTACCTGAGTCGGGTAGATCAGGATCCGGGGTTCCGTTACCTGATCGAACAGGAAGAAGAGCTCATTGCCGTGCGCAACCGCGATACGGTGTCGTTGCTCGAAACGGACCGTATGCAAGAACGTGATACCCGGGAAAAACAACGTCTGGAAAGGCGCAACCGACTGCGTGTGTTCCGTGGCCTAGAGCCGATCAGTTCTTTGGAACGCGACGGTGAAGAGGACGAGGTCGAGCAGAAAGACGACGACCCGGAGGGCGTGGAACGGATCATGTTGGAAGAGTCAGCCCGGATCCTCGCCGATCATGTTCGAATGCTCAGGCCGCGTACAGCTCTGCTGGATTGATATCGGCGTTGCGGCGGAACCGTTTGTAGGCGCCGACGACGAGTTGGCCCGCTTGCGGTTGCGGTCAGGAGTTCGGCGGGTTGCCCACCGACGCGATTTGCGCGGCGTTGGTCACGCCTTTTTCGATCCACTTGCGGATCCGGTTGGCATCGCCGATCGGTGTAAGCTTGCCATGGGCGTTCAGTAGCACGACCACGATGGGCTCCGCCCCGACCTCTGCCATCATTACCAGGCAACGGCCGGCTTCGTTGACATAACCGGTTTTGCTCAGCGCGATTTCCCACGCGTCACTGCGCACCAGCCGGTTGGTATTGACGTAGCGTAAAGGTCCTCTGCCGGGATAGGGTTTGACCTTGGCCGCGGTGCGTGTCGTGGCGTCGCGGATTGCGGGATAGCGTTGCGCTGCCCGTACCATCCGGGCGAGGTCGGTAGCGGTCGAAACGTTGAGCGGGTCCAGACCGGTGGGATCGCCGAACTCAGTATCATGGAGACCCAACAGATCGGCTTTGAGATTCATTCTGCGAACGAATTCGGTGCGTCCGCCGGGGAAGTTACGCGCCAGCGCGAACGCCGCGCGATTTTCCGAAGCCATGAGCGTCAGGGTCAGTAGAGCGCCGCGGGACAACGTGGCCCCGGCTTTCAGGCGCGAACCGGTCAGACGCAAGCGGTCGTAGTCCGCCTTGGTGATGCTGAGCATTTCTTCCATCGGCAGATTCGAATCCAACACCACCATGGCGGTCATCAACTTGGTGATCGACGCGATGGGTACGACTTCCTGCGCGTGTTTGGCATACAGTTGATTACCGAAACGATCGACCACCAGCGCCGCGTACGACTTCAATTTGAGCGCGTCGGGCTGCACATGTTGCCAAAGTTGCAGAGTGGGGCTGCGCGGCTGGGACGAAAAGGCCGAAGCCACGATGGCCGTGCTCAGCGTGAGAATCAGAAAAAACCGTGAGATATTGTTAGTCATAGATTTCGAATGATCGCTCAGTTGGTGCTCGCGGGCAAATCTGTTCCCGTTATAATGCGTCAGCCGCGGCCGTGGCATGCCGGCGCCCGGTACGAATCGGCGAGCCCCGGGGCGATGCCGCCACGCCACGCCATATGTCCGACACGGCCCTTTTTGAGGGGCCGCCCGCTACGGACGAGGCGCGGCGCATCATCGGTCGGCGCAGAGTGTCCGCTACGGCACCAGCGCTCGTTGCCTTCCGTTTCGTCCCTCAAAGGTGGTGTACTGTTGCTAAAATCCGTCGAAAAACACCTCAAAGACCTTGATATCGCCGGCTTCTCTTCTCTGTTGCGTCAGGGATTGATCGGGCTTGAGAAAGAATCGCTGCGCGTGGCGAATGACGGCGGTATTGCCAAAACCCGGCATCCGGCAGTTTTGGGTTCGCCGCTTACGCATCCCTGGGTGACGACGGACTACTCCGAAGCCCTGATCGAATTGATTACGCCGCCGTTCGCGGATCGGCTCGAAGCCCTGGAGTTTCTCTCCGATCTGCAGACCTATGTCTATCGTCATTTGCAGGACGAAACACTCTGGGCGACCAGTATGCCCTGCGTACTGTCCGGGGGCGACAACATACCGATCGCGCAGTACGGCGAATCCAATCCGGCCAGAATGAAGCACATCTACCGCGTGGGGCTGGGGCACCGCTACGGGCGGGTCATGCAGGTGATCGCCGGCGTTCACTTCAATTATTCGCCGGCGGAGGACTTCTGGCCGTGCTATCAGGAACTGCTCGGTGATGCTGGGCGGGAGTTGCGGCGCTTCAAAGACAAGCACTTTATGGGATTGGTGCGCAATATCCAGCGTTTGGGATGGCTGGTTCCTTATCTTTTCGGTGCATCGCCCGCGGTCTGCAGGTCGTTTTTCGCCGGTAAGACCTCTCGACTCAGTCGGTTTGACGACTCCACGTACTATGAGCCGTATGCGACTTCACTGCGCATGGGCGATATCGGCTATCAAAATCGGCGCGAACAGGGTGCCGGGGTCAAGGCCTGTTACGACAGCCTGGGCGCCTATGTGAACAGCCTGACTCACGCCATCGAAACACCCGCGCCCTTGTGGGAGAAAATCGGCGTCAAGGTCGACGGCGAGTATCGCCAGCTGAATGCCAATATTCTTCAGATCGAGAACGAGTACTACAGTTCGGTCCGGCCGAAGCAGATTCTGGAGGGATTGGAAAAGCCGGTGTTGGCGCTACGCGACCGGGGTATACGTTACATTGAACTGCGCTCGCTGGACGTCAACGCTTACCACCCGTTGGGCGTTGACGAAAGTCAGATACGCGTCATCGAGGCGTTGATGCTGTTCTGCCTGTTGGCCGAAAGCCCCTCGATCGGAATGCAGGAGCGTTGGGAGATCGACAGAAACCTCGAAAAGATCGCCCATCGCGGCCGCGATCCCGAGTTTCGTCTGATGCGTCACGGTCGAGGCATACCGATCCGGGATTGGGGCGCCGAGGTCATCGACGGCCTGCTGTCGGTTTGTGACGTACTGGACGGCGATCAAGGCGCTGCGCCTTATCGCGCAGCGGTGCTGGCGCAGCGCGAGAAGGTCAACGACCCGGATGCCACGCCGTCGGCGACCATGTTGCGCGACATGCGTGAACATGGCGAAGGTTTTTACGGTTTTGCCCGGCGCATGTCGGCGAAGCATTTCAAGTACTTCACGGAAAGGACATTGTCAACCGAGCGCATGGCCGCGTTCGAGGCGGAGGCTGCGGCTTCCTGGCGCCGGCACGCGGCGCTGGAAGCGGGAGACGCTCAGGATTTCGATACTTTTCTCGCCGAGTACTACACCCAGGCGTAAGCGGCGTTCAACCGGGTCGGGTGGCGGTTCGCGTAGCGGAATGCGCCGCTTCACCCGCAGCGAGAGCCGCCGAACGCTGCGACAACCACTGCGTTAAATCCTCGGAGGATTGCGGATGGCTGTAGAAGAAGCCCTGCGCCATAGTACATCCCTGGTCACGCAAGTACCGGTTTTGCTCGGGTGTCTCGACACCCTCTGCCGTCACCGAAAGCCGCAGATTGACGCACATGGCGATGATAGCGCTGCAAATTGCGCAGTCGTCCGAATCCTCGGGCATATCTCGAATGAAAGACTGATCTATTTTCAGTTTGTTGATCGGCAGGCTCTTGAGCTGCGCGAGGGAAGAATAGCCGGTACCGAAGTCGTCGATCGCCAGCATTACGCCCCGTTCACGCAGCTGGTCCAACTCTGAAAGTCCGTGTTGCATATGCTGCATGATAAAGTTTTCCGTCACCTCGAGCTCCAGCCGGTTGGCCGGGAGCCCGGTAGCCTTCAAGACATCCTTTACGGTATCCACGAAGCCTTCGCGCTGAAATTGTGCGCCGGATACGTTGATGGCAATCCGGCCGAACTCGATTCCCTGCGTTATCCACTGCCGGGCCTGCGTGCAGGCATGCTTGAGAACCCACGCGCCAATGATTTGTATCAGCCCGGTTTCTTCGGCCAGCGGTATGAATTTCGTGGGAGACACGTGCTCGAATGCAGGATGTTTCCAACGCAGCAGGGCCTCCACCCCGCAGACCCGGCCGGTTCTGAGATCGACTTGCGGTTGATACGCGAGATGAAACTCGTTGCGGTCCAGCGCGTTGCGCATATGGTTTTCCAGCATGATGCGCTCGACAGCGTTCGTTGTGAGTTCTTCGGTATAAAAGCGGTAGACACTGCGGCCATCCTCTTTGGCGCGATACATGGCCGCGTCCGCGTTGCGCAACAGCGTGGCACCCTCCTCGCCGTCTTGCGGATACGTACAGATACCCATGCTGGCGGTGACGTGAATCGACTGGTTATTGATCTCGACCGGTTCGGAGAAGGTCTGCTGAACCTTATTGGCCACTACCACCGATTTGTCCGGATGCTTAACGGCTTCGAGCAACAGAACGAACTCGTCGCCGCCGATACGTGCGACGGTGTCGTCCGAGCGGACGCAGCGAAGCAGACGTTGCGCGACCTCCTTGAGTAAGTCGTCACCCGCGGGATGGCCGAAGCTGTCGTTGATGTTCTTGAATCGATCGAGATCGATGAAGATCAACGCCAGGTTGGTGTCCGTGCGCTGTGCATGCGCGATGGCGTGATCCAGCCGCGCCTGCAGCAACAAGCGGTTCGGTAGATCGGTCAGCGCATCGTAGTGGGCGAGGTGTTCCAATTTTTCCTGTGAGCGTTTCAAGGCGGTGATGTCCGTGAATACTGCGACAAAGTTGACGACGTTGCCTTCATTGTCGCGAACCGCACTGATATTCAGCCACTCGGGGAAAACGGAGCCGTCCTTGCGCCGGTTCCAGATTTCGCCTTGCCACTGACCGCATTCATTGATGTCTCGCCACATGCTGCGGTAAAAATCCGCGTCGTGACGATCCGACCGCCAGAGGCGCGGGTTGTTGCCGAGCACGTCTTCTTTGGAAAATCCGGTAATATCGCCGAAGGCCGGATTCGTATCCAGGATGTTGCCGCTGGCGTCAGTGATGAAGACGCCTTCGGCGGTATTTTCGAACACCGTCGCTGACTGCCGTAGACGGCTCTCGTTGATGCGCTGTTCGGTGATGTCCTGAACCACACCCTTGAGCTTCACCACCTTCCCGGCGCTGTTTTCTTCCAGGGCCGCCCTGCAGTCGATCCAAACCGTGTTGGCCCTGGGGGTGATCACGCGATACTGGACGTGATAAGGCGCCTGGTGCCGGATCGAGCGCTCCATGGCGGACTCGATACGCGGCCAGTCTTCGGGATGGACAAGCGTACGCAAAGTTTCCGGACCAGGCGTGACGTCCGGTTCGAGTTCGAACATCCGGTAGATCTGCTCCGACCAATACGCTGAGTCCTGTTCTACATCCAACACCCAACTGCCCATGCGGGCCACCGCCTGAGCCTCTTTCAGGCGTGCCTCGCTTAAGCGCAGCGCCTCGTCGGCGGCGCGCCGCTCAGTGACGTCTTGACCGATGCCGGCGATATATACGACCCCTTCGTGTTCGGCGCGATTGCTTCGAAACTGGAAATAGATATCCCCTTGGAGAGTAGTTAACCTGGCTTCCAGGTCGGCGTATCCTTCGTTCAATGTCTTTTGCAGCGCCCGCCGCGTCGTCGGGTGGTCGGGTTCGGCAATGAACGCGGTTGCGGTTCGGCCGTGCAGGGTGTCTGTTGCAACCACCGTAAGCGCTTCGAGTCGTGGATTCCACCACAGCAACTTGCCGTGTGCGTCCAGCAGGAACATGACATCCTGCGAAGTGCTCGAAAATAGGTCCTGTTGCCAGCGGCTGCGACTGAGCTGTTCGTATAGTTGCTTGTAACGTCGCTCCGATCGTTGCAGGGCCAATTCGGTCGCACGGCGGGTTTGTCGTTCCGCGCAGGCGCGCCGGGCCCGTTGGATGGCCGGTATCAAGCGCGCCAGGTTGTCCTTATTGACATAGTCCTCAATGCCCGCGCGCAGCAGATCGACGGCGATCTCCTCGCCGATCGTGCCGGAGACCATGATGACGGGAGCGTCCGGTAACGCCTCCATGAGGGACTGAAGCCGTTCACGGATATCGATATCCGGCAGCGAATAATCGGTGAGTACCAGATCCCATCGATGTGATTTCAGTGCACTCTGCAATTCTTCGCTGTCGACAACACGTCGCACCGCGAATTGCAGATCGTGTTGGCGTAGATACCGTACCAGAAGTCGGTAGTCCGTCGCGTCGTCTTCGATGATGAGGATCCGCAGTATCTGACTCATTCCCTGTTCCCGAGTTGCTCGTTGAGCACCTGTAGGCATGCGTTCGAGCCGGCAAAATCGGTACTGAATGCCGCACGGCCGGCCACTAGACGCGCGTCTCCATAGGCGCCCGGATTTCCAGCGTTCAATCAATCCGCTACGCCGCCTGGGAATGTCAAAATGACCGCCCCGTGATCGACCTTCGCGCGGTCGTTCGCTACTACGGCAAGCACATTAAACGCGACTGCGTTGGCCAGTTCGTACCAACTCCAACCCCTGCATTGTTGTCACGGTCGTGTCAGGCGCAGTTCCGGTCTCAATGCGGATTGTCGCGCTTGCGGCTTCGATTTAGAACGTTTTTCCCCCGTCATGTCAACAGCATAGACGCGAATTGCGGCGTTTCTGGCGTCGCAGCGGATGTTTGCTGTTTTCATCAGGTTGGCCGGCAACGCCCCGTAAAGACACATAAAGCAATATGGACAGCTTCAGCGTTAACGCCGGCCCTTTCCCGATATGACGTGCACCACCCGATCCAACATACGCGTCGAAAGCGCGCGTTTCAGGTATCCGAGCAAATAGGTCGGAAAGGTGACGTAGTAGCGCGGTTTGGGTCGGCTGCTTTCGAGAGCGTGCAGCAGCTTGTCCACCACCGCCGAGGCGGGCAGCGTAAAAGGGGCCGCCGGGCCGGGTTTTTGCAGCCTCGCCAGTTGGGCTTGATAGGCCTGGCGATGCGCGCTGTGCTCGATGTCGATCGTGCGTCGTAGCACCTCGAGCGCGTTTTCGCGAAACCGGCTGGCGATGGGGCCGGGCTCGATGAGCGCCACGTGAATCCCCGTGCCTGCGAGTTCCAGTCGCAAAGTGTCGCTCAGTCCCTCCAGGGCATATTTCGAACAGGCATAGGCACCACGATAGGGCAGGGCCGCGAATCCCAGCACGGAGCTGTTCTGCACGATGCGTCCTTCACCCTGGGCGCGCATGACGGGGATGACCCGCCGGGTGAGTTCGTGCCAGCCGAGCAGGTTGGTCTCGAGCTGGGCGCGCAGCACGGCGCGGGAGAGATCTTCAACGGCTCCTGTTTGCCCGTAAGCGCCGTTGTTGAACAGGGCGTACAGTCTGCCCGAGGTGCGTTTCAGCACTTCGTTGAAGGCGGCCTCGATACTGGCGTCGTCATTCAGATCGAGCTGCATAGCCTCGAACCCGTCGGCACGCAAGCGCTGCACATCCGCCGGGCGTCGGGCCGTCGCAAACACCCGATACCCGCGTTCGCGGAGCGTCGACGCGGCGAGCGCCCCGATTCCGCTGGAGCAACCTGTGATCAGAATAGTGCGCATTTCGCTCATCAGAGGGGTACGGCTCCGGTGTTTCCGTCGACATCATAATAGGATTTTACGAACTTAAGTTTTTCTGCATCTGACCGTTATCGCTTCAAGTATCCGGTCGGCCGGTATCCCGCGCTGGTTTTCCGATCTGGTAGCGAAGAATTTCGGGAGGATTACGTGGATATTGCAACGCTGGTTGGGTTGCTGGGCGGATTCGGTATCATCATCGGAGCCATCGCTTCGGGCGGCGACGTTATGTTGTTCGTCAACGTGCCGTCCATACTCATCGTAGTCGGCGGGACCTTCATGGTCACGCTGATGCAAGTGTCCCTGGGCGATTTTCTCGGGTCTTTCGCGATCGGCCTGAAGGCGTTTTTGTACAAGGTCGACGACCCCAAGAACTTGATCGAGGAGGCGGTACAGCTGGCCGACGTCGCCCGTAAGAACGGTTTGTTGGCCCTCGAAGGCCAGGAAATGAGCAACGATTTCATGAAGAAGGGAATCGGCTTGTGCGTCGACGGCCACGATCCCGCCCTGGTACAAAAGATGTTGACGCGCGACATCAATCTTACGATTGCCCGGCACGAAGTCGGGCAACGCATGTTCTCCAACATGGCCGTCATGGCGCCGGCGATGGGGATGATCGGGACCCTGGTCGGTCTGGTGCAGATGTTGGCAAACATGTCCGACCCGGCAAGCATCGGGCCGGCAATGGCGGTTGCACTGCTCACCACGCTCTATGGGGCGGTCATCGCAAACGCCTTTGCGCAGCCGATGGCCGATAAGCTCACACGGGCCACCGAACTGGAAAAGATCAACAAGGAACTGATCATCGAGACCATCGGCGGCATTCAGGAAGGTATGAACCCCAAGGTGCTCGAGCAATTGCTCGGCACCTATCTTCCGCCCAAGAAACGAATGGCCGAAGGCTGACGCGTGGCGGAGGAATGCCCCAAGTGTCCGCAAGGACTTCCCCCGTGGCTGGCAACTTTTGCCGATTTGATGTCGCTGTTGATGTGCTTCTTCGTGTTGCTGCTATCGTTCGCCGAAATCGACGCGATTCGATTCAAGAAGATGGCGGAATCCATGAAAGACGCCTTCGGTGTGCAACGCGAGATACCCGCGAACGAGATCGTCAAGGGCGTGAGCGTCATCAAGCAGGAATGGAGTCCGTCGGTCAAAGAGCAGGCGGTGATCACCGAGATCCGGCAAGAGACCAGCGATGTCGAGAAAGAGCATCTCGACATGAACGATGCGCCGAGCGTCGATCAATCGCAACAAAGCGTCGAACAGGAATTGCAGCGGCTGATCGAGACGGATCTGCAACATCAACTGGCCGAATTGCAGGAATCACTCGAACGGGAAATCGATTCCGGACTGGTGGCGGTGGAGAAAGAGCAATCCCGAATCATTATCCGCATTCAGGAAAAAGGATCTTTTCCGTCCGGCAGCGCCAATCTGGATCCCGCCTTTCACGAAGTGGTTGCGCGAATCAGCGCGGTTCTGGCGGCGAAGCCGGGAAAGATCGTGGTAGCCGGCCACACCGACAACATTCCTATTCGAACCGGCCGGTTCCGCTCGAACTGGGAACTGTCCGCGGCTCGCGCCGTGACGGTGCTGCATTCCATGCTGCGCGATCCTGATCTAGAACCGGCACGCATTCTGGTCGAAGGTTACGCGGACACCATGCCGCTGGCAGCGAATTCCGATGCGGAAGGGCGCGCGCAAAACCGGCGTGTGGAACTGGTACTGATCCGGGGCGCGGCGGACATCGAAAGCGGGCTCGACGCGGCACTGCCCGCAGGTTGAGAATTGAGGACCGAGCATGAGTGAATCTCCATCAATGAACGATTCGGAACGGCGCCAGTACTTTCGCATCGACGATACGGTTCGCGTGAGCCTGCGGCGAGTCACCCGCGAAGAGGTCGAAAGCAGTTTCGAGCGCATGAACGAAACCAACGAGAACAGCTTTACGGTGATGGCGAGCATGGCCGCGATCACCTCGCAAATGACCATCCACCTGCGGCGGATCGAGAACGAGATGCCCGACGTGGCGGCCTATTTGAAAGGACTCGACCGTAAGCTCGAGGTGTTGGGCCGCTCGCTGATTGCGCAAAATTCCACTTTCGTTTCGGAGCACGGCCAGGGTGTTAATCTCAGTGCGGGCGGTATGTGTCTGGATGTCGGGGAGGGCTATGACGTACACACCAAGGTTGAGATCCGCATGCTGCTGTTTCCGTCGTTCACCGGCGTGTTGACCTACGGCGAGGTCGTCGATTGCCGCGAACTGGCGGAGTCGCAACGAATCACCGATGGCACCCATCGGATACGCATTGAGTTCACCCATATTCGTGAGCAGGACCGCGACACCCTGATACGCCACATCCTCAGGCGCCAGGGCGACGAACTGCGGGCTCGCCGCAAGGACTTGGAATGAGTCGCGTGACGGCACCGACGCGCGCCCAATTAAACGCCGCGCTGGAGGCGGCCGAACGCATGAAGGCGGGTGCGGTTGATCCTCACCACCTCGCCCATTGCCTGCTGTTCCTGTGGAACCGTCACCAGGGGTTGGAGAGACTGCTGGATCAATCCGACCGGTATCTGCGCTTCGGTATGGATGAGCGCGAGCTGTCGGCGATGCGCAAGACGGTCGATAAACTGCGTTCCGAGGCGATCGAACGGAACGAGAAACTCGACGTCCTGCCCATTTAGCGGTCAATCTGCGTCCGGGCGGTGTGACTTGGTACGCTCGACTTCTCGTCTGGAATTCGAGCGTGCGACGCGAATATCAGTCTGTGATAGCATTTCCTCTTTAATTCAGTCTATTGCGAGAGAGCGATCTGTCATGCCGTTCTATGAATATCGATGCAAAAGTTGCGGCCACGAGTTCGAGGCCATGCAAAGAATGAGCGACGCGCCGCTTAGCGATTGCCCGGCGTGCCACCAGCCTGACTTGATAAAGTTGATCTCGGCGGCCGGATTTCGCCTTAAGGGCGGTGGTTGGTACGAAACCGACTTTAAATCCGGCACGAAAAAGAATGTTCAGGACCCGGCCGACAAAAAACCCGCGCCAGCGGGCGATGCGGCGGGCAAGTCGGCGAGCGCCGCGCCGAGCAAGCCTGCGGCCGCTGCCCCGAGTGCCGCCGACTGAGGTTGCCGCAACGGTCCGCTGCCCTTAACATTTCGAGATTATGGCGCGCCCCGGGGACACCGGGGCGCGTTACGTTTGAGCATTGCTGTGCCGCGGGTGTTCGCGGGTTCACAGAAATATCGTTCAGGTTTAGGAATTCAAGTCATGCGTAGCCACTATTGCGGTGATCTCAACACCGCTCATATCGATGAAACGGTCGAAATTTGCGGTTGGGCCAACCGTCGCCGGGATCACGGGGGTGTCATATTTGTCGATCTGCGCGATCGGTATGGCTTGATTCAGGTGGTCTACGATCCCGATCTGCCCGACGTTTTCTCGACAGCCGAGCAGGTACGCAACGAGTTCGTGCTGCGCGTGAGGGGTCGCGTGCGCCGCCGTCCGGAAGGTACCGAAAACCGCGAACTCCCCACCGGTGAAATTGAGGTCCTGGGGCAGGAACTGGAGATACTCAATCGCGCCGAAACACCGCCCTTCGTGTTGGACGATGAAGACACGTCGGAGGAGCTGCGGCTGCGCTATCGTTACCTAGATCTGCGCCGGCCGGAAATGCAGGAACGCATGCAACTACGCGCTCGCACGACGCGTGCCATACGGCGCTATCTGGACGAAAGCGACTTCCTCGATATCGAGACTCCCATGCTGACCAAGGCGACTCCGGAAGGCGCGCGTGATTACCTGGTGCCCAGCCGCACGCACCCCGGTAAGTTTTTCGCCCTGCCGCAGTCGCCGCAATTGTTCAAGCAATTATTGATGATGTCGGGCATGGATCGGTACTATCAGGTGGTGCGCTGTTTCCGCGACGAAGACCTGCGCGCCGACCGTCAGCCCGAGTTCACCCAACTCGATCTGGAGATGTCGTTCATCGACGAATCCGATATCACTGCCCTCATGGAAGAAATGATCCGCGTTGTGTTCAACGAAGTCATGGACGTCGAGTTGCCGAACCCGTTTCCGCGCATGACGTTCCAAGAGGCACTGCGGCGCTATGGAACCGATCGACCGGATCTGCGTTGCCCCCTCGAATTGATCGATGTTGCGGACCTGATGGCGGACGTGGAGTTCAAGGTATTTGCTGCACCGGCCAAGAATCCTGACGGCAGAGTGGCCGCGTTGCGTCTGCCGCGAGGCGCTGATCTCAGCCGCAAGGAAATCGACGATTACACCCGCTACGTGGGAATCTACGGAGCCAAAGGGTTAGCCTACGTCAAGGTCAACGAATGGGCCAAGGGTCGCGAGGGGCTGCAGTCACCGATTCTGAAATTTTTGCCGGACGATGCGGTCAACGGCATTATGGAACGCACCGGTGCCGAAGACGGCGATTTGATTTTTTTCGGCGCCGACAAGACGACCGTGGTCAACGAGGCGCTCGGCGCCTTGCGGGTCAAACTGGGTCACGATCGCGGTCTGATGGAAGAAGCTTGGCGCCCGTTGTGGGTCGAGGACTTCCCGATGTTCGAGTGGGACGACGGTGGACAGCGTTGGGCCGCATTGCACCACCCGTTTACCGCACCCAAGGCCGATCAGATCGACCTGCTCGCGACCGATCCCGGTGCCTGCCTGTCACGCGCCTACGACATGGTCCTCAACGGTACCGAAGTGGGCGGGGGGTCGATCCGTATCCATCAGCCGGCCGTGCAGCACAAGGTATTTCGTCTGCTGGGGATCTCGGAGCAGGAGGCAGAGGAGAAATTCGGTTTCCTGCTCACCGCGCTTCAGTACGGCTGCCCGCCGCACGGCGGCATCGCTTTCGGTCTGGATCGTTTGGTAATGCTGATGGCGGGTGCGTCTTCGATTCGCGACGTAATGGCGTTCCCGAAGACCCAGACCGCGGCCTGCCTGTTGACGCACGCGCCGTCGGAGGTCAGCCAGGCACAGTTGCGCGAGTTGTCCATCCGGCTGCGAGCGCCGCAGGCCGCCGAGGAAAAACCCAGCGCGGCCTGAGCCCGGACCGCGGAAGCTCAATATTGTTATTGAGATCGACGCCTTGCGCCCTACCAGGCCGGCGCGGGCGGGATCTCCTCGGGCCCCAATCCAGCCTTTGCGCGGTTGTCGAACAGCTGGTTCTCCTTGGACATGTCCGGCAACTTGCCTTCGCCGTCGAACTTGAAGCGCCCGGTGCTTTCGACGATGCGGTTGTTGGCGACCTTCACCGTGACGTTCGGCGCCTG
>CBDUNM010000060.1:0-25150 GCA_965368585.1 uncultured Chromatiales bacterium | reverse complement strand
GCCGCAAGGGTATGCCGCGATGTTGGACGGCAATTGGCAAAAATGGGGCTGGGATGATCGCCAGATTTTCGATCCGGGGCAGCTGACGGATCAGCTGAATCCGGATGCCGGTTGAAGGCAGGAGCGCCTACCAGTGGACTTCGGCATGCTTATCGGATGTCGGACTGGTGCGGGCGGTCAACGAAGATGCTTGTCAAGAGTTGAGCGAGGCCGGCGTTTGGGTGGTGGCCGACGGCATGGGAGGGCATGAAGCCGGTGACTTTGCCAGTAAGACCGTCGTCGAGGCTGTCGCGCAGATCCGGCCAGCCAGGCGTTTGGCGGAACTGGTCAAGCAGGTCTGTGACCGGTTGAAGGCGGCTAATCGAGCCTTACAGGTCGCGGGCAATCAAAAAGGTCTGGGCGTCATCGGTACCACGGTTGCGGTTTTGATACTTCATGGCCGTCATTCGGTGTGCGTCTGGGTCGGGGACAGCCGCGTCTACCGCCTTAGGAACGGTCATCTAAGGCAGTTGACACGCGATCATCGCTGGGTCGAGGAGTATGTCTCCAGAGGCCTGATGACGCGCGAGATGGCGGATGCGCATCCGCTGGCCAACGAGCTTACACGCGCTATCGGCGCCGAGGAGACGCTAGAGGTGTCTGTGGAAATGCGCGACCTGCTGCCGGGAGACCGGTTCCTGATCTGCAGCGACGGTCTCTACGGCGAGGTTGTTGAAGCCGATATCCACCGTATCGTTGCCGAGAATGGCCTCGCAGGCGCTTGTCGTGGGTTGATCGCGATGGCGAAACAGAACGGCGCGCACGATAACGTGACCGTGGTGGTGGTGCAGAACGGTTCGAACGCCGTAGCGGACAACTAGGCATGGATATGCTGGTCAAACTTTACGCGTTGCCCGACGACACCCGTCTCAGGCAGCGGCTTGCGCAACAGAAGATAAGCGTTCGGCGCGCGATGGCTTATGAAAAAGATGCCGTGGTCGATTGGGTAGACGAGCATTTCGGTGAAACGGCGAGAGGGTGGAAGAGTGAATGTGATGTCGCTTTTTCCCGCACGCCCATCGGCTGCCAGATAGCGCTGGCGGAGGACCGGTTGTTAGGTTTCGCGTGCCACGACGTCACGGCCAAAAACTATTTCGGTCCTTTCGGGGTTGCCGAGGATTTTCGCTCCAAGGGGTTGGGGACTTTGTTGCTGCTTTCGACTTTACACAGTATGCGTGAACAAGGCTACGCGTACGCGATTATTGGACATGCGGGCGCCGAGCAGTTCTTCGCCAAGACCGTCGGCGCGACGTTGATCCCCGGATCAACGCCCGGAATTTATCCGCTTGAGTCGGTCGTTCAGGGTCGCCGCTCGCGAATCCGCAGACGCCGGTGAGCGCCCTTACTCGGGCGCCTCCACGGCGCTACCGTTGATCAGCTGCCACGCTGACTGCAGAGTTGTTGCGGCCAGACCTATGCCCACGAGCTGCTCTTGCGCTCTTTGAAGTGCGGCTTTAGCGTCGTCTACCCGTCCGCTGGACAGGGTGACCTGCGTTGTACGCAGGTGTTCGATGGCCTGTAACGCCACCAATGCGGTACGTTCGTCCGCCTGCAGCCCCAGGACGTTCCGCAAAAGCCGTTCGGCCGCATCGAGTTTTTCTTCTTTCAACGGCGCATCGGCGATGGTGCGCAGCGCGACACTGATGATCGGGTAGATTTCGCCGGGATCAGGTCTCTGATCCGCGATGGATTGGCGGATGCGCATCTCCGTATTTTTAAGCGACGCCAGCGGGTCGGCTGACGTGGGCGCGGAAACCAGCGTGGCTCTGGCTTGATTCAGCACCTCGTTCGCTTCGTTATATCGGGTCGCGGCGGAAGCAGCGCGTGCCGCGATCAGGTTGTCGAGAACGGCAATGCTGCTCAGCGCGAGCGGGTCCTGGTTGTCCACTTCAAGGATTTTTTCCAACGCGGTTCTCGCGTTGTACAGCGCTTCGTCCAGGACCTGGGTCTGGCTTAGCAACGTCGTCGCGGAAGCGAACTGCGACGAAACATAGGTTCGCGATTCCGAATCGATGATAGCCAGAGCGTTTTGGAACGGTCGTCGCAGCCCGATACCGACCAATTCGGCTTGTGCCTGTTCAACGCTGCGCTTGGCGTTCGCGAATTTCATCTCGTCCTTGGCTTGTTTGGCCTGGCGCATGAAACCAAGTGCGCGCTGCACCGCCAGGCCGCGTTCGTCGTCATTGCGGACAGCGAGAATACGTTCGGTAAAATCTTCGGTGCGTTCCCAGGCCTGTTTCGAAAAAGGCGTTCGTCGCAATTCACGTACTGCGGCCCCGGTCCAGGAAATCAGATCGCGCTCCTGTGTCAAGCGCGCCCAGCGTTGTTGCTCGTCCTGTAATTGGCGGGCGAGTTCGTCGAACACTTCTGTGGGAATATCCGCGTCGGAGAAATTCGATAAGGCCTGATCGAGTAAAATCAAGGCTTGTTCGTAGTTGCGTCGATCTTGCGCGCGAAGCAATTGCTTTAGGTTTTCGATGCCTTTCAGCGCCGGTTCCACGCCGGGCTGATCGGGGCGCATGCGGAGCACAATCGCATAGTGGCCCTCCGCGGGTGCGAAGTTACGATCGCGATTCCAGACGCCACTACGGATGAAATCGCTCGCCTGAGCGGTCCGCCAGACCACCTCGCTGTCGGTCGCGGAGGAGGTGAGCCGCTGGGCTATCGCCGGGTCGAGATCTGCCGACTTTAGCCTGTCGTGCAGTTCGGTCAAAGTCACCTTGAGGGCCTTGAATTGGCGGTCCGCGAGTTCGGCTTTGAAAGCTTTGAGTAGGAGAATCGCTTCCATCCCCGCGGTGACTTGCTCGGTATGAGAGGCGATCCCAGCCAGCGACTGGTTCAGATTAAAAGCCTTGCGATACGCTTCATCGGCACGCTGTAGATTTCTTTCGTTGAGCGCGGCATCGTTGATCAGCGCTTTCGCTTTCGCTATCAGTGCAGCGATACTCTGTTCGGTTTGTTCCACCTGCCAAGTGGCTCGGGAACCGGATAGCCGCGCTTTTGCTTTGTTCAGTGAATCAGGATCGAAATCCGCCACGCGTGCTTTTTCAACAGCGTCGGACAGATAGGCTTCGGCCTTCATGAAGTCGTTGGCCGCCAAGGCTTGAAGAAATTCTTCAAGCGACGACACCATGGCAACGCCCGCCAGGGCCTGTGGCTGGTCTTTCTCGAGCGTCGAGACTTCAGCTAAAACGCGTTTGACATGCGCTAAGGTGTCCTCATTGAATTCCTGGTCACGCAAAACGGCTTGCGCCGATTTCAACGTGGCGGTAATGCGTTGCTGCCGTTCGTTGTTCCAGTTTTCTCGGGCTTTGGAGATCGCAGCGCGTGCGGCGTCGAAGTTGCGGGCGTCGAGATCCTTCAATAGCTGTTCCGCGTAATTTACGCGCTGCAGCGCATCGCCGAATGACGCTTTGTTCATTGCGGCATGTGCCTGCCGTAATTCCGACAATATCTGTTTGCCCGACACGGCGCGCGCATGACCCCCTTCGATCGCGGCGATGGCGTCGAACAGGCGCGTCGACGTCGCCCACGACTCGACTGAAAACGGCTGCTGGGTAAGGGCGTCGAATGCCTGGCCGAGCGAAGCGGCGATTTCCTGCTCGCGCTGCTGCATCTGCCACGCGTCGGCCTCGGTTTGGATCGAGGCGTGGATTGTTGCCAGAATATCGCCGGAGACGCCGCCGGTGTTTAACAAGGTCTGAGCCTCGTCCAGCGAGCGGGATGCCGCTTCGTAGTCGTGATTACCGCGCTCCGCTGCCGCGGCACGTAACTTCTCGATGGCATTGGCCAGTGCCAGGGTCGCTGTCCGTTCCGGTTGGAGGGCCAGAATTCGCTCCAGATGGGACTGTGCCGCAGCCAGATTTGCTTCCTGCACAAGGTCGCGGTTCTGCAGTATTTGCTTAGCTTGTCGATCGTTCCACGCGATTTCCTCGTCGGCGATTCGTCTGTCGGCCGTTATCGTCAGCGGCGGCCCGAGTCCGACGGCATCGGACAACTCGCGTATCTGTGGTGCGTTCAAATGCTGGCGGGCTTGCCCGAACGCACGGTCGGCGAGTGATCTGCCGATCTCGGCCAATGCGTCGGTGAGCGCTACGCCCTTGCTTGCTGCGGCTTTCTCGGCCCCCAACTCGACTTCGTCCGCGCTCAGGCTCCGCGCTTCTTTATACAGCGACTGGGCCTGTTCGATCGCGACTGGGTCCAATGGAGTTTGTGCAAGGCGTGCGACAGCTTCCGAAAGCAGCTTTCTGGTCGCAGTTCGTTGCCTGTCGATCGTCCAGGCATGTTGAGTTTTTGCGAGGTGTAAGCCGGCCTGATTCACCGCGCCGGAGGCAATGCCCGCACTGGTGGCTATCTTTCGCCCCGAATCCAAGGATTGCTGCGCCGATTCGAAATCGTTGTTTTTGATCGCGTCGTACGCGTTGAGGAGCTTCTGCGATAACGCGCGGCCCGCCAGAGCTTTCGATTGTCCGTCGTCCAGTCTCAGGATTTCGTTGTAGGTCTTCGCTGCTCGGGTCAAGCCGTCCAGGGTGAGCGGCTTTTCCTGCAGATAGGCTTCGGCGGTTTGCAACAGCGAGGTGATTTTGGCAATACGTTCGGCTTGGAACTTTGCTTCGGCTGCGTCGATCTGAGACTGTGCGACCGGGAGGTTACCCACCCCCAATGGCGACAGTAGCCGTTCGGCTCCGGACAACTGCTCACGGGCCTTTGCGAACTGTTGCTCGTTGATAAGTTTAAGTGTGAGCCTGAGCCTCTGCAGGCCTTGCCTGCCGGATTCGGCCAGCGGCGCGCCACCGGGTAACCCCTCGATATCTTTGAGCAACTGTTTGAAAGCGGACCAATTCTCCACCGCCAGGGGAGCGCGCGGAATCAACTCGCGAATCGCAGTCAGCTTGTTGAGCACTTCGACGCGTTGCCATCCAGGTTCAAGGATCTTGCGTTTGATGCCGGCGCGCTTGAGTTCGCTCTCGGCCTTGTCCAGCAAAACCACCGCATTGCGCCGGTCCTCTTTCGCCAAAACGTCGTTGAACTGTTTGAGAATATTGGCCGCACTATAGCCTGCCAGTGCGCGTGTATTTTCGGGGTCCTGATTGAGTATTCGTAAAAAATACAGTCGCGCCGCCTCTTGATTCTTTGCGTCAAACGGCGCTTTCTCAAGTTCTGCGCCGGCGTGTGAGAGCAGCGTTGGGACATCGGTGGGGACGACTTGTGCGATCTGTCGCGTGTCGTACCACAGATACCCACCCGCGCCGATGGCGGCGGTAATTGCGCCTGCGATCAGCAGTATGCGCCAAGGCGGTTGTCGCTGCGCAGTTGTGCCGGATGGCGGCTGTGTCTCCTCGGCAGCTTCGGGTGGGCCCAGAATTTGCAGCCAAGCGTCAGTGGTCTGTGGCCGGTTAGCGGGCTCCAGTTGCATGGCGGCGTCGATAGCACGCAAGAATTCGGCCGAATACTGATCCTTACCCTTCTCGCTCGCCGGAATCAGCGGGTCGGTCTTGGTGAGGCGAATTTCCCCCGATCGTTTCAACGCGTCGACCGGCCGAGCGCCAAGCGCGATGCGATACAAAGTGGCGCCAAGCGCATACACATCCGTGTACGGGCCTTGGGTCGTGCCTTCGTACTGCTCGATAGGGCTGTAGCCCTGCTTGAAAATAGTCGTTGGCGTGTGGGCCCGATCGGCGCCGGTTTGCTCAGGGCCATGCATGCGCATTTCGTAGCGTGCGGAGCCGAAATCGATCAACACTGGAGAATCGTCCTGTTCACGCAGGAGGATGTTGTCGGGGCTGATATCCCGATGGTACAAACCATCGCGATGAATCAAATTGAGCGCCTTCAACAGCGGATAGACGATACGCCGGAGCTGTGCCTCGTCAAATTTTCTACCGGCGTCCAAATCAGCCTGTATGCTGCGGCCCCTCACGTAGTTCATGACCAGGTAGGCAGTATTGTTGGCCTCGAAGAAGTCTTCGACGGACACGATGTTGGGATGCTTGAACTGGCGCAACAGGCGTGCTTCGTCCAGAAAGCGATGCAGGCCCCAAGCGTAGATCTTATTATGTTGCTCCGAGATGGCGTGGACGCGGGAAGTCGAATCGCGAATTGCCGCGCCTTCCGGCAAGTACTCTTTGATAGCGACCCAAAGGTCTTCCAAATAGCGGTGTTTCGCCAGATAGGTTATTCCGAATCCGCCGGATCCCAACTGAGCTTCAATGACGTATCGACCCTGCAGAACATACCCGTTAGGCAGGGCATTCCCTTCACCGGATCCGCCGTTCCCGCGTTGGGGCGTGCGGATGATAGTCTTGTCCTTTGATCGATCCATTGCAAGGTTTGGGTTGGTCAGTTTTCCTAACGCCAAATTAGCCACGGTACGATCACCTCGAGGTCGCATTGCGCGAGTCGAGAATTACAGTAACTGGCGTACGGCAAGTTTTACCGGTATTCGTTTGCGTGAAAAACGTGAATTTTTATTCTACTCCAGCAACTGCCCAGCGTCGTCAAATCAGCGTGATTTCGTGGCGATTGTATAATCGGGCGAAGCGGACATAAGAATTTACACAGTTTACAGGCAAGTAGCGCGATTTTCGCGACTAGATCGGCAAATATAGGGCACGGTACGCACAGTAGCGAGCACCTGTCTCATTATAATCAGCGAGCACCTGTCTCATTTAATCAAGGCTATCAAAGACATAAAATTGACGAATGGCATGGATATGTGGATGTTTGACCAGATGATCGCAAGACCGATATTGATGGCAGCGTTTTGCGGGTTACTCGTGGCTTGTGGCGCGCCCATCATCACCGATACACAAGTTTTAGGACGAAGTAACGATTTTATCGTGGTGGTCGCGGGTCAAGGAGAAACCTACGCAAGCCTCGCCGAGCAGTACCTCGGCGGCGCGGCGCAGGCGTGGCGTATTGAAGATGCCAACAATGGCGATCGGATTCGAGCCGGCAAGGAGGTCGTCATTCCCAGGTCCGATTCCAACCGAATCGGCGTGTTCGGCGATGGGTACCAGGTGGTTCCGATTCTCTCCTATCACCGTTTTGGCGACGGGAAAGGGCGTCTTTCGGTTTCGCGGGCGCAGTTTGAACGGCAAATGCAGTTCTTAGAGCGCCATGGATATCGGCCAGTGTCCTTGCACGACGTGGCCGCCTTTCTGCGGGCGGAAAAAGCGCTGCCGAAAAAATCCGTGGCGCTCACAATCGACGACGGCTACCAGTCCGTCTACAAGGTTGCTTTTCCCGTTCTGGCGAAGTACAAATTTCCGGCCACCGTATTTATTTATACGGATTACATCGGTAACGGCGGTCTGACTTGGCGGCAAATGAAAGAAATGGAGCAGTCAGGACTGATCTCGTTCCAGGCGCATTCAAAGACGCACGATGATCTGACCGTCAGATCACCCTCAGAGCCGCTGGCACACTACAAAGCGCGCCTGGCCGATGAGGTCCAACGGCCCGATCGGGTCTTGGAAAAACGTATGTCCGGTAAAGTATTCGGTTATGCCTATCCCTTCGGTGCGGTGAACCGGCTGGTCGTGGATGAGTTGAAGCGGCACGGGTACGAACTCGGAGCGACCGTGCACCGCGGTTCGAATCCCTTTTTCGCGTTTCCTTACGGGTTACGCAGAACGATGATCTACGAAGCGGATGGCATGACGGAGTTCGCGCAGGCGCTGCAGACATTCGAAGCCCGAACTCTGCGATGAGAGGCCGCAGGTTGGTCCCGCTGCTGGGTGTCCTGGCGCTAGTTCTGGCGGGCTGCAACTCGGTTCCGTCGAAGTATTCCGAAACCCTGGCGCTGCGCAAGATCAAGCTCGAATTCATAACCAATCACGAACGGCTGGCGCGTTCGCACGAAGCAAACGGTGCGTTGAACGAGGCGCGCCGGGAATGGCAATTGATCCTCGCGGTGGTACCGGACAAGGCGGCCGTGCTGGCCGTGATCGCGCGTCTCGATGAGGCAATCAGCAAGCGGGTGCGCGAATACCGTCAAGCGGCGGACGCGGCGGAAAAGAAATCCGACTACGCGTCGGCCCAGTTGGCATTGTTGAAATCGCTTGCTCTGCGGCCGGACGATTCGGCGGTGATCAAACGATTGAAAGACCTCGAAGGTCGCCGTGCCTATGCCGCTCTGGCTTTGACGCCGCGGGTTTCGGATGTTGTCGAGAGCGAGGTCGATGTCTATACGGCGCCCGGTACCCGATCGGCGAGCGACGCGGCCGGCAACGAAGCGGTGTCCGAAGCGCCGCTCAGAGCGCGACCGTTGCCGTCAACCGAGAATCCCGATCGATTAGTCAGGGCGACGAGCGCCGACCAAAGCAACAGCTTCAACCAGGGCGTGCTGCATCTGTCACGCAAGGAGTACGAAGCAGCTTTAGAATCCTTTCAACAAGCGCGGAACGTCGGTGAAGAACCCGATCAGCGGCTGGAAAAGTACATCAAGGAAACCCGTCGTGTACTGGCAGACCGGCACTACGAGCTGGGTGTACTGGCGTTTCGCTCAGCGCGTTACGACCAGGCCGTGAACGAGTTCGAACAAGCGCTGCGTTATGTTCCGGGACATCATAAAGCGCGCTTTTATCACTCGAGTGCGAAGGAGCTGCAGGGCAATTGACCTGCATGCCGTAGTGCGCCGCGCCGCGCGCATCGTGCCCGTCATTGAGAGAGCCGATTGATCGACAGCTGCGCCGAAATGTTGGACGGGTCCACTTCCAGCACCTTTTGCCAGGTTTCGATTGCCTGCTCGGTTTCTCCGGATAGCTCGAGGTTATAGGCCTTATTCTCCAGGTCGCCGATGAATGCGTTCTTGATCCGCGTATAGTCCACCTCGACATTTTCTAGTGACGCGTCCGTGGCTTTGGCTGTTTTTATGAGCTGAAACGCCTGTTCCAGATTTCCATTCTCTTCCAAGGCCAGTGCTTGGGCCTGAAGTTCACCGGCCGCGGGTTCGGTGGATGAAACCTCGGCAGGTTGAGGTGATGGCGCAAGCTCCTCGCCCGTGGGCGCATCGCCCGGGATCTTGATGGTCTGACCGGCTACCAGATTCCGGGGAACCTCAATCCCGTTGTAACGGGCCAGAATGACGAACTTCAGGCTGGTACCCAACCGCGCCTGCGCAATGATTGAAAGCGTCTCGCCTGCTTGGACGGTATATCGATAATGACGCCGGCCGAGATACTCGACTGGGTCCGCATCGAGCTGCTCGACCAGGACCTTGGCTGTGTACGAGAGTGGATTCGTATCGAGCGCACAGTCCAGCAATGTTCGGCCACGTTCGGATTCGCCGAGATCGAGCAACTCGATCGCCCCTTTTTCGAGTTCACGGACAGATATGTCGGGGCAGGGCGGTGCTTGTTGGGTAACCTCGGGCTGCGGCGGCGCTTCACGTTGAATCGGTTCGGTCTGTTGCGGCGGAGTCACGCACCCGTTCAAGGACAAAATGAACGCGCACGCCAGTAACCACTCAAGCAGGCCCCAGGCCGAACGCGGCGGGCTCATGTCAAGTGGCTTTACCATATTTTGCCTCCATATTCCAGTAAATGCAGAGATTATCCCGCCCATATGTAAATAGTACTTCCGAAAACTGTCCACGTCAGTAGGTGTTGTATCGAAGATCCGGATAAAGCAGGCGAAAACGCCAAATAGTGAGCCCGGTCTGCGTCCTGTGTCCTGCCCTGCAACGAAGTCACGTATCTGCGACGCACACAGGCGAAGCGCTGTTTGGCAACTTTGTTACGGGACTGGGCAGTTGAGCACTAGTGGGCCGCTTGGTAAGTTCGTTGACTCTCAGAGCTCCGCTGCCGGGCCAAGCCAAGGCGCACTTCGCAGGGTATGGCAGGCCCATTTCAAGAAGTGCAACGCCGTATTGGCCCGGTAGCGGGGCTCCCTTTGGGCCGGTCCACAGGCGCCATCGGCTGTGTTTCGCTCGCTAGAATTGGCAACGGCTAGTCCGGCGCTCGCGAGCCTTGCCGATGACGCTTGTGGACCGGCTGAGCGTTGCCGAACTTACCAAGCAGCCCACTGGTACTTCTTCAAGATGATATTGCCGGGTTCAGCGTTAACAGCAAGTCTCGCAACAAGGCGCAGGCAACGGCCGACCCCCTTGGCAACCGCTACTGAACGCCGATCCGCCTACGCGCAGGGCGGCAAAAGATGGCCATGCGGGACTTAGGTCTTGGCTCTGATCTTCGAAAATATCCGTATATTTTTCAGTAAGATAATATTTTTATTTCGCGTACTTCCAAGCGTGCGCCCCGATTTCGGGCATACCTGATTTGTCGGCTCGAGGCGCTGATCAAGCTTCTCCTACCCTGGATACACCGGCGAAACGGGCGCGAGTACTCGCCCCCGTATTGAGTTTGGTGCCCCCGAGACGATTCGAACGTCCGACCTACCGCTTCATACCACTACGGCTTTCGCCGCCAGCGTCTGCTGTTCGTGGTCTGGACTTTCTCTTCACCATAGGGTCTCCCTTAGGTGCTGCCCGTCAAGTCTCTGCACCTTCCCGCGAGGGCTTGGCTCAGGGTTGCCACCACCATGACGTGCTGAGGTTTCCCTGAATTTGAGCAGATTCACCCAAGACGTTTCCCGCTTGGGTGCCCATGTCGACAAAGGAGGCGGTTGCTCTATCCTACTGAGCTACGGGGGCGAAGCCGGGATTATACCAACTCATGCAATTCGAGGTCACGGCGCGAATGCCGGTCTCAGCCTCGCGACAGTCGTGCCCGTATTCTCCGCTACGTACGTTGCGCCCCGGTGCTGCATGCGGCCCTGCTCGCAGCGCAACTGCCGCCGCTGCATTCTTTACGCACTGAATGCCAAACGGGACATCCGCATGAGGTTCGGGCCAACAAACCGCTATTCCGCCAACGGATGCGCGGGGTACTAGACACAGGTTTTCAGATAAAATTGCCGATTGGAACCTTGACCTGTTAGATCACGCCCTGCGGAAAGTGACAAAAACGGCCGAGTTGCTGGTACATTCGACGCCCAATGCGGCGCGATCATGCGGCTCATAGTCGTGCTGATGAGTACTGTCCGTCGGTAGAGGGGAGCTGGTTGCGTGGTCCGTTCGCTTGCCGCTTTGGCGCACCGGCACGGATGGTCGAATATCAAAATGCCCAAAGATACAAAAAAACCGCTCGGCCGGGTTCTGTGTGTGACATCCAACCTTCCTCGTTGGGCGGGCGATAGCACGACGCCATTCGTATTGAATCTAGCCGAAGATCTTCAGGGCCTGGGTTGGGAAATCGATTTGCTGGCGCCACATGCGCCGGGCGCGGCCCTCAGAGAGCAACTGAGCGGCGTCCGGGTCGAACGGTTCCGCTACTTTTGGCCGGATCAGCAGCAGACGGTATGCTACCAGGGCGGAGCCCTTATCAACCTGCGTAAGAATCGGCTGAACTACCTCAAGCTACCGGCCTTGGTGGGTGCCGAATTCGTCGCCGTCGTCCGCCGCTTGATCGGGCAACGCTACGACATTGTTCATTCTCACTGGATTTTGCCGCAGGGTTTCGTGGGTATGCTCGCCACCGGTTTGCGTGCAGTCCCGCACGTGGTAACCGTGCACGGCGGTGATGTGTTCGGCCTGCGCGGCAGGGCGATGAACTGGGCAAAGGCAGTGACGCTGCGGAACGCCGACGCGGTCACGGTCAACAGTCGGTTCACTGCCGAAGCGGTGAGCGGGTTGGCACCGGATCTTGGCAATATGCATCGCATTCCGATGGGTGTTTCGACGTTGGAACTGGAAGACGAATCGGTGGCGCGGGCTCGACAGGTACGGGCCAGGTATCGCACAGGCGAAGGACCGCTGGTGGTGTTCGTCGGTCGTATCATCGACGAAAAGGGCGTCGCGGATTTGCTGGACGCCGTGGCCTTGGCTCGCGAAGAATTCCCGGACATGCGGATTTTGATCGTCGGCGAGGGGCAGGACCGTCCGAGCATGGAAGAACGGACGCGGTCTCTCGGTATCGCCGATCGGGTGGTTTTTTCCGGCTGGGTGGATCCCGCCGAGGTGCGAGCCTATTTCTCGGCGGCGGATATTTTCGTGGCGCCGTCGCGGCGTGCTGTCGACGGGTGGATCGAAGCGCAAGGACTTACGGTGCTCGAGGCCATGGTGGCGCGTGTGCCGGTTGTGACCACGCGGCTTGGCGGCGTAACCGATTCCGTCGTTCATGAAGAAACCGGATTACTGATTGACGAGCGTTCGCCGTCCCAGTTGGCCGATGCCATTCGCCGTCTTGTCGCGGATCGCGATCTCGCACAGGCGATCGTCGAGCGTGCGTACGCGCGGGCGTCCGAGAACTTCTCGCGAATGAAAAGCGCCTCTGAGTTTTCCAAGTTGTTTTTTCACCTGATGTCCGAACGGCGAGGGGCGTCAAGGGCCGTTAAGCAGTGACGGATAGCGTGAAGACGGCCGTTGATGGGCTTTTGGACTGCCCAATGTCTGCGTTTCGAGCCCGACGTGTGCGGGCGGGCGCGGCGCACACAACGTGAAGATCTGGCTGCCATACACCGAAGGCGGCAGCGGGACCGACGTGTTTACCGAGACGCTCGCCGCCGCTTTGAATCGCAAGGGCGTTGCCGCGACAACCAGCCGGTTTGCCCACAATTTTCAGTACGCACCCTGGCTTTTGGCGGGTACGCGGCCGCCCGGAAAGACGTCGATCGTGCTTGCCAACACCTGGAATGCGTTCGTCTTTCACAGGCCCGGAACTAAATTGGTGGCCGTGGAACACCTGCTCGTAATCGATCCGGCATTGGCGCCGTTCAAATCGCAAGCGCAGTCGTTGTTTCATGACCTTTTGGTCCGTCGCTACGAAGCGGCGAGCCTGCGCCGGGCCGATCGAGTCGTTGCAGTGAGCGAATATACCCGCGATGCATATGTGGCGGCACTCGGTGCGGATCCGCCGCAGGTGATTCTGAATGGCGTGGATACAGACTTTTTCAGTCGAGATCCCAATGTCGATGACGATGTTGGTGAGCGTCCTTTTCGTCTGCTATTTGTCGGTAACATCAGTCGGCGCAAAGGCGCGGATATGCTGCCGCAGATCATGGGGGCGCTTGGCGACGGGTATGAGTTGTCTTACACCATGGGGTTGCGCGTGAAAGATCCGTTTCCTGCGCTGAACCATGTGCGCCGGCTTGGCAAGCTCGATCACCACGGTGTGCGCAACGAGTATCGGCGCGCCGATGTTTTGGTATTCCCTACCCGGTTGGAAGGTCTGCCGCTAGTCGCTATGGAAGCGATGGCGTGCGGTACCCCTGTTGTTGCAAGCGATACGGCCTCGTTACCGGAAGTTATTCGTCATGGCGTGACGGGCATGCTATGCAGAGTCAACGATAGTCGGTCATTTGCAGCATCGATCCAATACCTGCGCGATAATCACGATGTTTTTGAAACGATGCGAGCGAACGCGATAATAGATGCGCAATCCCGGTTTTCACTCGACCGGATGGCTGATGATTACATCGCGTTGTTTTCAAGTTTGTTAAAGTAAAAATACCTGTACTCAAAGGGCTTTCCGATGTCGCGAGTGTTAATCCTCTACCAGGGTACAGTAGTGCCAGCGAGATATGGAACGGCCAAGGCCGTGCTGGAGGAGGCCCGTGCGCTGGCGGAGCGACACGAGGTGACTCTGCTGCACCGGGGTGGTGAGAATACGCCGGGGACCCTTGATTACCTGGACCTCATCAGCAGTTTTCGCATACCGCTGTTTTACGGTCGATTTGCGACGTTGCTGAGTGTGCTTTATCTGCCCATGGCGATCATGCTGTGCCGGCGGCGAAGGATTGAGGGCGTGATCATCGAGTCCATCTTTGTCGGCTGGTGGGGGTTGGTGCTGCGCCGAGTGCTTGGTGTGCGCTTCGGACTGCGCGCGCACAATATCGAGGGCGAGAAGTTTCGCGCTCTCGGTAAACCGGGCTGGCGCCTGCTGTCCTGGTACGAAAGCCAGATCCTGCGTCGCGCGGACCAGGTCTTTTTCATTACCGAACATGACCGCGCCACGGCGATAGCCCGCTATGGCGTAGCCGGGTCGCACGCCAGCTTGGTACCCTATGTGATAGACACCGAAACCATGCGTACCTTGCGTCCCTCGTCGGCACAGAGGGCATCGATCAAGGCCGAATTGGGGCTGCAGGGTGGGCAGTCCATGCTGCTGTTCTACGGTAAGCTGGACTATGCGCCCAATATCGAGGCGCTGGACCTGATTGAACGTGAGATCGTGCCGCGTTTGCGGGCGAAGACTGATTTTTCGGGCAAGGTGGTGGTTTGCGGAACAGGGCTGGCGGATGATCGCGCCCTTCGTTACTCGGCGTCCGATTCGCTCATCCACTACGCAGGCTTTGTAGACGACATCAATCAAATAATAGCGAGCGCGGACCTGGTGCTGAATCCCGTGCTGGGCGGCGGAGGGGTGAAAACCAAGCTGATCGAGGCAATCGCCTTGGCTCGCCCCGTGATCTCCACTCAAAGTGGCGCCCGAGGCGTTGATCCGACGCTGTGCGGAGCTGGTCTGGCCGTAGTTGAGGATGCGGATTGGGACGGCTTCGTTCGGGTCATTCTGCAAGCCCGAGCAGATGCATATGAACCGCTCGAGGGTTTCTATTCGGTTTACTCACGCGCTGGTGCGGCGAGGCTCTTTGAACAGGGTATTGCGTTGTGACAGTCGGCCTCCCAGGATTCGGTGGACTTGGCAAACCCGGCAGCCGCCGTGGCTGCGACTACGTGCGCAGTAAGGTCAGGTCTGGTGCAAACGTCCTTGCCTGAAACCCCAACGCCATTCGTGTCCGTGATCATTCCTGTTTATGCGGACGAGGGTAATTTCAGGTATTGCCTGGCGGGTCTGGCGGCGCAGAATTACCCTGAGGACAAGTTCGAGGTGATCGTCGTCGATAACGGGGGTAACGCAGGACTCGATGAGCTGACTCGAACCGTCGCGCAAGCGCGACTAGTCAGCGAACCCCGCGCCGGTTCGTATGTTGCACGCAATGCCGGTATAGCTGTTGCGCAGGGGGAGGTCTTTGCCTTTATCGACGCGGATTGCGTTCCCGCGGTTGATTGGCTGAACGCCGGCACGCAGCGCCTGCAGGCCGAGCCCGACTGCGGCCTGGTCGGCGGGAAGTTGGAGATGTTGTTCGCCATGCCGGGTCGACCGACCGTGCTTGAGCTATACGATCGGGTGATTAATTTCGATCAACGCACCTATATCGAGCTGGACCGGTACAGTGTCACTGCCAATCTGTTTACGACAGTCACCGTGCTGCAGGTCGTAGGTGGATTTGATGAGAATTTGCGTTCGTGTGGCGATAAAGATTGGGGGAATCGTGTAGACACGGCGGGCTTCCGTCTTTGTTATGCGGAGGAAGTGGTCGTCCGGCATGCTGCGCGCAATTCCTTCAAGGCGACCGTCGGCAAACTGCGCAGGGTGAGTGGCGGTAACGTCGGATTGCGTCGCAAGCAGGGAAATCTGCGGGGCGCTTTCGCCATTGGTCGATTCATCCTGAGTGGGTTGGTACCGCCACTGCAGCAGTGGCGCGAGGCGTTCGCTAAGGTCGAACCGGGACAACGGCACCTTTTACCAAGCTTGTTGTTGCTGATTGCCTTTTTCAAGTACGTGCGTACCTTTGAGGCGCTACGGGTATTGATTGGCGGGGATGCCAAGCGTTGAAGTGATGCTGCGACGGATATTCTGCGTCAGTAGCCGTCAGCTGGCATTGCACCGAATATCCCGCCGCCGATTGGGCCGTGCGTCGATTCTCCTCGCCCTCTCGCCGCGTGCGCGCCTACTTTTTGCAGTGATAAATATTGCCGCTCGCTTGCGTCAAGCCCATTCGAATGGCCTCGTCGTTTGAAACAACATCCTGTACTTTAACGATATCCACCGAAAAGCCTGCTTCACGCAGCCTATCCACATAGTCAGCGCCGTAGTAGCGCACGTGCTCCGGATGCCCATATGCCTTCAGCCGCTCTTCAGGTGTGACTATGCTGGGGTCTTCACGGGTCTTTTCGCCTTGCAGTGGGACGAGTAATATCGCCCAACCGCCTGGCTTTAACGTCCGGTAAAACTCAGACAATGCCTTGCGGTCTTGCGGGACGTGCTCCAGGACGTGACTGCAATAGATCACGTCAAAAAATTCGTTCGGGAATTGAATATCGGTAATGTCCATTTGCAGCGTCGCGCGTGTCGGATCGAGGTCGGCCGTCAGATAGCTGCTCCCAAGTTGCTTTTTCAACCTCGGTTCGAGCGCCGGTTCGGGCGCCACATGCAGCATGTGTTTGGCCCTGGCATTGAACAGGTCGGTATTGCGCTCAAAAAATATCCAAACGAACCGGTGTCTTTCCAAGGCTTCGCAGCGGGCGCATTGGGCATCTTCACGCCGTATGTTGCCGTGGGTGCGGAAACGGTCGGAAGATTTGCCGCATACCGGACAGAAGCGCGCGGTTCCGCGATAAGGAATCGCCTTCAGCTGGTTCTTAAACCACTTGATTTGGTTCCTCATCGACCGTGGTAAAAGAGATTCTGAAATACTCATCGCGATGCCCTGTGGGTGCCCCCGAGGTTGCCAACAATAATTTTGAAATTATACGGTATATTGTGAGCCGGGCGTGCCTTGGCCAATTCCGCGAGCGGGCGATGAGCCTTTGAATCGCTACCAGGCAGTTGCCTGTAGGGCGCCTCAAAAAACATCGCCCATTTCGGCGAAACCTGTGTTGTAACGCCTTCTGCGAAGCTCATGTATGGCTAATAAACGGTGCTTCTCGAACTCGCCATGCCTGGGCCTCACGAAAAAATTTTCAATTATTGGCGGTATGCTGTAGTGGCAATGGTTACACCCGGTGTTTGCAGTCCGTCGTGGGAAACATTGGCTCCATCCAATGGCAGGATACGGTTTCCTATGCGATGGCAAGAGCAGCCAGTCGCGGCAACGGAGGACCTCGGTCACTGTACATCGGCGAGTTGGACAGTACTGAAGGAGCGCGGCGCGCATTGGACGGGTTTCGATTGGCGGCGGCGGTCGTTTATAATCGGCGGTTTTTCAGCTCGGGCTAAGCGAGTTGGTACCGATATGACTATAAAAATACTCCTGGCGCCATTTGCTGCCAATAATCCTTACCAGCGGCGTTTGGCGTCCGGATTGACCGCACACGGTGCGAGCGTGGATACACGAGCAGTAGACCGCATGCTGCCCATGCTGCTGTCTTCCTACGACGTTCTACATCTCCATTGGCTGCATCCGTTCTACCGGGGCGGATATGCGATTACACGTATTTTTCGGTTTTTGAGTTTTTTTCTATCTTTGTCCGCGGCGCGTTCGCTCGGCTGCACGATTGTGTGGACAGTGCACAATATACGAGCGCATGACGTGAGGTACCCGAAACTTGATGCATTAGTCAACAGAATGGTCGTGCGTTTGGCGGACGGCTTCATCGTTCACTGCGGTTGGGCGAAAGAAGAGTTGTTGAACACCTATCCTGGTATTGATCCATCTGCGGTCGAGGTCGTACCACACGGCAATTATGTAGATTGTTACGACCCACCGCCAAATCGTCAGTTTGCGCGCCAGGCTTTGTCCATCCCGGTCGATCATACCGTGTTTCTGTTTCTAGGATTCATACGTCCTTATAAAGGGTTAAGTGAGCTGATTACTGGATTCAAGAAGATCGCTGCAAATCACAAAGCGACTTTGATTATCGCCGGGGAACCTGAGACGAGCGAATTGCGTAACGATTTTATGGCGCAAGTGCGCGGCGAAAAAGACATTCGTAGCCATTTTGGTTACATCGACGAGAAAGATCTTCCAAAATACTTCGCGGCAGCTGACTACTATGTGCTGCCATATCGTCATATCGTGACATCTGGAGCTGCAATCCTCGGTATGTCGTTTGCGAAAGCGCTGATTGCCCCAAGACTGGGGTGTATGGCAGAAACGCTCGATGAAAAAGGAGCGATTCTTTTTGAGCCGACAGCGGATGCCGCGCTAGAAGACTCATTGGGAACGGCCGCCACCAACAGCGTCGATTTTAGAGCTATGGGCGACCACAACCGCACCAAGGTAGAACAATGGAATTGGTACGCCATAGCGGAGCAGACTCTTACCTTTATCAATAGAATCAGGGCGGAAAACTGAGGTGTATGGTGTTTGAAAGTATCCATGCCAGATTTCTACCCTATAAACGGTATGCGGCGGAATTTCTCTATGTGCTAGGTCCCTTGACAAGGAAAAAGTTGTTACCTCTGGTCGGCGGTTTCGTATTTCTTTCGTTGCTGGATCTGGTCGGTCTTTCTCTTATCGGGCCGTTTGTGGCGCTTGCGGCGAATCCAGAGCACCTAGACCTGATTCCTGGCTTCAGCGGAATCGGCCGGTCGATTGAGCCTCAAAACTATTTCCAGGTGATCAGTGTTATTGGTGCACTGATCGTTGTATTGTTTATCGCAAAATCGATTTCGGGTTTTTACGTAAATCGCGCAATCGTGAAGTTCTCGCTTGAGCACCAGAAGCATATCAAGCTCCGATTGTTCAGTTCTTATCTGGCGCTTCCACTCGAAAACGCACTGCAGAAGAATTCGTCAAGTTTGCTGACGACCGTCAACCAGCATGCAATGGTATTCACAAATCGAATAATGATACCTGGGCTTAGAGCGATATCCGAGCTTGTTTTCTTTACGTCTTTGTTTGTTTTTCTTTTGTTACAGAATGCTATTGTTACCGTATCCTTAGGCTTATTATTCTTGGTTTTAGCGGTTGTTTATGATGTTATCGTCAAAATACGTATTCAGCAATCGGGCGGGGAAACACTGAACGCTAGTAGATCCACCGTTAAAGTGATCGGTCAGGCGGTCGATGGGTTCAAGGAAATTCGGGTTGCCGGCGCCGAAGCCTTTTTTCTCGGCGAACTCGAGCGGTTTTCGGATCTGTACGCACGAGCCACAACCTATGCGCAGTCCCTGTCCGTCATACCCAAGTATTTGATCGAGGCATCGGTAATCAGCTTTGTTGTCGTCTTGCTATTGCTGGGGCTGGTCGTATACGGCGGTCCTTCACCAGAGTTGATCAGTCTTGTCGGGATCTTTGCCTTTGCGGCGATTCGCTCGATGTCGTCTGTCAGCACTCTGCTTACTTCGAGCAATCATCTTCGGTTCGGGAGACCCGCGTTGCGGGACTTGGTGCACGACCTAGAAGAAGCAACGCTCAGTTCAAGATCAGCGCCGAAAATAGCATCTGACGGTTCTTCGAAAATCAAACGCCTTGAAGCAATGCCCTTTCGCGATCAACTTTGCGCCGTAGAGGTGAGCTATACATACCCGAGAAAGAGCGTTGCCGCGTTATCGGGCGTGAGTATTCGCATCAAAAAAGGCGAATCAGTCGGATTGATCGGCGCATCAGGGTCAGGCAAGACCACCTTGGCGGATGTTCTCTTGGGGCTTTTACATCCTCAGCAAGGTTTTGTTTCGGTCGACGGCCAACCGATCGTCAACAATCTGCGTGCATGGATGAACAATATTGCATACATCCCGCAGTCGGTGTTTTTATTGGACGACACGATATCGGCCAACATCGCAATGGGTATTCCGCATGAGCAGATCGACCGTGAGCGGCTAAGCGATGCGATCAAGTGGTCGCAATTGGAAGCCATGATTGCGGCGTTGCCGAAAAAGGAACAGACGGTAGTCGGCGAACGTGGCGCTCGTATTTCCGGCGGACAACGCCAACGTATCGCGCTGGCGCGCGCTCTTTACCACGGACGTGATTTACTCGTCATGGACGAAGCGACGGCCGCTCTGGATTCGGAAACCGAGCATGAAATTGTCGAATCGATCAAGGGCTTGAGAGGAAAAGTCACATTGATCGTCATTGCGCACCGAGTGACGACGTTACGCTATTGCACCACGATCTATCGCCTCGACGCGGGGCGAATCGTTCAGACAGGAACTTATGACGATGTTATTTCCTAGGTTTCCTAGTTTGCGTCCGTCCAGAAACCCCCTCTCCCGCCGGGAGCGGGTTGGAATGAGGGGGTAGGACGAAGCGCAATTCATTGAATTCGTGTCACCTCATCCCAGCCTTCTCCTGTTGGAGCAGTAACTTACGATGTTTCTGGACGGTAACTAGTTAGCAGGGTAGAAACAGGATTGCTCAGTTGTCGGATAAACAGTTATTGGGATCGACTAATGTGGACGCGATACTGTCACTTGCATGTCTTCATGTGGACGCAATGGAGGAGCAAGTTGGTGCACCATTGGTGTCGTTCGTTTCAGATTATTTCCAGCCCGGGTGATCGCTGTGTTAACACCGCCTGTTTCTGAACCGTGCGCAAACTATCGCGGTATATCCACACGAAATCGAAAGAACTTTCGCTGTGAAACGAATCTTATTGAGCATGTGTTACGGGCCTGTCTATCGGCCGAAGAGCGCGCCAGGCTGACGATCATATGGCCATACCTGTCTCGTATCGAGACGGCGAAGTTGTCATTGCGCAACTCGCTGATTCAATTGCTCGGTCTGAAGCGGCCGACAGTCTTTGTGACGGCGGAAAATATCGCGCCGCGATGGAATCTTGCGCCCTACCAGATCGGGTTCGATCCGGGCGTAGAGCATCCTCGCTATTTACGCTTTCCGAACTGGCAATTGCACTTGCTTTGGCCGGATTTGCCGACGCAACCGCATCACAATCGTTATGGAACCCGATTGGATATCGAGCGGCTTATGACCCCTCTTAACGAGTGCAATGACCAGGCAGAAAGAGAGCCAAGGGCGATCATGTTCGCGTCTCACCTCAATGAGCCTCGAAGGGCCCTTTATACGGTCGTTTCGGAAGTACTCGGATGCGACGGTTTTGGCAAGGTATTCAACCAGGACACTCGGCGGTCTGGCGGAAAATATGTTCTCTCGAAAAAATATGCATATGCGTTGTGTCCTGAGAATTCCATTGGGCCTGGATACATTACTGAGAAGATTCCAGAGGCGTATTATGCCGGGTGTGTGCCGATCGCCTGGTGCAGACCGGAGGATCTGGCGATCGATTTCAATCCCAATGCCGTTGTAAACCTTTATGGGATGACGGATTCGGAGCAACGTGAGACACTGTTTCGATTGAAAAATGACGCGGCATTCCTGAACGCGTTGCGATCAGAGCCTTTGCTTACCGAGCGTCCGAAGCTCGAGCCGCTTATCCGGTTTTTGCAAAGCGCCGTTCAACTGGGCTAATCAGTCGAGATCGACCGCGTCGATCAGCGCGATCCGTATCGTGCCTTGCGGGTCATATCTCGCAGGGGAGCAATAGCCCGGAAAGGAGGTGCGAGTCAGTTTTTTCAGCGAATCGATGCGCGTTCTCTGGACGGCTGAAGGGAGACTTCGCTGCGCGAGGCGTCGAATCAGTGGAAAGACAAACTTTACTGGTAGCCGGACTAACGTGTGCCGCGAAATACGAATGCGACTGAAACTCCGTACCCGTTTAAGTATCGCCTTGAGTCCTATCCGTGATCGAATCTATGACCGGTCGCTGCGGAAATGGTTGGACGAAATTGACACCACGGGTACGCCGCCTACGTCGAAAACCTATGTCTTTAATACCACGCGCTCAGATCGACGTAATTTCCACTTGATGTCGGACTTTTTTCTCGCTCGTATTCTCGCGAAAAACGGGGGTTGTGTTTACGTTTTGCTGGACGATGGTGTGTTGCAGCACTGGGATACGGTGCAGCTGCGCCGCTTAAAGAGCCGGCGCTTGACTGTGATGCGATCCGGGTATCTGAGGTCTTATTTAATGCATGAGTTGGAGCGCCTTTGGCAGGTATTCGCGCTGCCGAAAATGCATTTGCTTTGGTATTCGACTATCGTCCCCGGATGCGTGAATGAGGCGTTGACCGATGAGGATGTCGACTTTGCCAGGGCTTCGACGATTCGATACTTCGAGGCGGGAGTGCTTGACCTGAGCGATTCGCGTCAAGACGCTTACTATCGACTGTCGCTGGAGAACGCCAAGGTCTCCAGGGCGATCGGTCGTTACGTGGTCGAACAACTCAAGCCCGATGTGTTTGCGACGTCGCATGGGATCTATTCGACATGGGGCCCCGCTTATGCCTATGTGCGTCAGAATGGTATCCCGACAAGAGTGTATTCTCGGCATCCGTATCGATTGGGCGGACTGTTAATTCGTGATGAGGCGGGTATGTCGTTCGACAGGGACGAACTGGAACGCTTTATGGATGATGCCGATTTTAATGATTCGGCACGGCAAATAGCTCAGGATTATGTTGACGCGCGATTTTCGCATCGAATATCCGATACCAAGGAGTATTTCAAGAATATAACCTCGGCACCGGAATCCGGCTTGAATAAGTACCAGTCCGATGACTACGAAGTCACCTTCGGGCTGTTCCCGAATGTGGTGTGGGATGCTGTCGGCAAACAGAACTTCGGCTTGTACGACAACGTAATCGATTGGGTCGTTGATACGGTGCGGGTAATCGGCGCAAACAGGAAATATCGCCTCATCATCCGTTACCACCCCTCAGAGTCCACGCGAATGCGGGGCTCCTTGCCGTCACACGAGATCATACGGAATGCGTTGCCGGAAATAGAAAGCTATAAAAATGTTACGCTTATCCATTCGGACGAACCGGTCAATTCTTACGACCTGTTGCGCTCAACGGTGGATATTGCGTTGATCTATACGAGCACGTTCGGCGCAGAGGCGCAGCTGTTGGGTGTCCCTGTCGTCGCCGCTGCCTCGGGCCGTTTTTCCGAACGCACCGTGCATCGGGTCAGATCGCTGCCAGAATACTATACCGCGCTAAACCATCCGCAAGCAGCAATCAAACATTTCCAGGACAATCAGGATGCGATCGTGCGGAATGTCCTCAAGTACCACTACTATATGAACCAGGAGTCGTTCTGCCCCGTTGGTATCATGGGACAGTTGAACCCAATGCGTATTGCATTCAGGAGTGAGTTGCGGAACGGAAGCCTGCTGGATCAACGGAGTATGTGCAAAACATTGCTCAAGCTGGATGGACTAGATGCGGGTTTTTCGAGAAATGATTTGCATAGACACGCTTAGAAGCGCCCAAATATAAGGATTAATTGTGTCTAGAATTGTTGCATTGATAGCGGCCCGGATGGGATCGAGTCGATTGCCGGGTAAAGCGCTGATGCCGATCGATGAGGTGCCGATGCTCGGTCGCATGATTGAGCGAATCAGACGTTCGGACCGAATCGATCAAGTCGTGCTGGCAACCACGGAGCGCGAGGAAGACGAACCGCTGGTCGAGTTCTCCGCAGCAATGGGTATCGGCTGCCATCGCGGGTCGCCAGACGATGTGCTTGGTCGCATAACCGGCGCGGCCAAGGCATACGATGCGGATACGGTACTGCAATTACTGGGTGACAATCCTCTTCTAAGTTCTGAGTTGGTGGATGCCGTTATCCAGTACTTCGAGACCGGCGACTTCGACTATGCGGTTAATGTCACGGCCGAGTTCCCGCATGCGCCCACCAACTTAAGGCGTTTCGCAATCGGTATTCGTGCGGAAGTCATGTCGATTGACGCCTTGCGCCGTTGCGAGGCGCGGGCGGATACACCACATTACCGGGAGCACGCGACCAGTTACATAGCGGACCATCCGGAGGTGTTCAAGATTGGGTATCTTGAAGCTAGCGGGCTGTGGCAACACTTGAACCACCCGGAGTGGACCTTTGCGGTTAACTATCAAAACAATTTCGATTTGATTGCGGAATTGTTTGCCCGGTGTGGTCGGGGTGGATCAGTGTTCCCGTTGCAGAACGTAGTCGACACTCTGGCGGGCGATCCGAAGCTCGTAAACTTGATGGGACCGCCGGGATAGTGCCGCCAAAGGTTTGGTTGTTTTCCCGGTTAGCGGAATCCGCAGCATCAGTGATTCTCTCAATAATTGCGCAGCAGGGACTGCCGTAGCAAGAAAGTATATACGGCGATTTCCGGAAGAAATGGTCCGTCTCGGCGGGCCAACTGATCGATGACGGCCGTTATAAAGTAAGCGCCATTAGATCTACGGTTGCAGGACGCTGATCTTTTCACCCAGACATTCTCTGGCGCGATACCGCCGCCAAAGTGGTGTTACTGCGTCCTTGATGCGGGACAGCACGTTGCCTTTTATCAATCGCGCATCTTAGCGTTGACGGCGAAGAAGTTGGGATGCATATACTATATGCTGAATTCGGGAATACACCTGATCACCGACATCACAATCTCAGGCTTCCGGCGCGCATTGTTTTTCAACAGCCGGCTGCGCAAACTGTATGCGACTGTACTGCGCGGCCGGCGCAAAGGAAAGAGCGCCTTACTACCACCGATCACCGGAAAATGAAGCAACGTCTGTAGTAGCACGCAGAGCGAATAGACTGATCGCCGTCACAGCCTCCTTCGTCAAACTTGTGCAACATGCAGATTAGCGTTTCCAGTACTGGATGACAGCCCTTCTGGCCAAAGCAAGTACTCGTTTGAGTGAAATGCCGCTCGAATCACCCCGATAGGTATCCCCGGTGTTGATCAATGCAGGATTGAGAAATACGCGATATCCTCTGGCCCTCAATTGTGCATGCAACGGCACATGCTCACATACCTTTTCCCCATCGCTACCAACACCGATATATTGCGCATCCTCCAGAACGTGTTTTCGGTAAATCGCCATACCGCCGAAGGCGGAATCCACTTCAATCCACTCTTCATCCTCGGGTATCTTTATTTTCTTGGCGTAAACCCCTGCGTATTTTGCATCCTTTACGCTCAATCCAAATCGTTTTAAGAATACGGCTTGCTTCCAGCAATCATTCGGGCACCATATCTCATGACGAAGTGCCCATATGTCATAATAGGGACCCTGTTGATTTGCCGTACAGACATCCCAGTCATTTCTGGAAAAGCAGGTTGCAATGGCGCCGGCGGAAATCCGATCGTTCATGCCGTCCAGGTCGGCGACGATGACAATATCAACCGCCTTGTACTCCGGGTTTTCATTCAATTCTCGGACGTAGGCATTTCGACAGTAAGCGATCCGTTCCGTCCTCATTGGGTACTTGTCAGATAATTTCCCGAGGGAAATATATCGAAAGTTCTCAAATC
>CBDUNM010000059.1:0-25504 GCA_965368585.1 uncultured Chromatiales bacterium | reverse complement strand
CGCGGTATGCTGATGACAGAAGCATTCAATTGTTGACCCGGCACCAGGCGGCGCAGCAGGGAAGCGCTTTCCTTGCGGCCGGGGTCCAGTAGCGCGGTAAGGGGGGCAGTTATTTTCAAAAGTGAGATGCCTGCACGCTTTGACTACCAAAGTATCGGCGTATCGGCCGATAAGTGCAGGTATCAATCCGCCTAGAGAGGTGACGATGTCGAGTATAGCCAGCATGACTGCCGGCGCAACAGATTGGTTCGTGCGCCGTGAAGGTCAGGTGCGGGGACCTTTCACCAGCGCCCGCGTGAGGCACTATGTACTCGAAGGTCGTCTGCAAATGGGCGACGAAGTCAGTCAAGACCGCGTGACCTGGCAGACTCTTTCCCAGGTGCCGGAAGTGGTGCCCATGCAGTTTCGACGCAATGGCGACGTCGATGCGGGTGCCTTGGCGAAATTCGAGCGGCGCGAACGCGTACGCGCCTGGACGGGCATCCTGGTTGCGATGGCGCTGATTTTCGTTGCGGTAGGCCTGTCGCTATGGCTCGGCAACAGTCGTATGGCCTTGGCCGTGAACTGCGACTCGCTCGCCGCTCCTGGCGTCAAGTGGGTGAGTTGTCAGATGGACGGGGCACAGTTGGCGTCGGCCGACCTGCGGGGCGCCGACCTGTCGAACGCCACGCTGGCGAACGCGACCTTGGCCGACGCTACGCTGAGCGGAGCCGATCTTGGTTACGTCAATTTCGTCGGCGCGGATTTCAGCTATGCCTTGTTGGACGGCGCGCGTCTGCTCGGCGCCAATCTGCGTAACGCGAATCTGGTCAATGCCGATCTCAGTGGCGCCGACTTGGCGTATGCCGATCTGACCGGCGTTCAACTGGGTGGTGCCAAGCTGAACAACACCCGCCTGGATGGCGCCATCTGGACGGACGGACGGCGCTGTCGCACCCCGTCGCGGGACGTGTGCCGCTAGGAGGCTGTCCGAGAATAGACTCACCTACTGCGGACGCCCCACATGGGTCCTGTTAATCGATCATTCTCGGTAAATGGTCACCACTATCGTTCAGCGCATCCCTGCGCTTTACCCCTACGAGGGTTGCGCGAAAATCCCTGGCGGCAAGGTTTTTCGCCGCAAATGATCGACCATTCCGCCGGGAGCGGATTTGAACGCCGCTCGCGGCGGCCGAAGGGTGGAGGACAGGATGCCCGGAATAAAATCATGCCCCAATGTGGAACGCCCTCGCAACGACCGCTGTTCTCGGACAGCCTCCTAGCCAGTTACCGTCCAGCAACGTCGCAAGTCCCTTCTCCCTCAGAAAAAGTCTTTCTAAATAAATAATTTAATCTGCATTATATCCCCAGAGGACGTTTCCGGACGGACACCGGCTAGACCCGAATACCGCTCATACGCTTGCCTGCTCCCGTTGCGCCGTATCACGCGTCGCCGAATGACTCGGTGGTATAACGCGCGACTTCGATTGCATCCGACCAGTGGTCCGGCGCCAGACCCGCCTTGATCTTGAGCTGCGTCAGAAAATCCCTGGGCTGCGGAAGTGATTCCCACACCGAGGGGAGAAAGGTGCCGCGATGGCGACCGTCACGCAGTATCAATCCGTCGACGCCGGGTCGCAGTTGCATCAATAAGTCGTCTTCCCCGGTCACGGTCAGGGGCTGCGGCGTGCTCAAAACGGATACGTGTAGAGTCAATGCGTCCACTTCGTCGGCTGTTACAGGCGCAAAGCGGGGGTCGCGAAAGGCTGCGGCAAAGGCGTTTTCCGCGACATCGACGATCAGGGGTTGGGTCGCCTCGAGATGCCCGATACAGCCCCTCAACTCGCCGTGCGCGTCTAAGGTCACAAAGCTGGCCCGCAGTGCCTGCAGCAACGCCGGGTACTCCGCCGGATCCACCGTCAGGGCACGTCCGGCCGTCAGACCGTAACGGATCGATTTCCAGGCAGTCTTGAGTAATTGCCGACGGTCTGATTCTTCAATGGAAGGCATAGGCGCCGTAGCCTACCACGCGATCTTTGCTGCCGGCGGTATCGCCCGAATTGCGGGTATCGAGCGTCTCGACCGTCAAGCCGTGTTCGCGCGCGGCGATCAGCAAGCCCTGGATCGGTATCCGGCCGCAGGCATTGTCGTAATGCAGCGCCTGTGGTTGCAGCGCTTCGATCGCTTCGGTGGTCACGCGATCGATGGTCTTGGCCGAAGCGTACTCCAGGTAGTGGCTCAGGTCGGAGCTGATCAGGATCAAGGTCGAAGCGTCGCCCCACAGAAGATCGATCAATTCTGCGACCTCTTCTCCACGCGCATCCCCGACGATGAACGGAACCAGTTTGAACCGCCCCAGCGTCTCTTGCAGGAAGGGCAACTGGACTTCGAGGGCGTGCTCGCCCTGAAAAGCCGCGTCGAATTCCTTAACGTGCGGCAGCTCCAATGCCTTGTCAACGCTGGCCCGATCGACCGGTACGTCGCCGAGCGGCGTGCGGAAATAGTTCGCGGTTGCGGTGGCGATACCGACGAAGGGCACGCGATGCGCGGGTGCGAACGCCACCACTTGCGTGATCTGGTCGGCAAGCGGCGCCAGCAGCACATACGCACTGGCGGCGATCGGTCCCGAGTAGACGTATCCCGCGTGTGGGGCAATCAGTGCCTTGGGCCGCATACCCGGGTTTTTGGCGCCGTCGAGGAGATGCCTGACGGTACGGCTCAACGAGTCAGGATCGGCCGGGTAAAACATACCAGCGACAGAAGGAAGCTGTACGGGTCGCATTTTCAGGTTTCCTCTTCGTCTTCCAATCCCTATCTTATTAGATAAGAGGGTCGCACAGGTAATTTCAAGTCAATGGAAACAACTGCCAAAAACGCGTTTCCCGGCCGGTACTGGCATGCATTGCCGGACGGCCGTCTGCAATGCGACGTGTGCCCACGATTCTGTCGCATGAAGGAGGGTCAGCGCGGTCTGTGTTTCGTGCGGCAAGCGCAAGGCGGGCGGGTGGTCTTGACCACTTACGGGCGCTCGAGCGGTTTCTGCATCGATCCGATCGAAAAAAAACCGCTCAATCATTTCCTGCCGGGAACACCCGTTTTTTCTTTCGGCACAGCGGGTTGTAATCTTGCCTGCAAATTCTGTCAAAACTGGGATATGAGCAAATCGCGTGAAATGGATACGCTGGCCGACGCGGCGTCACCGGCGGAGATTGCGCGGGTGGCCGCCGCGCAGGGTTGCCGTAGCGTCGCCTTCACCTACAACGATCCGGTCATTTTTCTGGAATACGCGATCGATACGGCGCAGGCATGTCACGCGCGCGACATTAAAACCGTCGCGGTAACTGCCGGATATATTTCGCCCGAGGCACGTCGCGAGTTCTTCCAGTATATCGACGCGGCTAACGTCGATCTGAAAGCCTTTAACGAAGATTTCTATCACAAATTGACCGGTGGGCATCTAGACCCGGTGCTGGATACGCTGCGCTACCTGCAGCACGAAACCGACGTATGGTTCGAACTCACCACGCTGCTGATCCCGGGCGAAAATGACTCCGACGACGAGATCAGGCGCATGTGTACCTGGATAGGCACCGAGTTGGGGTGCGATGTTCCTCTGCACTTCACTGCGTTCCACCCGGACTGGAAGATGCTGGATCACCCGCCGACGCCCCCGGCGACCTTATCGCGGGCGCGACGGATCGCGCTCGACCTGGGCTTGCATTATGTGTACACGGGAAACGTGCACGACCGTGAGGGCGGCAGCACCTACTGCCCAAGCTGCGGCGCGCAGGTGATCGAGCGGGATTGGTACACCCTGGGCGCATGGACGCTGGACGCCCAAGGGAATTGCGGTGCCTGCGGCACGGCCATTGCGGGGGTGTTCGAAGCGCAACCCGGTCAGTGGGGGGCGAGGCGGCAACCGATACGCATGGTCGCGAGGACTTAAACGTATGTGCATCGAGCGGAGATTATAGGTACAATTCCCTTGCCTCAAACAAGGAAGAGGCAGCGAACGATCAACCGTTCGTCAATTACCTTTACTGACATGGAGAAGTTATCATGCGTAAATCGCAAACACGGGCATTCGCCGCTATATCCCTTTTCGTGTTATCCACCTCTTTCGTCAATGCCGGCCAAAGCGCGTGCAAAGGCTTGGTCGAAAACGTTTGTTCCGCCGCCAACGCCTGTGCATGGGTTTCCGGCTACGAGCGTAAAAACGGCGTCAAGATCAACGGCTATTGCCGCAACAAGGCGAAGAAGGCATCTGCAGGGAAAGCGATGCCGGAACCACGGAAAAGCGCCGATGTACGTAACGCCGCTTCGGATCAGCGTCGCTCGTGAGTAAGCGGCAGCGGGTCGGTGTGACCGGCCCGCTGCGGCTTGCTGAAAGTTTGCTGCGCCGCAGTTCCACCCGAACGGCGCAATCGCTCCAAGCCGGTTAGCAGCCGGCTTCATATTCGCTATCATGCTCCGGCCAAGCCACCCGCCATCGGCGGGTTTTCTGCTTCTTCGCAGGTGTGGGTTGGTCGATAGAATCGGGAGACTCCTTGTCTGAACTGCAGCAGGAATCGATAGTCTTTACGGTGTTTCTGGTGTTTACCGGGGCCGCCGTGCTGGCGACGTTCGCGCTGTATGCCAGGCAGTCCCTGTTGGTGGCCTACATCGCCCTTGGAGCACTGTTGGGACCCTGGGGATTAGGGTTCGTCGCGGACGCCGCGCTGGTTCGCGCCATGTCCGAATTCGGCATCGTGTTCCTGTTGTTTCTGCTCGGACTGAACCTGCATCCGCAGGAGCTGCTGCGCATGGTACGCAAGACGACGCAGGTCACCCTGCTCAGTTCTTTTGTCTTTGCGCTGTCCGGATACACGATTGCCCTTGGATTCGGTTTCACCCAGCTCGAAGCGCTGCTGATCGGCGGCGTGATGACCTTCTCCAGCACCATCATCGGGCTCAAGCTGCTGCCGACCACGATTTTACACCACCAGCGCACCGGCGAAGTCATCATCAGCGTGCTGCTGTTGCAGGATCTTTTGGCCATCGTCATGCTGTTGCTGGTTCAAGGTGGTGGGGGTGAGCAGCTCTGGCTGGACATGCTCAAGTCCTTTGTAGCCCTGCCGGTCCTGGTCGGGCTCGGGTGGTTGATGGCGCGCTACGTGTTGTTCGCCCTGATCCGCAAGTTCGACAAGATCCAGGAGTATATCTTCCTGATGGCGATCGGCTGGTGCCTGAGCATGGCCGAGTTGTCCCATGCGTTGGGGTTGTCGCAGGAGATCGGTGCCTTTATTGGCGGCGTAACCCTTGCCTCGAGTCCGATTGCATTGTTCATCGCGGAGAGCTTGAAGCCGCTGCGCGATTTTTTTCTGGTGCTGTTCTTCTTTTCGTTGGGGGCTGGTTTCGATTTGACGACGATCCCGCAAGTGGCCGTGCCGGCGTTGATACTCGCCGCGGTTGCGTTGACGCTCAAGCCACCGGTCTTCAGATGGTTGCTGGGACGAACGGGAGAATCGGACAAACGCTCGCATGAAGTAGGCTATCGTTTGGGTCAGATGAGCGAGTTCTCGCTGTTGATTGCCGTCCTGGCACTGGAGCAGCAGGTCATCGGCGAACGTGCCTCGTATCTCATTCAGCTGGCCACCTTGATCACTTTTCTGGTGTCTTCCTACCTGGTGGTGCTCCGGTTTCCGACACCCATTGCGGTGTCTGACAGACTGCGGCGCGATTGACTCTGCCCTCCTGGGTCATGACTCAGAACACTGGAGTCCAGACATCATGTCTAGACGAACAAATCAAAGCAACGCATGAAGGCAACTCTAGATGCTGCACACCTATCATAGCGGGGTTAAACCCCGCTCCGGCCAGGATACTCAACGGCTGCGCGAAGAGATTGCTCATATGAAAGCGCGCGTGGGCGAGATCGGTTACGACGGAGACTGCGCCTGCGAAAAGGCGATGGCCCGGTTTTACTGCCACCGGCTCGCATCGTGTCGCGCTCGATTGCAACGGTCGTAGGTCGAGCGCAACCGTGCTGGCGACGGCACTATCGGTCGCCGCTTACGACAGCTGTCTGTGCTATCTCCCGGTGCGCGAAGTCGGTTTTCAGCGCTTATCGCGCAGCGCCGCGTAGTGCACCAATTCTTCGACGAACTCATGCTCGGCCAGCGGTGGTCGTGCCAGTATTCCCTGGTAGTATTCGCAACCGCGATCGCGTAGGAAGGTCAATTGCTCGCGATTTTCGACTCCTTCCGCGATGACGCTCAGCTTAAAGTGACGGGCCAACGACAGCACGGCCTCCACGATAGCTTCGTCGTTCGGGTCGGTGGTCAGATGGCTTACAAACGACCGGTCGATTTTCAACGTGTCCAACGGCAGTTCTTTGAGCGATGCCAGCGACGACGACCCCGTGCCGAAGTCATCGATCGCGAAACGTATGCCCAGGTCACGCAATTGCGTCATTTTCTGCCGGACATTGTGTACATCGCGATCGATGGCGCTCTCCGTCAATTCGAACTGCAACAGCTTGGGGTCGGCGCCGGTTTCCAGCAACAATTGCCGGACACGGTCATTGAAGTCGTTTTGTTGAAACTGCAAGTGGCTAAGGTTCACCGAAAGATAACCCGGATAGGCCAGTAGCGGCGTATCCTGCCAGGCAGCCAATATACGGCAGACCTCCACCAGTACCCAGTCGGCGACCTTGATGATCAGATTGTGGTCGTCGATCTGTGGCAGGAAATCCGACGGCGTGACCAGTTCGCCGTCGCCGCGCCGCCAGCGCAGAAGTATCTCGGCGCCCGCCATGGTGTTATCGCGCAGTGTCATCACTGGTTGGTAGTGCAGAAACAGCCTATCGCCGCGCAGTGCTTGCCGCAGTTCGTTCTCCACCCGCAGGCGTTGGCCGACCACCTCGTCCATGGCGGGGGCGAAAGACCGGGTGGCATCGCGCCCGGCGTCCTTGGCGTGGTACATCGCCATGTCCGCGTGTCGCAGGAGCAGGTCGACGTTATCGCCATCGGCGGGGTAGGTGACCGCGCCGATGCTCGCGGTAGCCAGCAGCTCATGACCCTCGATGCGGTAGGGTCGCGACACCGACACACGAATCTTGGTGGCGATCTCGGCGACGCGTTCCCGCAGTTCGTCCGGCATTCTGCCCAACCGCTCGACCAGCACGACGAACTCGTCGCCGCCCAGGCGGGCGACCGTGTCCTCGGCACGCAGCGCACCGGTCAGTCTGACTGCCAGTTTCTGGAGCAGTTTGTCGCCGATCGAATGACCGAGCGAATCGTTGATACGCTTGAAATTGTCCAGATCGAGAAACAACAGTGCGCCGGTTTCACCGCTGCGCTTGGCGCGCGCCAGCGCATTCTTGATACGGTCCTTCAGCAGGGCACGGTTCGGCAGGTTGGTCAAAGCGTCGTGGTAGGCAAGATGCTGGATCTTGGATTCGAAACGTTTACGTTCGCTGATATCCCGTACGGTGAACGACAAGAGGCGGCGCTTGCCGATATCGAGCACCGACGCCGCAAGCGCAACACTAACGCAGTCCGCGTCGTCGCTGTAGGGAAAATCTTCAGTGTAGCCGTAGCCGGTGAGCAACACTTCGTCGAGAAAGGTACTGAACGGCCGCTCGGCGTTTTCTACGAACCGACTGGTGATGACGGCGAAATCCTCACCTCTGCGGCAGTCGAAAATCGATATCGCCTTCGCATTGCATTCAATAATGGTGTTGGTTTCGAGATCGACGACGATACTGGGGTCGTAGGAACCGTCGAAAATCCTCCGCAGGCGTTTGTAACGTGCCTTGAGCTTTAAATAGTGCGATGAAGGTATGTTTGCTTCATCGGACCAAGGCTCGTTTTCCGGTGGATCGCTAGGCATGCGTGCTATCGAACTGGCGAATCGCGGGACCTTTGACCAAAGTTCCAGCCAGGGCGAAGGCGCGTCGAACAATGATCCGACTGAGTAGCGACAATTTGTTACCGCTGCGGTACGTCATGCTCTGCTTGTGCATTGGGAATATCGGTCACGAAAGCGAAACGTTTGTTCGGATTGGCCATCACGCAACCGGTTACGACCGGCGACCCGTCTGATCGGCAGGGTTGCACATGGGTGTGCGCTGTTTGTCGTGCCGGATTCAGTGCGCTTCCCGCGATCTACTTTTCTCCCACCTTCGGACTGGCGTTCCGGAACGACCCGGTAATTAGTATTTCCGGATGCTCTGGCCCGCGCTAACCTTAGTGTCTCGCCGGGTCGGGTTGAACCCCAGCGGCCCCATTGTGCTCGTCAATTCGCAGCTTCAGGTTAGAAATACGATGCTGACTCGATACAATCTGACGGTGATCGGCACCGTCCGCTCTCCCTATCGTCAGCGATTCGGCATCCCACGCCAGCCGGGTCTGGCGCCGTCCGCAGAAGGCTGGATCGAAATGCTGCCGTCTTTCGACCGGCCCGAAATGTTTGACGGGTTGTCCGATTTTTCGCATATCTGGGTGACATTCTTGTTCCACGCCGTGATCGACCAGGGCTGGCGGCCCCGGGTCCGGCCACCGCGCTTGGGCGGTAATACCACCCGCGGAGTCTTCGCCAGCCGCTCTCCCTTCCGGCCCAATCACCTGGGGCTTTCGGTACTCGAGCTACTGGATGTCGATCTCTCTCATGGCGCGCGTTTGCGGGTACGCGGCCTGGATATCGTGGATGATACACCCGTGTTCGATATCAAGCCCTATCTTCCTTATGCCGATTCGCTTCCCGCCGCGCGGGGCGGGTATGCAGACCAGGCGCCCGCGCGCCGGCTCGACGTGAAATTCTCCCCGGCGGCGCTCGACGCAGTCGGGAAACTGCAGATCGACGACGCGCTGTTGACCCTGATCGCCGCTTCGCTGGCGCTGGATCCGCGGCCGGCCTATCGTGCGACCCGTGATGAGGAACGCGTCTACGGGCTGCAACTGATCGATTTCGACGTCCGTTTCCGCGTGCGCAACGATACAGCGGAGGTTGTCCAGATCGTTGCCGTGGCGGCGGGCGCTCAGTAGAGCAGTCTGGACATCTGGCTGCGGTACCGGGAGACCCGGGGATCGTCGCCCAACAGATCGAATATTTTTACCAGCGTCAGTCGCGCGGCGTCTTCGCCATAAGCGCGGTCTTTGCGCATCAGTTCCAGCAGCAACTCCGTGGCGGCGTCGTAGTCCTGCGCGACGACCTTGTGTGCCGCCAGCAGAAAGCGCGCTTCGCTGTCAGCGTCGTCCGCGGCCAGGCGGTTTTCCAGTTCAACCGGCGCGGGCGCCGTTGCAATCAGCGCGTCGAAATACAACTGGTTGCGCAAGGCGACCGCTTCCGGCTTATCCTGTTCGGCCGGCGGCAGTTCGTCCAGCGTGGCTTTCGCCGCCGTTACGTCACCGCTTGCGGCCAGCGCCCGCGCGAGCACGACAGTGAGGTGGTGATTGTCCGGGTCGTCTTGCCGCGCCTGCCGCAACAGTGCGGCCGCGGCATCGCCGTTACCGGCCCGCAGCATTTCTTCCGCCCGTTGCCCGATGGCGTCAGAGGCTCTCGGCAGGTGTTGGTCGAGGAAACTGCGAATTTCCGCTTCGGGCAGTGCGCCCAAGAATTCGTCCACAGGTTGGCCGTTGCGGAACAATTTAACGGTGGGAATGCTGCGAATTCCGAATTGCGCGGCGATTTCCTGCTCCTCCTCGGTGTTCAGTTTGCCCAACAGAAATTTGCCGCCGTATTGGTTCGCGAGGCTGGCGAGTATGGGCATCAAGACCTGGCAGGGTTGGCACCAGCTGGCCCAGAAGTCGAGCAGCACCGGAACTTGAAAAGAGGCCTCCATAACCTGTTGATAGTTTTCACGGGTGACCTCAACGATATAGGGAGAGTCTGGCATCGATAAAATTCCTTGCGTGCAAAATGGTCGCCGACGTTCTTCAACGCGAAATTGGGGGATCTTAGCGCGATTGCAATCCCGGCGTGTTGCTCGCGGTCCTTGAATCTTGCCCGGCGAGACCCATTTGTGAAAATAATGTTAAGCGTTTAACGGATTACTAATATGCAAAACTCCCTTCACGTCGTTTGTCCGGGTTGCGGCGGCGTCAACCGGTTGCCTGCACAGCGTCTTGACGATGCCGGCCGCTGCGGTAAATGCCGCGCGCCCCTGTTCGACGGCAAGCCCCTGACGGTTGACGACGCGGCCTTGCGACGGCAAATCGAACGCAGTGACGTGCCGTTGCTGGTCGATTTCTGGGCGCCGTGGTGCGGTCCGTGCAAGATGATGGCGCCGGCCTTCGAGCAGGCGGCGAGAACGCTGGAGCCCACCATGCGGTTGTTGAAACTCAATACCGAGCAGGCGCAGGAATTCGCCGGTCAGCTGGGTATACGCAGTATCCCGACCATGGTGATGTTTTCCGGTGGCCGGGAAACCGCCCGCGTCTCGGGCGCCATGGATGCCGGCTCGATCGTGGGTTGGGCGCGCCAACACCTGAAATAACCCGACCGCGCATGGACATGAGGCCGCTCCTTACGTAAAATTTCGGCTTCGGCGTATGGTGATTTCCTGACGTCCAACTAACGACTCTCTATCCAGAGTGGTCTGCGATACGCGGGCTGCTCTTTTGCGCGCGCGTAAGCTAATGACAGAAAAGGCTATTCTCGTCCTTGAAGACGGCACCGTGTTTCGCGGACGCTCGATCGGCGCCGCGGGTCAAAGCGTCGGCGAGGTGGTGTTCAACACGGCAATGACGGGCTACCAGGAAATCCTGACCGATCCGTCCTATGCCCGCCAACTGGTCACCCTGACCTACCCGCATATCGGCAACACCGGCACCAACACGGAAGACGAAGAAGCGTCGCTGGTGCACGCGGCGGGTTTGATTATCCGCGACTTGCCCCTGGCGGCCAGCAACTGGCGCAACACCCGCAGGTTGGACGATTATCTGCGCGACCACGACGTGGTCGCCATTGCCGACATCGATACCCGCAAGCTGACGCGCATCCTGCGCGAAAAGGGTGCGCAAAACGGTTGCCTGATGGCCGGCGCCGCCGCCGACGACGACACCGCGCTGAGCGCGGCGCGGGCATTTCCCGGTCTGAAGGGGATGGATCTGGCGAAAGAAGTGAGTACGCGGGAAAGTTACGAATGGTCCGGGGGAACCTGGCAGCTGGGCCGGGGTTATGCGGAGCACGCGGTACAGGACGACGCGTTCCACGTGGTTGCCTTCGACTATGGTGTGAAACGCAATATCCTGCGCATGCTTGTGAGCCGCGGTTGTCGGGTGACCGTGGTGCCGGCGCAAACCACTGCCGCTGCGGTGTTGGCGATGAAACCCGACGGGGTCTTCTTATCCAACGGTCCCGGCGACCCGGAGCCCTGTGACTATGCAGTGGCGGCAATCGCCGAAATCGTCGAACGCGGCTTACCGACCTTCGGCATCTGCCTGGGCCATCAGCTGTTGGGCCTCGCCAGCGGAGCGAAGACGGTCAAGATGAAGTTCGGGCATCACGGTGCCAACCATCCGGTGCAGGACCTGGCCGACCACACCGTGATGATATCCAGCCAGAATCACGGCTTTGCCGTGGACCAGGAAGGTCTGCCCGGGCACCTGCGAGTCACCCACAAGTCCCTGTTCGATGGTTCCCTGCAAGGCCTGCATCGCACCGACCGTCCCGCGTTCGGCTTTCAAGGACATCCTGAAGCCAGCCCCGGGCCGCACGACGTGGCGCCGGTGTTCGATCATTTCGTCGAGTTGATGCAGCAGCGCAAGAATTCGGCTGACCACGACGCCGCGTGAATCACGCGCCGCGCACCGGCCGCAAAAGAAAACCCAGATAACTCGGTAGATCATGCCTAAACGTAGCGACCTAGACAGCATCCTGATCATCGGCGCCGGACCCATAGTGATCGGGCAGGCCTGCGAGTTCGATTACTCCGGTGCGCAGGCCTGCAAGGCATTGCGCGAGGAAGGCTACCGGGTCGTGCTGGTGAACTCCAACCCTGCCACTATCATGACTGATCCCGAATCGGCCGACGCGGTGTATATCGAGCCGATCACCTGGCAGACGGTGGCGAAGATCATCGAGAAGGAGCGCCCGCAGGCGTTGCTGCCGACCATGGGCGGTCAGACGGCGCTGAATTGCGCGCTGGACCTGGTGCGCGAGGGGGTGCTGGAAGAGTTCGGTGTCGAAATGATCGGTGCCAAACCCGAGGCCATCGACAAGGCCGAGGACCGCGACCTGTTCCGTCAGGCGATGCGCAAGATCGGACTGGACATGCCTAATTCCGCAGTGGCGCACAGTATGGAAGAGGCCCACCAGGTGCAGGCGCGGATCGGCTTTCCCGCGATCATCCGGCCCTCTTTCACCATGGGCGGATCGGGAGGTGGCATCGCCTACAACCGTGACGAATTCGAAGAGATCTGCGAGCGCGGTCTGGACCTGTCGCCGACCACCGAATTGCTGATCGAGGAATCGATCCTCGGTTGGAAAGAATACGAAATGGAAGTCGTGCGCGATCAGCGCGACAATTGCATCATTGTCTGTTCGATCGAGAACTTCGATCCGATGGGCGTACACACGGGCGATTCCATCACCGTGGCACCCGCGCAAACGCTGACCGACAAGGAGTACCAGATCATGCGGGATGCGTCGATTGCCGTGCTGCGTGAGATAGGGGTGGAGACAGGCGGCTCGAATGTTCAGTTTGCCGTCAACCCGGAAGACGGGCGTCTCATTATCATCGAAATGAATCCGCGGGTGTCGCGCTCCTCTGCCCTGGCCTCCAAGGCCACCGGTTTTCCCATCGCCAAAATCGCCGCGAAGCTCGCCGTGGGCTTCACCCTGGACGAGTTGCGCAACGACATCACCGGCGGTGTCACGCCCGCGTCGTTTGAGCCGGCCATCGACTACGTCGTCACCAAGGTGCCCAGATTCGCGTTCGAGAAATTCCCGCAAGCCGATTGCCGCTTGACCACCCAGATGAAATCGGTCGGCGAGGTCATGGCGATCGGTCGAACCTTTCAGGAGTCGCTGCAAAAGGCGCTGCGTGGTCTGGAGACCGGTAAGGCCGGGCTGGATCCGGTGGTCGATCCGGCCGGCGCGGGCGTTCGCGGTCACATCATTACCGAGCTGCGTCAGCCCAGCGCGGAGCGTCTGTGGTTCATCGCCGACGCGTTTCGACTCGGCCTGAATCTGGAGGAGGTAGTCGAGGCCACCAGGATCGATCCCTGGTTTCTGGCGCAGATCGAGGATCTGGTGCTCGAAGAGCAGCGTATCGCACGGGAAGGCATGGCGGCGCTGAACGGCGAGCGACTGTTGCAGCTCAAGCGCAAGGGGTTTTCCGACCAGCGCCTGGGCGATCTGCTGGGCGAAAAGGAGGCCGTGGTGCGGGAGCGACGCTGGGCCCAGGGGGTACGTCCGGTGTACAAACGCGTCGATACCTGCGCGGCCGAGTTCGCCTCCACCACCGCGTACATGTACTCCACCTACGAGGAAGAATGCGAAGCCCTGCCCAGCAGCCGCGAAAAGATCATGGTGCTCGGTGGTGGTCCCAACCGCATCGGCCAGGGCATCGAGTTCGACTATTGCTGCGTCCATGCCGCCTTTGCCATGCGTGACGACGGTTACGAGACCATCATGATCAACTGCAACCCGGAAACCGTCTCGACCGACTACGACACCTCAGATCGCCTCTACTTCGAGCCGTTGACGCTCGAGGACGTCCTGGAAATCGTCCACAAGGAAAATCCGGCCGGTGTCATCGTGCAGTACGGCGGGCAGACGCCACTCAAGCTGGCACGCGCGCTCGAAGCGGCTGGGGCGCCGATCATCGGCACCTCGCCGGACGCCATCGACGCCGCCGAAGATCGTGAGCGGTTCCAGCAAATGGTACACAAGCTGGGCCTCAGGCAGCCGCCGAACCGCACCGCTACCGACGAGACGCAGGCGATTCGGCTGGCGCAGGAAATCGGCTATCCACTGGTGGTGCGGCCGTCGTATGTCCTGGGCGGACGGGCGATGGAAATTGTCTACGAGGAGGCCGATCTGCAGCGATACATGCGCGAAGCCGTCAAGGTGTCCAACGAATCGCCGGTGCTGCTGGACCGCTTTCTCAACGATGCAATCGAGGTGGACATGGATGCCATCTGTGACGGTGAGCAGGTCCTGATCGGCGGCATCATGGAGCACATTGAGGAGGCGGGCGTGCATTCGGGCGACTCCGCCTGCTCGCTGCCGCCGTATACGCTGAGCGCCGCGGTGCAGGATCGCATGCGCGATCAGATGCGCAAGATGGCGATGGAACTGGGGGTCGTCGGGCTGATGAACGCCCAGTTTGCCATCCAGGACGACGAAATCTATATTCTGGAGGTCAACCCCAGGGCATCGCGTACTGTGCCGTTCGTGTCGAAAGCGACCGGGCGGCCGCTGGCCAAGATTGCGGCCCGTTGCATGGTCGGAAAATCGCTGCAAGAGCAGGGCGCGGCGACCGAAATCATCCCGAATCAGTATTTCGTCAAAGAGGCCGTGTTTCCTTTCATCAAGTTTCCGGGGGTCGACACCCTGCTGGGGCCGGAAATGAAATCCACCGGCGAAGTGATGGGCGTAGGCGCGACCTTTGGCGAGGCGTTCGCCAAAGCCATGGAAGGCGGCAGCGTCAAGTTGCCGCGCAAAGGCCGGGTGATGCTGTCGGTACGCGAAGCGGACAAGAAGCGCGTGGTCCAGGTTGCACGGGATCTGGTGGAGCTGGGTTTTGAGCTGGTGGCCACCTCGGGTACCTGCACGGCGATCGCCGACGCGGGCATCCCCTGTCGGCGCGTGAACAAGGTCTACGAGGGCCGTCCGCACATTGTTGATATGATCAAAAACGACGAGTTTCGTCTGATTATCAATACTACCGATGGTAAGCAGGCGATTATCGACTCGGCATCGATTCGCCGGTCGGCGCTACAGCACAAGGTGAGCTACACCACGACCATGTCCGGTGCGGAAGCGGCCATCCTGGCGCTGCGTCAACCCGACGAACGGAATGTTAGCAGCCTCAAAGAGCTGCACGCCTGAAACGAGTTGAGAGAATTGGCTTATGAGTAAGACTCCCATGACGGTCCATGGCGCCGAAAAGTTGCGTCAGGAACTGAACGAGTTGAAAACGGTGGCGCGTCCGCGCGTGATCCAGGCCATTGCCGAGGCCAGGGCGCACGGTGATCTGAAGGAGAATGCCGAGTACCATGCGGCGCGCGAGCAGCAGGGGTTCATCGAGGGCCGCATCCGCGACATCGAAGGGAAACTGTCGAACGCCCAGATCATCGACGTCGCTGCCTTGAACGCAGGCGGAAAAGTGGTTTTCGGCGCGACCGTGGACGTCCTGGATCTCGAGTCGGACGAGGAACACACCTACAAGATCGTCGGTGAAGACGAAGCGGACATTCGCGAAGGCCTCATTTCAGTGTCGTCTCCGATCGCGCGCGCGCTGATCGGCAAGAGCGAGGGTGACGAGGTGGAGTTCACCGTGCCCGGCGGGCAGCGCGAGTTCGAAGTTCTCGAGGTCCGTTACGAGTAGGCCGGCGCTTACCGCGAGGGAAGCGCCACCTTGGGTTTTTTCTCGTTGCGGCGGAACAGCACGGCGATGTGGCCGATACGCTGCACGACTTGCGCCCCGCATTGGGCGACGATGGCTTCGATCGTGGCCGCGCGGGAATCCCGGTCGTCGGCGCCCACGCGCACCTTGATCAACTCGTGAACCGTTAGCGCCTGGTCGATTTCGTTCAACACCGCTTCGCGCAGCCCGTGCTGGCCGACTATGACGACGGGCTTAAGGGCATGCGCGAGGCCTCTGAGGTGGCGCCTTTGCGAATCTGACAAAGTCACGGGTCTCATCCTTCAAGTGTGAAAAACAGCGGATGTGAGGGCGAAACAGGGGGCGTAGTGTAGCGTGCGGTCTGACCGCTGTCACAGCCAGGAAATAAACGAATCTGCGCGGGGATAAGCGGTGCCACGTTCCAAAAGCAGCCATCGCTGGATGCAGCGACACGTCAATGATCCTTACGTACAGCGCGCGCAACGCGATGGTTATCGCTCACGCGCCGTATACAAGCTGCTGGAGATACAACGAAAAGACCATTTGATCAAACCGGGAATGCGGGTGGTTGACCTGGGTGCCGCTCCGGGTGGATGGTCGCAGCTGGCCGACCAGCTGGTTGGCACCAACGGCCAGGTGATTGCCTTGGATATCCTGCCCATGACGCCGATACCCGGAGTAATCTGCCTCGAAGGCGATTTTCGCGAGCAGCCGGTGCTGCAGCGGTTACATGAAGCCCTGGGCGGTCATGCGGCGGATGTTGTAATTTCCGACATGGCCCCCAATGTCACCGGTGTGAACGCGGTGGACCAGCCCCGATCGATGTACTTGTGCGAATTGGCCTTGCAATTCGCGCGTGAATCGCTGCGGCCGAGCGGCAGCCTGGTCGTCAAGGTATTCCAGGGAGAGGGCTTTGACGGCTTCGTGCGGGAACTCCGCAGCAGTTTTCGTCGTGTGGTTACGCGGAAACCGCCAGCGTCCCGAACGCAAAGCCGCGAGGTATACCTGGTGGCGGGGAACTATGATTCATAGTAGGTTACGAAGTACATAGAAATGATTCCAGGTCGCATTGACCGACACACATCACGGTTGGGTTCGGCCCACCACGGCACGAGGGCAGTGCTTTGAACGATATGGCAAAAAACATAATTCTTTGGGTCGTCATCGCCATCGTGCTGATGACCGTGTTCAATAATTTCACCAGCCCGAAGAAAGCGGCACCGCCGATCTCCTATTCTCAGTTCCTCGAGCAGGTGTCGCAGCGCAATGTCGCCAAGGTGGAAATCCACAAAGACGGGCAGATCGTCGGCATTACCGCCAACGGCAGCCGCTTTACCACCAACGCACCGCAGGACGATGGCCTGGTCGCCGATTTGTTGAAGAACAATGTCGAAATCATCGCCAAGCCGCCGGAGCAGCCCTCGCTGCTGTGGCAGATCCTAATCAACTGGTTTCCGTTGTTCATCCTGATCGGCTTGTGGATCTTCTTCATGCGTCAGATGCAGGGCGGCGGGGCCGGGCGAGGCGCGATGTCGTTCGGCAAGAGCCGCGCCCGCATGCTGAGCGAGGATCAGGTCAAGGTCAATTTTCAAGACGTGGCGGGTTGCGAAGAAGCCAAGGAAGAGGTCAAGGAACTGGTGGATTTTCTGCGCGATCCCTCCAAGTTTCAAAAGCTGGGCGGCAAGATTCCGCGCGGCGTGCTGATGGTCGGTTCGCCCGGTACAGGTAAGACACTGTTGGCGCGGGCGATCGCCGGCGAGGCCAAGGTACCGTTTTTCACCATCTCCGGTTCCGATTTTGTCGAGATGTTCGTCGGCGTGGGCGCGTCGCGGGTACGCGACATGTTCGAGCAGGCCAAAAAGCACGCGCCCTGCATCATTTTCATCGATGAGATCGACGCGGTCGGTCGTCACCGCGGCGCCGGCCTGGGCGGCGGCCACGACGAGCGCGAGCAGACCCTGAACCAACTGCTGGTCGAAATGGACGGCTTCGAGGGCAACGAGGGCGTGATCGTGATCGCCGCCACCAACCGTCCCGACGTACTGGACCCGGCCTTGTTGCGTCCCGGCCGGTTCGACCGACAAGTGGTCGTGCCGCTGCCAGACGTGCGCGGTCGGGAACAAATCCTGAAGGTGCACTTGCGCAAAGTGCCCTTGTCGGACGACGTCAAGCCGTCGATCATCGCGCGCGGAACCCCCGGCTTCTCGGGCGCCGACCTCGCGAACCTGGTCAACGAAGCGGCGCTGTTCGCGGCGCGAGCCAACAAGCGCCTGGTGGACATGGACGACATGGAGAAGGCCAAGGACAAAATCATGATGGGCGCGGAACGGCGCTCGATGGTGATGAAGGAGGACGAGAAGCGGCTGACGGCATTCCACGAGGCGGGACACGCCATCGTGGGTCTGAAGGTGCCCGCACACGACCCGGTCTACAAGGTGAGCATCATTCCGCGAGGCCGGGCGCTGGGGGTGACCATGTTCCTGCCCGAAGAGGATCGCTATTCGCACAGCAAGGAACATCTCGAGAGCCAGATCTCCAGCTTGTTCGGCGGGCGGATCGCCGAGCAGATGATCTTCGGCGACGACCACGTGACCACCGGCGCATCCAACGACATCAAGCGTGCCACCGAGATCGCCCGCAGCATGGTCACCAAGTGGGGGCTGTCGAACAAAATGGGGCCTTTGCTTTACGGCGACGAGGAAGAGGAGGTGTTTCTGGGTCGCTCGGTCACCCAACACAAGAACGTGTCGGACGATACGGCGCGCGCCATCGACGAAGAGATCCGATCCTTCATCGATCGGAATTACGAACGTGCCGAAGACATCCTCAAGGAGAACCTGGACAAGTTGCATGCAATGGCCGACGCCCTGATGAAGTACGAGACCATCGATCAGGAACAGATCGGCGATATCATGGCCGGGCGTCCCCCTCGGCCGCCGGCCGATTGGGACGACGACACCCCGCCTGGGCCGGGTCTGAAGGCAGAAGAGGAAGCACCGGCCGCTGACAGTCAGGAAGGGCCGATCGGAGATCCCGCCGGGCAGCACTGATCAGCGATAGTTGAGATCGGGAATCAAAGCCGGGCGTCGGTCGAGCGATCCCGGCTTTTTTTGTTGGCGGAGGATAGCTCTTGATCCTGGATTGCGGCGGAAACAAGCTCGATCTGTCCCGGCCACGGGTCATGGGCATCCTGAACCTGACGCCTGACTCGTTTTCCGACGGCGGGCGTTTTACCGACATCAAAGCGGCTGTTGATCAGGCGTTCCGCCTTGCCGAGCAGGGCGCCGCGATCCTCGATATCGGGGGTGAGTCCACGCGCCCGGGCGCTCAGCCGGTATCGGTGCAACAGGAACTCGACCGGGTCTTGCCGATACTGGAGGCCGTAAGCGGGGAGTTGCCGATCCCGGTATCCGTCGATACGAGTAAGCCTGAGGTGATGCGCGCGGCGGTACGCGCCGGTGCGGGGATGATCAACGACGTCGGCGCGCTGTGCGCCGAGGGTGCCTTGGCCGCCGCGCGCGAGGCCGACGTGCCGGTTTGTCTCATGCATATGCAGGGCGAACCGCGGTCGATGCAAACCGACCCTCAATACCGGGATGTGGTGACCGACATAAAGGAGTATCTGGCCGCGCGCGTGGCCGCCTGCGAAGCGGTGGGCATTGCGCGCGACCGGCTGGTGATCGATCCCGGCTTCGGCTGTGGTAAGACGTTGCAGCATACTCTGACCTTGCTGGCGCGCTTGCAGGCGTTTGGCGACCTGGGTTTACCTGTCCTGGCGGGTATTTCGCGAAAGTCGATGATCGGTGCGATCACCGGGCGCGAGGTGGCGGATCGTCTTGCGGGGAGTATTGCGGCGGCTCTGCTGGCGGCACAGCGCGGCGCACGCATTCTGCGGGTGCACGACGTCGCCGAAACGGTGGATGCGCTGGCCGTTTTGGACGCGCTGGCGCAGTGACGCTTCCGCGGTTGAGTCAGCGCGGCGTTTCGATTGGACAACAGGGTGAGAAGCACATGGCCAGAAAATATTTCGGGACCGACGGTATCCGCGGTCGGGTCGGCGAAGGCAATATCAATCCGGAGTTCGTCCTGCGTCTGGGCTGGGCGGCCGGTCGTGTGCTCAGCGCGGGGAAACGCGGCAAGGTGTTGATCGGCAAAGATACCCGCATCTCGGGCTACATGTTCGAATCGGCGCTGGAAGCGGGGCTTGCCGCGGCGGGTATCGATACCTATCTGTTGGGGCCGATGCCCACACCCGGGATCGCCTACCTGACGCGCACCTTGCACGCCCAGGCGGGCATCGTCATCAGCGCCTCGCATAACCCGCATCAAGACAACGGCATTAAATTCTTTTCCGGCGAAGGGCTCAAGCTCGACGACGCGATCGAGGCGGCCATCGAGGCCGAACTCGACAAGCCGATGACCACCGTGTCATCCGAGCAGTTGGGAAAGGCGCATCGCATCGAAGACGCGCGCGGGCGCTACATCGAGTTTTGCAAGAGCACGATTCCGGCCAGTATGAATTTCGGGAATCTGAAGGTGGTGGTGGATTGCGCGCACGGGGCGACCTATCACATTGCGCCCAACGTGTTCGACGAAATGGGTGCCCAGGTGATTGCGATCGGTGCCGAGCCCAATGGCCTGAACATCAATGATGGCGTGGGCTCGACGCATCCCGAGCGCCTGGTCGAGGCGGTTCGGTCGCACCGCGCGGATATCGGCATCGCGCTGGACGGTGACGGTGATCGGGTTTTGATGGTCGACGAGCAGGGCAGCCTGGTCGACGGTGACGAGATCATCTACGTCATCGCCTGTTCGCGGCTGCGCAATGGCGGCCTCAATGGCAACGTGGTCGGAACCCTGATGAGTAATCTGGGTCTGGAGTTGGCACTCAGGGAACTGGGGGTTGGGCTGGAGCGGACCAACGTGGGCGATCGCTACATCCTCGAGCGCCTTCGTCGCGAGCAATGGACACTGGGTGGCGAACCGTCGGGCCACATCATTTGTCTGGATCGTACCTCCACCGGCGACGGTACGGTATCGGCCCTGCAGGTGTTGGCGGAAATGCACAAATCCGGCAAGTCGCTGCGCGAACTCCTGGCCGGCATTCAAAAATTCCCGCAATCCCTGATCAACGTGAGGCTCGGATCGGCCAAGCCGCTGGATATCATGAACAGCAAGGCCGTACATGCCGCTGTCTTGGCGGTCGAATCCGAACTGGGTGATCAGGGCAGGGTGCTGCTGAGGCCCTCGGGCACCGAGCCCTTGGTCCGGGTGATGGTCGAAGGCCGGGAGCCCGACCAGGTCGATTTGCTGGCGCGCCGGATCGCGCAAACCGTGGAGTCCGTGGCTGCGGTGGGCGTGCAGCGGGCACTCGGCGGGTAAGTTGCACGGTTTTATCGGCACCCTCCGCACCCGCAATTTCGCACCTCTCGGGCGCCGAGATCACCGGACGGCATTGGCGGCGATCGCCAGTCGTTGTGAATTCGCGCTTGGAATCAATTATTTACCGGCGTCGATCCGGTTGTGCTCAGCGTCCAAGATGATTGCTTTTCGGTAGCCTTGCCGGTAAGCTACGCGACCTGATTTTTAGGAGGAATCTGATGCGTCAGCCACTAGTCGCAGGCAATTGGAAAATGAACGGATCGCGGGCCAGCGTTGCCGAACTGTTGGACGGGATCAAGGCAAAGGCGGATACGGTCACCACCGCTGAAATAGCGGTATGTCCGCCCGCGGTGTTTTTGCCGGAAACCGAGAAGCGCCTGCGCGGCACGGGAATTGCGTGGGGCGGCCAGGATGTGTCGGTGCACGACAGCGGCGCCTACACCGGCGAGTGCTCGGGTCCGATGCTGGCGGAGTTTGGTTGCAAGTACGTGATCGTCGGGCATTCCGAGCGGCGTACCTACCACGGCGAAACCGATGCGCTGGTCGCGGAGAAGTTCGCCGCCGCGCGCAAGCACGGACTGGTGCCGATTTTCTGTATCGGCGAGACGTTGCAAGAGCGTGAGCAGGGCGTGACCGAGCAGGTGATCGCGCGCCAGGTGGACGCGGTGATCGACCATTGCGGAATCGCCATGTTGGGCGAGGGTGTCGTCGCCTACGAACCGGTCTGGGCCATCGGCACCGGCAAAACGGCCACGTCGGAGCAGGCGCAGGATGTACACGCGTTCATCCGCAGCCGCGTTGCCGCGCATGATGCGGCGGTCGCGGAGCGGCTGCAGATTCTTTACGGCGGCAGTATGAAGCCGGATAACGCCGTGGAACTGTTGGCCAGTCCCGACATCGACGGCGGCTTGATTGGCGGTGCGGCATTGAAGGCGGCCGATTTTCTCGCGATCTGTACCGCGGCGAACGCATAAGGTTTTTTATCATGCTGCAAACTGTATTGACGGTGGTTCATCTGCTGCTCGCGCTGGGCCTGATCGGCTTGGTGTTGCTGCAGCACGGCAAGGGTGCCGATGCCGGCGCGGCGTTTGGCAGCGGCGCCTCCGCCACCGTGTTCGGGTCGCGGGGGTCGGCGAATTTTCTCAGCCGTACGACGGGTGTATTCGCGGCCGCGTTCTTCGCCACCAGTCTGGCCCTGGCGTACTTCGCCATGAACGTAGGCACCGACGAGGTGTTATCACTGGAACCGGGTCCTGCAGCGGCCGTCGAGGTACCGGCGGCGAGCGACGTGCCCGACGCCAGTCCGGTCGGCTCTGGCGCGGATGTGCCGACGGCGCCGGGTGCAACAGCCGGGGATGTGCCGAGCGCACCGGCCGCAGCGTCGCCGAGCAACGAGTAGTGAAGACAAGCCGAAGTGGTGGAATTGGTAGACACGCTATCTTGAGGGGGTAGTGGCGCAAGCCGTGCCGGTTCGAGTCCGGCCTTCGGCACCAACGATGCAGCGGTGGTTATTTTCGACACCGCTTTTTTATTTTCGGCGAAAACCTGTGGCGCATCAATAATCCATTAAAAACAACTACATATCGCGCGGTTTAAATTTGACCCTGCAGGGGAGAAGAAATAGACTTCTCCGGTCCTGGAGGTAGGCCTCTGAGACTCACACGACTAGGGGAGATCGTCACGGCGTGCTAGCAAACTACTTGCCTATCCTCATCTTTCTTCTGATCGGAACTTTCGTGGGTGCGGCTGCAATCGCTCTGGGCTTCGTCCTGGGTCCGCGTAAGCCGGATGCCGAAAAGCTCTCCCCCTACGAATGCGGCTTCGAAGCCTTCGAAGACTCGCGCATGAAGTTCGACGTACGGTATTACCTGGTGGCGATACTGTTCATCATCTTCGACCTGGAAATCGCGTTTCTCTTTCCCTGGGCCGTCGTGCTCGATCAGATCGGCATGGTCGGCTTCTGGGCCATGATGATTTTTCTGGGCATTCTCGTGGTCGGGTTCATCTACGAGTGGAAGAAGGGGGCATTGGAATGGGAATAGAGGGCGTACTCGAAAAAGGCTTTGTCACGACATCGCTGGATACGGTGATCAACTGGGCGCGCACCGGATCCATGTGGCCCATGACGTTCGGCCTGGCGTGTTGCGCGGTAGAGATGATGCACGCTGCGGCGGCGCGCTACGACATCGACCGCTTCGGTATGATTTTCCGGCCCAGTCCGAGACAATCCGACCTGATGATCGTGGCGGGTACGCTGGTCAACAAGATGGCGCCCGCTTTACGCAAGGTCTACGATCAGATGCCCGAGCCGCGTTGGGTGCTCTCTATGGGGTCGTGCGCGAACGGCGGCGGTTATTACCACTATTCCTACGCCGTAGTGCGGGGCTGCGATCGGATCGTGCCGGTCGATGTCTATGTGCCCGGTTGTCCGCCGACCGCCGAAGCGCTGCTGTACGGCATTCTGCAGCTGCACAAGAAGATACGACAAACCAACACTATTGCCCGTTGAACCACATTTAGAGTGACACCTCCGCATGACGCGTGAAGCAAAGCTGGCAGAACTCGAAGAAGCGCTCGAAGAACAGCTCGGCGACTTCGACGGGTGTAAATGGTCGAGGGCCAAGGGCGAAGTGACGCTGATCGTGCCCCGCGAGCAGATCCTCGACGTGATGAAGGAATTGCGCGTCAAGACCGCCCTTTCCTTCGAGCAATGCATTGATGTGTGCGGCGTCGACTATTCAACCTATGGCCGATCGGAGTGGGTCACCACGGGGGCCGCGAATGCCGGCTTTGGGCGGGGCGCCGACCGCTCGCCCGTCGAGATGGATCCGCAAAACAGGTTCGCGGTGGTTTACCATTTGCTGTCGATCACCAAGAACTGGCGATTGCGCGTCAAGTCCTATCTCGACGCCGATAACCCGATCATCGATTCGGTGGTAAGCGTCTGGGCCGCGGCCAACTGGTTCGAACGCGAGGCCTTCGATCTGTTCGGGATCATGTTCGCCGGACATCCCGATTTGCGCCGCATCCTGACCGACTACGGATTTATCGGTCACCCGTTTCGCAAAGATTTTCCGCTAATCGGCCAAGTCGAAATGCGCTACGACCCCGAACAGCAACGCGTGGTTTACCAGCCCGTCTCGATCGAACCGCGGACTCTGGTGCCGCGCGTGATTCGCGAAGACAACCGCTACGAACAGGGCTGGAAACCGGAAGCGCCCAAAGAGAATAACGAAGCCGATGCGTGAGATCCGTAACTACACATTGAACTTCGGGCCCCAGCATCCGGCGGCCCACGGCGTCTTGCGCCTGGTTCTGGAAATGGACGGCGAGGTCATAGAGCGTGCGGACCCGCACATCGGCTTGCTGCATCGCGGTACGGAAAAGCTGGCCGAATCGAAGCCTTACAATCAGTCGATCGGGTACATGGACCGACTCGACTATGTGTCGATGATGTGCAACGAGCACGGCTACGTCAGGGCGATCGAAAAGCTGCTCGGCGTCGAGCCGCCGGAACGCGCGCTCTACATCCGCACCCTTTTCGACGAGATCACGCGCATCCTGAACCACCTCATGTGGTTGGGAACGCATGCGCTGGACGTCGGCGCGATGACCATGTTCCTGTACTGCTTTCGCGAGCGTGAAGATCTCATGGACTGCTACGAGGCGGTGTCGGGCGCGCGGATGCACGCGACCTATTACCGTCCGGGTGGCGTGTATCGTGATCTGCCGGATCAAATGCCTCGTTACGAAAGCACTCAGTACGCCAACGAGCGCGAAACCAAGCGCCGCAACGCGGCCCGCGAAGGATCGTTGCTGGACTTTATAGAAGACTTCGCCAATCGTTTCCCCGGTCTGGTGGATGAGTACGAAACGCTGCTGACCGACAATCGCATCTGGAAGCAGCGCACCGTGGGTATCGGCGTGGTGACCCCCGAGCGCGCCAGGCAGCTCGGCTTCACGGGTCCGATGCTGCGCGGTTCCGGGATCGCTTGGGACCTGCGCAAAAAGCAGCCCTATGCGGCCTACGACAAGCTGGACTTCGACATTCCGATCGGCACCAACGGTGATTGTTACGACCGTTATCTGGTGCGCGTCGAAGAATTCCGCCAGTCGACGCGAATCATCAAACAGTGCGTGCAGTGGCTGCGCGACAATCCTGGTCCGGTGATGCTCGACGACCATAAGATCACGCCGCCGAGCCGGGTCGACATGAAAGACGGGATGGAGAGCCTGATTCATCATTTCAAACTGTTCACCGAAGGCTATTGCCCGGCGCCGGGCGAAGTCTATGCGGCGGTCGAGGCGCCCAAGGGTGAATTCGGCTGTTACATCGTGTCCGACGGCGCCAACAAACCGTACCGTTTGAAAATACGCGCACCCGGGTTTGCGCACATGGCGGCCATGGATGAAATGGCGAGCGGCCACATGCTGGCTGACGTGGTCGCGATCATCGGCACCATGGATGTCGTATTTGGGGAGATCGATCGATGAGTTTGCGCAGCGAACCGATGGTGCGCGTGGAAAAGCGGTCCGACAAGGGCCAGCTCCTGTCCTCCGAGATCCGGGCGGCGATTGATCTTTGGG
>CBDUNM010000058.1:0-25563 GCA_965368585.1 uncultured Chromatiales bacterium | reverse complement strand
CGGCGATCGCCTGCCCCGCCTCGGGTAAGTCATTGACCGCGCGATGCTCGCTGTGCGCCGGTGCGTCCGGCAGGTGCAGATACGGATCGTCGGGGACACGGTCGACGCGCATCCGCAGTTCACGCAGCATGTCGCGCGCGAGTGCGCGATCGGCGGCCAGGTCACCGCTCAGCGTGACGGTCGCGCTCAAATGGCGGCGTCCCGCGACCAGTTCCAGGGTCAGGTAATGTTGCGTCACCTGACCGGCCTGGCGCACCCGAGCGTGGTTCAGCCGCACGAAGTCGGAGACCTCGCCGCCGACGTTGACGATCAGGCGCTCGTTACCGGCGAGCCGCTGGGCGAGTTCCCGGGCCAGTTCGGCAAGCGTGTCGGGGGTCACGCTTCACCTCCGAAGACCTCGACGTCGCGAAACAGGCAGGCCGGCGACGCGTGGCCGACGTAGATCGATTGATTGGGCTCGCCTTTGCCGCAATTCCGTACGCCGCGCACCTGCCACGTCGAGCGGTCGCCGACCGCGGCGAGATTGCGCCAGAAGCTTGCCGAGATGCCGCGGTAGTTGGGATTGCGCACCGCATGCAAACGCCGGCCGTCGCGCACCCGCCAGCCGATCTCGCAGCCGAACTGGAACTTGTTGCGCGCATCGTCGATCGACCACGAGCGGTTGGTGTCCATGATCACGCCGTCGTCCATCTGCGCGACCAGCTCGTCCAGCGAGTGCCCGCCGGGTTCGATGTTGAGGTTTGCCATGCGATCGATCGGTGGGCGGTTCCATCCGCAGGCGCGCGTATTCGCGGTGCCGGGCAGGTTGCTGCGGCGCTGCGAGAGCGCGCCGCCGAGCGGCCGCTCGAGGATGCCGTTGCGGATCAGGTGACGCCGTTCAGCCGGCATGCCCTCGTCGTCGAAGGCGTAACTCGCCAGTTCGCCGGGCACGTCGGGGGCGAAGGTGACGTTGAGGTGCTCCGAACCGTAACGGTAGGTGCCGAACATCCCGGGTTCGACAAAACTCGTACCGGCGTAATTACGCTCGTCGCCGAGGATACGGTCGAGCTCCAGCGGGTGCCCGATGCTTTCGTGGATCTGCAGCGCCATCTGGCTCGGCAGCAACAAGAGGTCGAAGCGGCCCTCCGGGCACTGCGGCGCGTCCAGCAGTTGCAGCGCCTGTTCGGCGGTGGCCCGCGGCGCTGCGTCGAAACCCGTCGCCTCCAGCAGTTCTAGACCGCCCTGGCGGCCGCTGCCGGCGCCGGCGCCGCTGCGCCGCTGGGTCAGGCTGCCGCGGCTCGCGACGGCTTCGCAGCCGGGAAACAGGTATTCGAATCGCTGCCTCAAATCGGCGCCGGCGCTAGAGAGCAGCCAGCTGTCGCGTCGTTCGTGCCCGATCCAGGCGCTCCAGTCGACGATTTCGGTGCTCAATCCGAGCGCGGCACAAGCGGTGTTGATCCGGTCGAGCTTGGTATGGAGCGGCTCGGAGTCCCACGACGTCACCACCGGTGAGGCGTATGCGCCGCGGGCCGCCGCGACCGGCAGGTCGGCAATGTCCAGCGCCAGCCGACCGGCATTGCGCCGCGCCCAGGCGCGAGCGGCGTCGAAGGCCGCGATCAGACCCTGTTCCGCCGTGTTGGACGTCGCGGCGTAGCCGCTGCCGTCCGCCTCCACGACCGTGACGAACACACCAAGCTCGCGGGTGAGTCGCGGCGGCAGCGCGACGTCCTGGCGCACCTGCAGGTGTTCGCCGCGGGCCGCCACGACGCGCGCCGACCAGTACGGGACGTCGGGCGCAAGCCGGATGATACGTGCGGCTATCGGCTCAAGATTCATCGGTAGCTCGTGAGAATTCCTGGATGACAAGATAACGGCTTTCGGCTCCACGAAGCCATGTTCCGTTCCGATGATATACACGTTTCGGCACGTCGACAGATCGAACCAATCGCGTCAGATCGGGGTCGAATCCGGATAACGACAGCCGATCGGGGCAAACATGCGATACACAATACCGATGCCATGGCTCTTTGTGCTGTTGACCCAGCCTGCAGCCGCCGGTGAACAAGCGGGCAACATGGCGCAACTGCTGCAATTGAATCGCGCCAGCCAGCAGGAACTCCGGCAAATTCAACGACCGCCCCGCTTCGCCGCCGAGCCGCGGCCGCAACAACTGCCACGTTCGCGCGCACGAATCGATGGTCAACAGCGGACGGCGCAGCGTCTGTTGCAAGAGCGGCAGCGCCGCGAACTGCTGTTGCTGAACCACCGAGCCGCGACCGCCCCGCCCGTGCAAGCACCCGCGATCAACCCAAGTGCCGTGCGGCAGCGTTTCAGGCGGCAGCAGCAGTTGCAGCTGAACAGCTTCAGGACCCGGCAAAACCTGCGGTTTCGCTAACGCCGGAATGCTCGGCTCCCGCAGCAGACGATGCGTGCCAAGCGAGAGCGCGTGACCGTCGGCGGTGCGGCTGCCGAACGGGATCTGCAAGGCGCGGGCACAGGCAACCGCCTGCTGGGCACCGAGCCACCACTGCGATAATCGATACGTTATAACTTCTTTTCGGTTCATACTGCGCGCATGATGCCGCCGGACCCGTACTTGCGGTCGATGCAGGCGCGCTTTTCCGCTGCATCGTGCAGGGCGTACGCGGCCTCGTCATCCGCCGGTTCCGCCACCGCGCCCGCGACGGCGCTCACAGCCCCAGGATGCGCGCGATGATGTTGCGTTGGATGTCGGAGGTTCCGGAGTAGATCACGCCGCCCAGGGCATCGCGGACATCGCGCTCCACTTCGTACTCGCTCAAGTAGCCGCGGGCGCCGTGTATGCGCATCGCTTCGACGCTGTTCGCGGCAAAGGCCTCGCCCAGATACAGTTTCGCCATGGCCGCCTCGAGCGCCGCGTTCTCGCCGCGCTGTTTCATCCATGCCAGCTTGTACAGCAGCAGGCGGGCGGTCTCGAGCCGCAACTTCATGTCGGCGATGCGGTTGGAGACGGACTGGAAATGGCCGACGGGTTTGCCGAACTGCTTGCGCTGCCGCGCGAACTCGATGCAGTCGTCGAGCTGCCGCGCCATCGACCCCACGTGGCTTGTAAAAATGAAACTCCGCTCCCAGTCCATGGAGTGGTTGAAGATGCTCACGCCTATGCCCTCGGGCCCGAGTCGGTTTTCTTCGGGGACGAAACAGTTCTCCAGCACGATGTCGCCCAACGGGCTGGTGCGCAACCCCATCTTGGCCTTCGGCGCCGAGGTGGAGTAGCCCGCGAAACCGCTTTCCACCAGAAAAGCAGAGACGCCCCATTGCCCGACGTCGGGATTGGTGCTGGCAAACACCAGGCTGAGACCGGCCACCGGGGCCAGTCCGATGAATTGCTTGCGGCCGTTGAGCAGATAGCCGCCGGCGACCCGCTCCGCCCGCGCCTGCAGGCTGAAGGCGTCGGAGCCACTGTCCGGCTCGGTCATGCCATGGGCGGCGAGCAGGTCGCCGGCGCACAACTTCGGCAGGTAGCGTTGCTTCTGCGACTCGCTGCCGAAATGCAGCAGCGGCTCCTGGACGCTCCAGATTTGCCCGTTGAGGCCCAGCGTCAGGGCGTTGTCGCGGCAGCCGTACCCGATCCCCTCGAGCCTGCGGATAACGCTGACCACGTCCAGCCCGGCGCCGCCGTACGCCTCGGGCATGCACCAGCCGAGGACCCCGAATTCACTGCACTTGCGCCACAGAGCCGGATCAAACACGCCGTTCGCGTCGCGCTGCCCGAGGCCGTCGTTCAGTTGCGCCCGGGCAAAGGAAACGCTGGCCGCATATCCTTCGTCCTGTTCATCGGTCCAGCTGAAATCCATGGTCGGGGCAGGTTGGCTCCGGAGGGTTTGGCTGCAGAGTATAAGTTAACATGTCGTCACTTGGCCCGCCGGAAACGAGGGGATTTACCACCCGTGCAGGAATCGAAAACTAAGGTGATCGGGGTTGGTCTCAACAAAACGGGCACCAAGACCCTGAGACACTACCTCCAGCAATGGGGTTACCGCCATCGGACCTATGATCTCGACGCGTTCAACCTGTATCGAGCGGGGCGCCGGGATGACCTGCTGGCGATGATGCAGGCCTATGACAGCTTCGAGGACTGGCCCTGGCCGCTGCTGTATCGCGACATCGACGCGTACTTTCCCGATACCCGGTTCGTGCTTACGGTGCGCCGCAGCCCCGAAGTCTGGTACCGCAGTCTCTGCAACATGGCGGTCCGCATGGGTCCGTTTCATCAATTCGAACAACATATCTACGGCTACGCGATGCCCCAGGGACGACGTGAAGAACACCTGAGGTACTACAACGAGCATAACCGTGCCGTCGAAGCCTACTTCCAGGATCGACCATCGAAACTGCTCAAGATCTGCTGGGAAACCGGTGACGGCCCGGCCAAGCTTGCCGATTTTCTCGGACTCGAGGTCTCGGCAGCGCCGACGAAACAGGTCAACCGCAGCACCCGTGCGGTCTACACCGGCGACAATCTCTATCTCGCCCACGCCAATCGAGTAATCTACCAGGCCTGGTGGCACGGCAATCGGCAGGCGCGCCGCATCGCGAGCGCGCTCCGTCGGCGGTTGTCGCCCCGGGGCTAGCCTGCGTGTTGCACCAGTACCCGGTCGGCTGGTGCAAATTGCAGGCTGGTGACCTGTCCCGTAGTAAAGTTGCGCATCAGAGCCACCCCCTTTCGCCAATGCAAGGCGCAGGTGGGAAGGAAGAGTGGACCTCTTTCAAGCACCGGCAACGCGACAGTGGTGAAAGGGGGAGACTCCCTTCGGGCAAGGCGAAAAGCGTCCCTGCGGGTTGTTGAGAGAGCTAGAAATAGGACCGGCTATTCCTGCGCTCACTCGCCTAGCGCCCGGACGCCTTTTGCCTTGTTGATACGTGACTTTATGACGCGACAGGGCACTAGTGCTCCTGCGACGCCGTGGGGCGCCGCGCGAGTTGGGCTTCGATCATCCCGACCGCCGCGTTCGCCCGTTCGTATGCGAGAAAATGTTCCCGCATCTGCGCCAACTTCCGTCGCATCGTCGCGTCTGATAGCACTTGTGCTATGTTGCGCTCTATCCGCTCCGTGGTATCGGTATCCTTGTCCGCCATGATACCCAGCCCGTGGTAAGCCACGCGCGCGGCGCAACCGTTCTGATCGACGTGTTTGGTTGAATAAACCACCATCGGGACTTCGGCACGGATGCACTCGTTGATGGTGGTGATGCCGCCGTGGGTGATCGCGCAGTCAGCGTGTTGCAGGACTTCCACCTGCGGCGCCCAGTCCAGCAGGAGCACGTTGGGCGGCACGTCGACCATGGCCGCGGCAGACAGCCTTCCACCCAGCCCGAGCACCAGGTCCCACTCCGGGCGGCGCCCGAAGACCTCGAGAATCCGTCCGAGAAAACCGCGGTCAGCCGTCCAGAAGGTACCGAGCGAGCAATAGACCAGCGGCCGGTGGGTAGCGGCGTCCGGGCGGCGACCCCGCTTGAAGCGCCGCCATTGCGCGGCGCAAGCGGCATCGACCTGCGCCTCGCGACGCTGCGGGTCGATCATGGGTCCGACATAATGCAGGTTCGGATGCCGCGCGTGCGGAAACTCCAACTCCCAGGCGTTGAAACACAAGATCGGCAGCCTGCTGTACATCATGGGACGCAGCCACTGCGCACGGTCGGTCTCCGCACCCAGGTCGTAACCCCGGGAACGCGCGATCGCCCTGAGTTCAGGGTAGCGGTTGGTGCCGTAGGCGACCGGCCGCAGGCTTGACGCCAGCCCTGACCAGCCGAAGCGCTGCCGCCATTCGCGTCCGACCGTGCAAGCGCGTAACCACCACCACGCCAACCCGATTGCCAACCGGTCATACCCTGAACTCCCTGGCATCATGCTGGTATGCAGGGGCGGCAGGTTCGGGTGCCGGAACAAGGTGAACCAGACGATGGCGAGCACCGTGGGAATGCGCAACTCGGCAATCGCGATGACCGCGAAATGGCACTCGATGTCGATCACCAGCAGATCGGGATCGAGCCGGCGGATCAGCCTTTCGATCTCGTCGTTGTCGATGGACTGGCGGCGGATGCGGCGCCGCTGCGCCACCCAGCGCAGCCAGCGGTCGGGACGGGTCAGCGATGAACGCGGCATGCCATTGCGGCGCAATGTCACCTGGTACGTGCGCTCCGCGGTCAGTGGGTAGAAAGCAAACCCGTTCAGCGTCACCGCCTGCTCGACGTCGACGTGGCTGATGTAGCTGATCCGGTGCCCGGCCTGCTCGAGGCGGCGGCTCAGGCCGAAGCTCGAGTGGAGCGTGCTGGCCATCCCGTTGGTGATGTACACGATGTGACCCATCGAACTTTCAACCCGGCGTGAAACTCTTCGACAGCACGATGCGCATTACGCCGATTTCCGCACACCCGCTGGCCACCGGCCGGTCGACTTCATGGACGCTGCGGCCGCCATGGTACCATGACCCCCAACGGGACCGAGCATGGACGGCCACCGGGAAGCACGAGCGCTTGCGCCACGCCTTCCCCACCGCTCACGACGACAACCCAACCCGATCCCAGGCAGGTCCAATCGCGCCGATGAAGCTAGATCCTAATCGCATCCTCCGACGTCTGGGTTTTGAACTCCGCCGCGTACCGCCGCGTGCCGACGACTACGCCGCCCCGGATCGCGACGAGATCGCCGCCCTCGACCGATTACTCGAGCGGTTCGCCGCCAGTCAGCCGGATGCGAGCCCCTGCTCGGACGTGCGGCAACTGCGCCAGTACCTTTCCGATCGTAGGATCGCGTTTTTTCACGACGTACTGACCCTGTGCCATCGTCATCGTATCGAACTGCACGCCCGCCGCATCGCCGACATCGGCTCCGGCACCGGATATCTGCTGAGAACCCTCCATCGGGCGGCGCCGACAGCGACGCTGTTCGGCTTCGATACCTTCGACGATATGATGGGCTTGGCCAGACTGCTCTGCCCCGCCGCCGAATTCGCAACCCGCGATTTGTTTCTGACGGACGACAGTTACGACGTCGTGTTCTGTACCGAAACCCTGGAACACCTCGAACGGCCCGATCAGGCGCTGCGCAGGCTGACCGGAAGGATTGCGCCGGGGGGCGCGCTGGTGTTGACCGTGCCGGACGGACGAATGGATCAGACCGAAAGCGGCACTCGCCGGGAGGACGGCACCGGCTACTGGGGCCATATTCACTTCTGGAGTCCGGAGAGCTGGCGCTGGTTTCTCGACCGTGAACTCGGCCCTGACTACCGGATCGAGTGCGGACAGGTCGCCACCGGTGAGAACTATGCCGTCGTGACGGCGATAGCAACACCATGAACCTTGTACACACCGGCTGACGATGCGCGAAACGCTTAACAGGTTTATGTTACTGCTGGACCGGAAAAACCTGTTCCAGCTGGGCGGGTTGTTCGTGGCGATTCTAGGCATGGCCTTGTTCGAGGTCATCGGGATCGCGTCGATCCTGCCCTTTATGAAACTCGTGGCCGAACCCGATCTGATCCATAGCAACGAATGGCTGCGCTGGATCTACACCACGGCCGACTTCTCTTCGCCGCGGTCGATGCTGATCTGGACCGGAGGGGGGGTGCTGGCGCTCTTCACCATCTCCACCCTGTTTTCTGCGTTCACCACCTGGCTGATCCACCGGCGCGTCTGGTCGATTGCGCACGAGGTATCCATGCGGCTGTTGCGCAACTACGCGCAGCTGCCCTACGAATTCTTTCTGACCCACAACTCCTCGCAGTTGCTCAAAAAGGTGGTGATCGACGTCAACAGCTTCGTGTCCGGAGTACTGCTGGCCGGCAGCCAGTTCGTCGCCTACGCGGTCCTGTCACTGGTCATTTTCATGCTGCTGCTGGCGGTGCGGCCGACCTTGGCGCTGGCGGCGTTTGGCCTGTTTGGCGGTGCCTACATACTGCTGCACCTCACCCTGCACCGATACCTGAAACGCCTGGGCGAAGAACGGCTCGCGGCGGTCTACGGCAGGATCCGCACCTTCTCGGACGCGATGACCGGCGTCAAGGCGATTCGGACCGAAGGCGTGGCCCCGTTTTTCATCGAGCGTTTCGAGCGGGCGTCGCGGCACTTCTCCGAAATCCACCCCCGTTACCAGCTGGCCACTATTATCCCGCGTTACACCATCGAACTGCTGGCGTTCGGCGCGATCCTGGCGACCGTCCTGTACTGGCTCACCGCGGGGTATGACTTCACCGAGAGAATTCCCGTGTTGACCCTGTTTGCGCTGGCCGGCTATCGTCTGCTGCCGGCGCTCACCAAGGCCTTCGACGGGGCGGCTCAACTCAGCCATCACCTGCCGGTGATCGACGAAGTGTACAGCGATATGCGCGAGGACCTGAGTCCGGCGCCAGGCGCCGGCCCTGCTACGTCGGCACCGCTCGAGTTCGAGCGGCAGATCGAACTCCGGGGCATCGGTTTCCGCTACGCCTCGGCCGGCACCGACGTCCTTTCCGGCATAGACCTGAGTATCCCCAAGGGCGCCAAGGTAGCGTTCATCGGCTCGACCGGCTCGGGCAAATCGACGCTGATCGATATCGTGGTTGGGCTGCTGTTGCCGGTGGCGGGCACGTTCACGGTGGATGGCACGCCGATTACCGCTGCCAACGCGGCCAGTTGGCGGCGCAAGGTCGCATACGTCCCGCAGGATCAGTTTCTCTACGATGACACCATCACCAGCAACATCGCCTTCGGTGTTGCCACCGATCGTATCGACGCTCAGCGAATTCGCGATGCCGCGCGGATCGCGCAAATCGACACCTTCATTGCGCACGATCTGCCCGACGGGTACGAAACCGTGATCGGCGAACGCGGGGTGCGCCTGAGCGGCGGTCAGCGCCAGCGCATCGGGCTGGCCCGCGCGTTTTACCGTCAGCCGGAGGTGCTGCTGCTTGACGAGGCCACCAGTGCGCTCGACGGGATCACCGAAGAGGCGGTCATGTCGGCACTGCGCGACGAGCTACCGCACCTGACCGTGATCATGATCGCGCACCGCCTCTCGACGGTAAAATTCTGCCAATGTATTTATCAGATCGACAAGGGACAGATCGTGGCCACCGGCAGCTACGACGAACTCCTCGCTTCCAGCCGCGATTTCCGGCAGATGATCGAGCTGACCTCCGGGGCCGCAGATCAACCCCGCGCTTGACGCCGGTCGTCGACTGTGGCGCATCGCCGAGTCGCGGCTAGCGGAGCGCAACGGCGTTAAATCGCCGTCTATTCGTACTCGTCTTGTTTCCTGCCCGTCAACAAAACATTGCAACAGGAAATACTTGCAACCAAATATCAATTACGCGGGTATTCGACGCGCCCGGGCGAGCGCTTGCGGGAAATCCGCGGGCGGCGCTAGTGGACGCTGGACGAGGTCAGCAGTAAAACGGGGTTGGCCAAATCCACGCCGTCAAAGATCGAAAACGAGCGCATTTCCCCGTCCTTCGAAGTAGTGCAGAAACTCGCCGTGGGCCTGGGCATGGACATTCCTCAACTCTTTGTTTCATCAGCCGAGAACAAGGCCTCCGGACGCCGAACCCTGACCCGGGCCGGCGCGGGTCGGCCGCACCCGACACCGACCTACGAACACGAATTGCTGTGTGCCGAATTGCCCCGCAAGAAGATGCTGCCGTTCAAGAGCACCATCCCGGCGCGCTCGTTTGCAAAGTTTAAAGGCTGGGTAAGGCGCGACGGCGAGGAGTTTCTGCGGGTGCTCAAGGGGGGCGTCGGGTTTTATTCCGAGTTCTACGAGCCCTTGACCCTGGCAGAAGGCGATTGCGTCGACTATGACTCGGGTATGGGACACGCCTGCGCGTCGGTCAGCGAGGAAGACGCACGGGTCCTCTGGCTATGTACACCCTCGGATCAGGTGCTGGACTTGACGGTCTGAAACGCCGTCTGGGCTCGTTGCGCCCGGTCGATCCGGCGCACCGCAATTCGAGGTCGATACGGCGAAAAAACGAATAATATCTCGAATGCTGTTTTATAATTTCCGATCGGAAACCATTTTCAACCTTTTTGCATCGTTTCCGGTTCCTTTTTACCAAGCAGACTTTGTGACGCGTCGGCAAGCCAGGCGAAACCCGGCCCGATTTGTCGCGACCAACAGGAGGATAACTAGATGCGAACATTCGAAAACATCCTGGTGCCGGTCGATCTCGGAGAAGAGAGTTCGTGGCGCGAAGCGCTGCCGGTGGCGATCGATCAGGCGCAGCACGCCGGTGGCAAGCTGCATATCGCCACCGTGGTTTCCGAGGAACCGCCACAGCTCGCCGCCTGGCTCCCCGACGACTACGGCTCGAAAATGATCGCGCACGCCCAGACCGAACTGAAGAAACTGGTCGGCGCACAGATTCCCAAGGGCATGGAGGTCGAGCTACACGTACGGCAGGGATCGATCTACAGTGAGATCGTGAAGCTCGCCAAGGCGCTGGATATCAATATGATCGTCATGGCATCGCATCGGCCCGAGTTGAAGGATTTTCTTCTCGGCCCCAACGCGGCACGGGTGTTGCGTCACGCCGAATGCTCAGTGTTGGTGGTCCGCTGACCGCCGGGCCGACCGCATGCGTCCGTACGTCTGCGGATCGGCTGTTCGAACGATTCGACGCAACCGGCGCCACCGGAGGTGACACGCCAGCACAGCGTTGAATAACAATAAACCCGTACATAGAACGCCGGTCTGCGCAACAGCGCAAAGCGGCTTCTGCGGGACATGCCAATTATCGGAGGAATTGATTCGTGGAAGCTATCTCTAACGCGGTAAGCGCGATTAACGGTGTAGTCTGGGGGCCCCTGATGCTGGTGTTGATTCTCGGCACGGGGCTGTTTCTGCAAATCGGTCTCAAGTTTTTGCCGATCCGCAAGCTCGGCTACGGCTTCAGTCTGTTATGGAAGGGACGTACCCCGCCCAAGGGCGGCAAGGGAGAGATCAGCCCGTTCAATGCGCTGATGACGTCGCTTTCCGCCACCATCGGCACCGGCAACATCGCCGGTGTCGCGACTGCCATATTTCTCGGCGGCCCGGGGGCATTGTTCTGGATGTGGTGCACGGCGCTGGTCGGCATGGCCACCAAATACGGCGAAGCCGTGTGCGCGGTAAAGTACCGTGAAGTCGACGAACTGGGCAACCACGTCGGCGGCCCGATGTACTACATCAAGAATGGTCTGAGCAAGAAATGGCTCTGGTTGGCGCCCGCGTTCGCCGGGTTTGGCGCGATCGCCGGGTTCGGCATCGGCAACACGGTGCAGGCCAACTCGGTGGCCGATGTGCTCAACACGTCCTACGGCATTCCAACCTGGGCCACCGGTGTGGCGCTGCTGCTGCTGGTCGGCGCGGTCATTCTCGGCGGCATCAAGCGCATTGCGCAGGTCGCGGGCAAGCTGGTGCCGTTCATGGCAATCGGTTATCTGCTGGCGGGACTGGTGGTGTTGATTATCAATGCCGCCGAGATACCGGCCGCGTTCGGTTTGATTTTCACCCACGCCTTCACCCCGACCGCCGCCACCGGCGGTTTCGCCGGTGCAGCCGTCTGGGCCGCCATCCGCTTCGGTGTCGCGCGCGGCGTGTTCTCCAACGAAGCCGGCCTGGGCAGCGCTCCCATTGCCCACGCGGCCGCGCAGACCAAGGGCCCGATCAACCAGGGGCTGATCGCCATGCTGGGCACCTTCATCGATACGCTCATCGTGTGCAGCATCACCGGGCTGGCCATCATCACCTCCGGCGCCTGGACGTCGGGTGAAACCGGCGCCTCGCTGACCTCGACCGCGTTCGAAACCACCCTGCCCGGGGTCGGATCGCATATCGTGACCGTGGCGCTGGCCATCTTTGCCTTCACCACCATGCTCGGCTGGTCGTTCTACGGCGAGAAGTGCGTGGAATATCTGTTCGGGGTGAAGTCCATCATGCCGTTTCGTATCCTCTGGTGTCTGGCCGCACCGGTTGGCGCCATGGCGAATCTCGGCTTCATCTGGCTGCTGGCGGATACGCTGAACGCCTTGATGGCGATACCCAATCTCATTGCGCTGATCCTGTTGAGCCCGGTGATATTCAAGCTGACGCGGGAGTTTTTCACCAGCGACGGGGCGAGCGAGGAGCCGGCGGGCGCGGCGGCCGATTGACCGGCCTGACGTAAAGATTTGCGCCACCAGAAAGAACGTTCGGACCGGGCAACACCCGGTTCGAACGTTGATCAACATTCCAGGTTGCATCAGGACGTCGCGCATGCCAGCCACGCGCGTCGAAAGCCCATTGGAGAACGATGACATGAGTGAATCTGGCGCGCAGGCGGATGGCGGGCTGTTGAAAACCCCGTTGTACGATCTGCATCTCGAACTGGGTGGCCGGATGGTGCCCTTCGCCGGCTATGAAATGCCGGTTCAGTACCGTGCGGGCATCCTCAAGGAACACCAGCAGACGCGGAATCAGGCCGGGTTGTTCGACGTGTCCCATATGGGGCAGGTGAAGCTCGTCGGCCAGGGTGCCGCGGCCGCGATGGAAGGCATCGTACCGGTGGACGTGATCGACCTGGGCGTGAACTGCCAGCGCTATGCACTGTTTACCAACGAACAAGGCGGCATACTCGACGACCTGATGATCACCAACGCGGGGGATCATCTGTTCGTGGTCGTCAATGCCGCGTGCAAGGACCAGGACATCGCCCATATGCGCCGGCATCTGACCGGTGATTGCACCGTCGAAGTACTGGACGACCGGGCGTTGCTGGCATTGCAGGGACCGGCGGCGGGAGCGGTCATGGCCCGTCTCGCACCTGCCAGCCAGGAGTTGGTGTTCATGACCGCGGCACGGCTCACGGTGGCCGGTGCGGATTGTTTCGTGACCCGTTCCGGCTATACCGGCGAGGACGGTTTCGAGATCTCCGTCGCGGCCGAGCAGGCCGATACCGTGGCGCGGGCGCTGTTGGCCCAGCCCGAGGTCGGCCCGGTAGGCCTGGGTGCGCGCGATTCCCTGCGCCTGGAGGCGGGCCTGTGCCTGTACGGCCACGATATCGACACCACCACCACGCCCATCGAAGGCAGCCTGGTCTGGGTGATCTCGAAAGTACGCCGGGCCGGCGGCGAGCGTGAAGGCGGCTTCCCCGGCGCCGACGTCGTACTCAAGCAGATGGCGGAGGGTGTGAGCCGCAAGCGCGTCGGCATACTGCCGCAGGGCAAGGCGCCGGTGCGCGAGGGCGCCGAACTGACCGACCCGGACGGCAACCCGGTCGGCAGGATCACCAGCGGCGGCTTCGGCCCCACCGTGGGTGGCCCCGTCGCCATGGGTTACGTGGCTGCGGCCGCCGCCAAGATCGACACCCAACTGCACGCCATCGTCCGCGGCAAACAGCTCCCCGTAAGGGTGGCCAAGACGCCTTTCGTGCAGCAACGCTATTACCGCGGTTGAGCGGCGTCTCGACCGTCGGTTTGGTTCCGCAAGAATTTCATAGTCTCGAATCCGTTGAGTTGGAGTATTACATGTCTCAATCACGCCGTTCATTGCGCGAGCTTGAAAACCACGATGCCTTCGTCGGCCGCCACATCGGCCCTCGCGAAGCCGACAAGCAAGCGATGTTGAACACGCTGGGCCTGCCCACCCTGGACGCTTTGATCAGCACTGTCGTGCCCGAGTCCATATTGGAAACGGCGCCGCTGGCACTGGATGCGAGCTGCACGGAGGAAGCGGCCCTGCAGCTGCTGCGCGAACTGGCGGGAGAGAACAAGGTATTCAAATCGTTCATCGGTACGGGCTACTACGGCACCTATACGCCACCGGTGGTGTTGCGCAACGTATTGGAAAGCCCGGCCTGGTATACCGCCTATACGCCGTACCAGCCGGAGATATCGCAGGGGCGTCTGGAGGCCATACTCAACTTCCAGACCATGATTTCGGATCTGACCGGTCTGGATATCGCCAACTCTTCGCTGCTCGACGAGAGTACGGCCGCCGCGGAAGCCATGGCCTTGTGCCGGCGCATGAGCAAGAACAAGAGCAACACGTTCTTTGTTTCCGAAATCTGTCACCCGCAGACCATCGCGGTCATTCGCACCCGCGCCCTGCCCCTGGGCTACGACGTTGTGGTCGGCGATCATCAAAAGGACCTGGATGGCCTGGACGTGTTCGGCGTATTGCTGCAGTATCCGGGCACCGACGGGGCAATTCATGACTACGCGGATACGGTCTCCTGCGCGCACCAAAAGAAGGCCCTGGTCGCGGTTGCGGCCGACCTGCTCAGCCTCACTCTGCTCACACCGCCCGGCGAGTTCGGCGCCGACATCGCCATCGGCAGCACCCAGCGATTCGGCGTGCCCATGGGCTACGGCGGACCCCATGCCGCCTACATGGCGACGCGCGAGCCCTTCAAGCGCAGCCTTCCCGGGCGCATCGTGGGCGTGTCCATCGACAGCCGCGGCGCCCCGGCCTACCGCCTGGCCATTCAAACCCGCGAGCAGCACATCCGCCGCGAGAAGGCGACCAGCAACATCTGCACGGCGCAGGTGTTGCTCGCGGTGATGGCCAGCATGTACGCGGTGTACCACGGACCGGACGGTCTGCGCACCATCGCCCGCCGCGTGCACCGGCTGACGGCCACCCTCGCCGACGGCCTGCAACAGCTCGGCTTCGAGGTCGGCACCCGGGCGTTCTTCGACACCCTTTTCGTCCGCACCGGCGATCGCTGCGCCGACCTCCACCGGGCGGCGCGCGAGCGCGGAATGAATCTGCGTGACGTAGACGACACTACGGTCGGGATCTCGGTGGATGAAACCACCACCCGCGACGACGTGGCCGCGCTCTGGTCGATATTCGGCGGCGACAGTCTGGACTTCGCCGCCGTCGAGGCGCTGGCGGCGGATCGCATCCCCGCCGCTCTGACGCGTAGCAGCAAATTCATGACCCACCAGGTCTTTCACAGCCATCGCTCGGAAACGGCCATGCTGCGTTATCTGCGCCGGCTGTCCGACAAGGACTTGGCGCTGGACCGCGCTATGATACCGCTCGGCTCCTGCACCATGAAGCTCAATGCCACCGCGGAAATGATCCCGGTGACCTGGCCGGAGTTCGCCAACATGCATCCCTACGCGCCCGTCGAGCAGGCCGAAGGTTATCGCAGGCTGATCGTCGAACTGGAGCAGATGTTGTGCGCGACCACCGGCTACGCGGCGGTTTCGCTGCAGCCCAACGCCGGTTCCCAGGGTGAGTTCGCGGGCCTGCTGGCCATCAGCGGCTATCACCGCAGCCGCGGCGACGGACACCGCAACATCTGCCTGATACCCAGTTCGGCGCACGGAACCAATCCGGCATCGGCGCACATGGCCGGCATGAAAGTGGTCGTGGTGGGCTGCGACAGTTCGGGCAACATCGACGTCGAGGATCTGCGTGCGAAAGCGGCGCAGCACAGCGATAACCTGGCGGCCATCATGATCACCTACCCTTCCACCCACGGCGTGTTCGAGGAGAACGTGCGCGAGGTTTGCGAGATCGTGCATCAGCACGGTGGCCAGGTGTATATCGACGGCGCCAACCTCAACGCCATGGTCGGCGTCTGCTATCCGGGCCGTTTCGGCGGCGACGTGTCGCACCTCAATCTGCACAAGACCTTCAGCATCCCCCACGGCGGCGGCGGACCCGGGGTCGGGCCCATCGGCGTGCGCGAACATCTGCAGCCGTTTCTGCCGGGCAGTCCGCTGTCGGCGGCGGGGGACGACGCCGTGGGGCCGGTTTCCGCGGCGCCCTGGGGCAGCGCCGGCATACTGCCGATCAGCTGGGCCTATATCAAGATGATGGGCCGCGATGGCCTGCGCGAGGCTACCGGCAGCGCCATCCTCAACGCCAACTACATCGCACACCGGCTACGCGACCATTACCCGGTGCTGTATACCGGGCCTAACGGCATGGTGGCGCACGAGTGCATCATCGACCTGCGGCCGATCAAAGACGCCACCGGGGTGTCCGTGGACGATGTCGCCAAGCGCCTGGTCGATTTCGGATTTCATGCCCCCACCATGTCGTTCCCGGTGGCCGGCACGCTGATGATCGAGCCCACCGAAAGCGAGTCCAAGGAGGAACTGGATCGCTTCTGCGACGCCATGATCGCCATCCGCGAAGAGATCCGCGCCGTTGCGGCGGGCACCCTGGACGCCGATGACAACCCGCTGCGCAATGCACCGCACACCCTCGCCGACCTGACCGACGAGGCCTGGAGCCACGCGTACAGTCGCGAACAGGCGGCGTACCCGGTTGCCTTGCTGCGCAACGGCAAGTACTGGTCGCCGGTGAATCGAATTGACAATGTGTACGGGGACAAGAATCTGGTCTGCTCCTGCCCCGCGATTTCCGCATATGAGGAGGACGTGGCCTAGCGCCTGCGTTGCCCGAACGAGGTTATACCGAATGAACAAATCCGTGGTAATTACCGTGGTCGGCGCCGACCGGCCCGGACTGGTCGAGCTGCTGGCGAACACGCTGGTCGAGCACGACGCCAACTGGCTGGAAAGCCGCATGGCGGACCTGGCGGGGCGCTTTGCCGGCATTGTCGAGGCGTCCGTCGCCGACGCCCGGCTCGATCAGTTGATCGGCGCACTCGACAAGCTCGAGGCGCAGGGGCTGAAGGTGACCGTCGACGTCGGCGAGTCCGCGCACGACACGGGCGAATTCCACACCATGCATCTGGAACTGATCGGCCAGGACCGGGTCGGCATCGTCCGGGAGATCGCGGCGGCGCTGGCCAAGAACGGCGTGAGTATCGAACAACTGCAGACCGAAACCGAGAGTGCATCCTGGTCCGGCGAGGCCCTGTTCCGGGCCCGGGCGGAATTGCGCGTACCGCGTCATCTCGCCATGGAAGCGCTGCAGCAGGACCTGGAAGTGATCGCCGACGAACTCATGGTGGACATCAATCTCGAAGACCAGCCGTCCATCTGACCCATTCAAAACTTCGCCTAGATCGGGTGCCGTCGATGCGGCGTCCGGGAGGATAGACCCATGTTTAGTAAAACTGACCGGATAGCCGGCTTCGACGATGAACTCTGGGCAGCGATCAGCGCCGAGGAGCGGCGTCAGGAAGAACATATCGAACTGATTGCCTCGGAAAACTACGCCAGCCCGCGCGTGATGCAGGCCCAGGGCACGGTGTTGACCAACAAGTATGCCGAAGGCTATCCGGGTAAGCGTTATTACGGCGGTTGCGAACACGTGGACGTGGCTGAGCAACTGGCGATCGATCGCGCCAAGCAGCTGTTCAACGCCGACTATGCCAACGTGCAGCCCCACTCGGGGTCGCAGGCCAACGCCGCCGTGTACATGGCGTTGATCGACCCGCACGACACCATACTCGGCATGAGTCTGGCGCACGGCGGCCACCTGACGCACGGTGCCAAGCCCAATTTCTCGGGCAAGATCTACAACGCGGTCCAGTACGGGCTGAACGAGGCGACCGGCGAGGTCGACTACGACCAGATCCGCGCCCTGGCGCTGGAACACCGGCCCAAGATAGTGGTCGCCGGGTTTTCCGCCTACTCGCGCGTCCTGGACTGGCAGCGTTTTCGCGATATCGCCGATGAGATCGGCGCCTATCTGTTCGTCGACATGGCCCACGTCGCGGGCCTGGTGGCCGCCGGCATCTACCCCAGCCCGGTCAACATCGCCGATGTCACCACCACCACGACCCATAAAACGCTGCGCGGTCCGCGCGGCGGCCTGATCCTGGCCAAGTCCAATCCGGAGATCGAGAAGAAGCTCAATTCGCTGGTGTTCCCGGGCATTCAGGGCGGACCGCTGATGCACGTGATCGCCGCCAAGGCGGTGGCATTCAAGGAAGCGTTGCAGCCCGAGTTCAAGATCTACCAGCAACAGGTGCTGGACAATGCTCGCGCCATGGCCGAGGTGTTCATGGCGCGCGGCTACAAGGTGGTCTCCGGCGGTACCGACGACCATCTCTTGCTGGTCGACCTGATCGATAAGGGGCTCACCGGCAAGACCGCCGATGCCGCGCTGGGCCGCGCCAACATCACGGTTAACAAGAACGCGGTACCGAACGATCCGCAGTCGCCGTTCGTCACCAGCGGCATCCGCGTGGGCACGCCGGCGGCCACCACCCGCGGGTTCCGCGAAGCGGAGATCCGCGAACTGGCCGGCTGGATGTGCGACGTGCTGGACGACTGCGAAAACGAAGCGGTGATCGAGGGGGTCAAGGCCAAGGTGCTGGCCTTGTGCGCAAAGTTTCCGGTCTACGCTTGAAGGCCTGTTGCAGACCTATCGATCGGGTAGAAGGCGCTGTAGGAAATGACGACGTACCCACCGCTTTACGCTTGAGCCTCTCGGGGTTATTTCAACGAGGAATTCGGAGCCGCCGTCATGACCATCAGCGTGTTCGACCTGTTCAAGATCGGCATCGGACCGTCCAGCTCGCATACCGTGGGTCCGATGCGTGCGGCATTCACCTTCGCGACGCGCCTCGAGGCATCGGGTCGGTTGCCGGACGTCCGCAGCGTCAAGGCGGAGCTGTTCGGTTCGCTCGGCGCCACCGGCAAGGGTCATAGCAGCGACAAGGCGGTGTTGCTCGGGCTTTCCGGGGAAGAACCGGAAAGCGTCGACCCGGACACGGTCGAGACCAAGCTCGACGCGATCCGCAGCAGCGGTCGCTTGGCGCTGCTGGGCAGGCACGCGATCGCGTTCTCGGAACAGCAGCACCTGGTATTTCACCGTCGCAGAACGCTGCCCTATCACCCCAACGGCATGCGGTTCACGGCGCTGGACGGCCGCGGCAGTGACATCTTCGCCAAGGGGTATTACTCGGTGGGCGGCGGCTTCGTGGTGGACGAGGAGGCGGCCGGCGCAGATCGCATTCGCGAAGACTCAACCGTACTGCCGCGGCCCTTCGACTCGGCGGCGGAACTGTTGCGGCTGTGCGCGCGGCGCCGTTGCTCCGTCGGCGAGATCATGCTGGAAAACGAAACGACCTGGCGCTCGGAAGCGGAGATACGCGCCGGGTTGTGGGCCATCTGGGAGGTCATGCAGAGCTGCGTGCAGCGCGGCTGCGAGCGCGAAGGCATCCTGCCGGGCGGCATGAAGGTCAAGCGCCGTGCCGCCAACCTGTACCGTGAACTCAGCAGCAAACCCGAACGCGGTCTGCGCGACCCGTTGACGGTACTGGACTGGGTCGACCTCTACGCCCTGGCGGTCAACGAGGAAAACGCCGCCGGCGGCCGGGTGGTGACCGCACCGACCAATGGCGCAGCCGGCATCATTCCCGCCGTGCTGCACTACTACGACCGGTTCTGTCCCAACTCCAGCGAAGACGGCATCATCGAGTTCCTGCTGACGGCCGGGGCGATCGGGATCCTGTACAAGAAAAATGCCTCCATATCCGGCGCCGAGGTCGGTTGCCAGGGCGAGGTGGGCTCGGCCTGCTCCATGGCCTCCGGCGCGCTGGCCGCGGTGCTGGGCGGGACGCCCGAACAGGTGGAGAACGCCGCGGAGATCGGTATGGAGCACAATCTCGGGCTCACCTGCGACCCGGTCGGCGGGTTGGTGCAAGTGCCGTGCATCGAGCGCAACGCCATGGCCGCGGTCAAGGCGATCAACGCGTCGCGCATGGCGCTGCGCGGCGACGGCAAACACTTTGTTTCGTTGGACAAGGTCATCAAGACCATGCGCGACACCGGCAAGGACATGAAGACCAAGTACAAGGAAACCGCCCGCGGCGGGCTGGCGATCAACGTGGTCGAGGTACCGGTCAACATCATCGAGTGTTGAGCGGCCGCGTGGACGTCACACCGGTGCATTGAGTGCTGCGCCGGTCGAGCCTTCGTCGTGAATCGGTTCGAGGCAGCCGGCCAGGATCCTGGCGACGTGCTCCACTTCGGGCTCCAGCAGCAAGGTCTCGTGGCCCGCGGCAATCACGTGCACGTCCAGACGCGGGGTCAGCTCACCCCAGGTCAGATGGGTATCCTTTTCTTTCATGCTGGCATACTCGGCCGTGCGGATGAGCGTGACCGGGGCTTGGCAGGGGTGGGGTGAATAGGTGCGCCACGCCATATTGCACGCCTCCTCGACCAGTTCCAGCCACACCTGGCGTTGGTCCGCCGGCGCGGCGTGTTTGAGCCGCCATCGTCGATTGAGCTTGCGCAGCAATTTGAGCGCCAGTTGCCGCATCTCGCGCGCCACCGCTCGCGGGACATGAGCCACACCATCGGTGCGCGCTACCGCGACGATTTGATCCGCGGTGGTCTTGAACTTGCCGGCGGTGGTTTTCCGCGGTCTCGGCCCGAAGAAAAAACCCGAATCCAGGACCACCAGCCGCGCGACCCGCTGCCCCCGGCGCTCGAGTTCGCGCGCGATTTCCAGGCCGACCGTGCCGCCGATGCAGTAACCGACCAGGTGATAGGGACCGTCGGGCTGGACCGAGCACAGTTCGTCCGCGTAGAGCGCCGCCATCTGCTCGATGGTCGGCAGCGGCGCGTGGTCGCCGTCCAGACCGAGCGGCTGCAGACCGAATACCGGCTGCTCAGGCCCGAGCCTTTTCGCGAGGTGGCGATAGAACAGCACATGCCCGCCGCCGGCGTGTACGCAGAACAGCGGCGGCCGGGTCCCGCCGGCCTGAATCGGCACCAGCGATTTCCAGGGCGACGCGGTGTGGCTTGCGATGTCTGCGGCCAGGCGCGCGATGGTCGGTTTCTCGAGCAGAGTCGCGACTGCCAGTTTCCTGCCCAGCCGCGCCTCGATAGCGGCAAACAGCCGCACCGCCGCGATCGATGTACCGCCCAGCGCGAAAAAATCATCGTCCACGCCGATCGGACTGACCCCAAGTGTTTCTTCCCAGATCAGGGCAAGCTGCAGTTCCGTCGCGTTGCGCGGCGCGGCAAAGACGTCATCCGCTGCGCGCCGCGCCGCGTCGTCATCGGGCTCGATCCGGTCCGGTCCCGCGAGCGTAAACTCTTGCGCGGTCGCCGCGCGCAACCCGTCCAGGACATGGGTGACCGGGGTATCCGGATTGGCGGCCAGCTGGTTCATCAGCGCTGTCAGCTGCGCCATCAATGCCTCGATCGCGGCTGTGGAAAACCGGCTCCGTTCATGGTTGACGGTGAACGACCAGGCGCCGCTCGGGATCGCCGACAGGGTCAGGGGATAGGTGGTCGTAATGCCGCTGCGAAAACCCACCAGCTGTAGTTCGTCGGCCGAGGCCGGCGCCTGCCATGGAAAGTTTTCGACCACCACCAGGCTCTCGTATAGCGGCCGATTGCCGGGTGCACCGCTCCAGGCCTGGAGGTCGGTCGGGTCTGCATGCGCGAACAGCTGCGCCTGCGCCTGGTCGTCCCTGAGCTGCTGCAGCCAGGCCGCGGCCGATCGATCGGCAGCGAGTCGCACGCGCACCGGAATGGTATTGGAGAAGAAGCCAACCAGCGTCTCGATGCCGGCCAGATCCGCCGGGCGCCCCGCGACCGTAGCGCCGAAGAGCACGTCGTCGCGCTGCTGCAGGGCGCTGAGCAACAGCGCCCACGCCCCCTGGATCAGTACGCCGGGTGTGACTCGCATCGAAGCGCAGGCGGCCCGGAGCGTCCGCGATGTGGCGGTGTCGAGCTCGGTCGAGACAGCTGCGGATCCCGACGCACCGTCGCCGGCCGCGCGATCGCGCAGTTCCAGGCGCAGCGGCGAAACATCGGTCATACCCCGCAGCGTGCGCCGCCAAAACGCTTCGGTTGCGCTGCCATCCCGGCGCTTGAGCCACGCCAGATAGTCCCGATAGGTACTGGTCACGGGACCGAGCGTGTCCGGTTGGTTGGAGCGGATGGCGCGGTACGCCGCCAGCAGATCGTTTACCACCACCACGGCCGACCAGCCGTCGAGCAACAGGTGGTGGCAGCTCCAGACGACCTCGTGCTGGCGCGCCGCGGTACGCACCACGTGCATTCGCATGACCGGGGGACGCGCCAGGTCCAAGCCCCGCGCCCGGTCCGCCGCCAGCCATGCACTCAGCTCGGCGTTCCGCTGCGCCGCGGGCACACCGCTCCGGTCGAGATACCTCCAGGGTGCGTCGAGGCGACGCCAGACCACCATCATCGCCTCCTGCCCCGGTGTCGATTGCACCGACATGCGCAACCCCGCGTGGCGTTGGATGACCCGCTCCCAGGCCGCCCGCAATGCCGCGACGTCAAGCGGACCGCACAAGGAGAATCGCACCTGCAGAAACCCCGGATCGGCCACTTCGCCGGCCCCTGTGCCAGTATCGGCGTACAGCATCAGGGCCTTTTGTATCGGCCGCAGCGGGTAGATAGCCTCGATGTTGCGCCTTTTCACGGCAAGGTTCGACTCAGCCGGCGGTTGTTGCGCAGTGTCCATCGTATGATCTGATCCCATCCGATCTCCGCGTCGGCTAGCCGATCCCGTCGAGCAGGCGATCGAGTTCCTCCTGGCTGAGTTCCGCGTCGGGAAAATCGGACGGCGTATACCCCCCGGCATCGGGCGACCGGCAATGGTCGACGAGTCCCGCCAGCGCATCGATGACGTGCCGGGCCAGCGTTCGCACCGTTTCATCGCGGTGGCGAATCCGGTTGTAAATGAAGTCCATACGTAGACGGTCTGCGTCCACGGCCGCATTGATCTCCAGCAGACACGGCCGCACGCTTTGCGGGTCGCGCGACGACGCCTCCACCCCGGACACCCGTCTGAGCAGGCCGGCGCCGCTGTCGCGGCGCACCCGGCTCAGGTAATTGAACAGGATCTCGGGCGGCGGCTGGGCGGCGAGGACCGCGGCGATCGCGGGATCGGTGTTCAGGTAACGCAGCATTCCGTAGCCCAAACCGCCCCCGGGCACGGCCCGCAGTTGCTCCTTGACCGACTTGATGGTCGCGCCGGGATCCTGGTTGAGTTCCAGTTTCAGGTTCACCGGGTAGACGGCGGTAAACCAGCCGATGGTGCGCGACACGTCGACGCCCGGCAGGTCATCGGCGCGCCCGTGACCCTCCATTCCCAGGCGCAGGCCGGTCTGCCCCGTCCAGCGGTTGATCCCCAGCAGCAGCGCGGTCACCAACAGTTCCTCCGCGCGCGTCTGGTAGGCGACGTGGGCCTCGGTCAACAACAGGCCGGTGCGTTCGGCATCCAACTCCACAGTCAGCGTCGCCGCCGTTGCCTCGGTCGCGATCCCGCGCTCGGCAAAGTCCACCGGCAGTGTATCGCTGCCGCGCTCCGGTGACTGCTGCCAGTACGCGAGCTCCGCGCGCCGCGCGGGGGTGTCCGCAAGCTCGACGAGCTGCTGCGCCCAACGCAGATAAGACGTGGTCTTCGGCGGCAGCTCGACCGGCTGGCCGGCGCGCAGCAGGCCGTAAGCGGCGGCCAGATCCTCGGTGAGAATACGCCACGAGACCATATCCACGACCAGGTGGTGGATGGCAATCAACAACAGCGCGGGCTGATCCGGCCCGCGCCGAAACAGCACGGCGCGCAGCACGGGCCCGGAGGCAAGGTCGAGACCCGCTTGCGCGGCGGCGACGCGCTGATCGAGCACTCGCTCCTGCTGCGGGCGGCCTGTCGCTGCAAGATCGACCGTCTCCAGCGGCAGCGGGGCTGCGTCGGGCGGCGGAACCCTCTGCCGCCACCGGTGGCCGTGCCGCTCGAACCGCGTGCGCAACGCGTCGTGGTACCGCACGCAGTGCCCCAGGGCCCCGGCCAGCGCGTCGCCGTCGACGTCCGCGGGGAGCTCGAACAGGGCCGACTGGTTCCAGTGCTGCGGCGCGCTCAGGGGCAGCTCGAGAAACCACGCCTGGGCCGGCGTCACCGGGGCCTCGCCTGCGACGGGTTCGGCGGGACCGGAGGCGGGCGCCGCGAAATCCACGGCTTGCGCCAGTTCGCCGACGGTCGGGTAGCTCGCCATGTGTTTGGGCTCGATGTTAAGCCCGGCCTGGCGCGCCCGCGAAATGACCTGAATGCTGATGATCGAATCGCCGCCGACCTCGAAGAAATTATCGTCGACCCCCACGCGTTCCAGACCCAGCAGTTCGGCCCAGATGGCCGCGAGCGTCCGCTCCGCACCGGTGCTCGGCGCCCGGTACGCCGACCCGCCGTATTGCACCTCGACGACGGGCTCGGGCAACGAGCGGTAGTCGATCTTGCCGTTGGGCAGGCGCGGCAGCGCCGCCACGGCTATCAGGTAATCGGGCAGCATGTAATCCGGCAGTCGTTGGCGCAGATAGGCGCGTATCTCGTCCTCCCGGGATCGAGACAGAGCGGCGTGCCCGGCGGCCGCGCCGCACACCAGGTACGCCGCCAATCGTTTGCGCTGCACGCCGCCCGGCGAGTCGCGCAGCGTCACCGCCGCCTCCCTGACCGCGGGATGCCCGACCAGTGTTGCCTCGATCCCGCCGAGTTCGATACGGTAGCCGCGCACCTTCACCTGGGCGTCGACCCGCCCGAGAAACAGCAGGCGACCGTCGTCCCGGTAGCAGGCCAGATCACCGGTCCGGTACAACCGCCGCACCGGCTGGTGATCGACGCACAGCGAGACGAAATGCTGCGCGGTCAACTCCGGGCTGTTGCGGTACCCGCGGGCCAGGCCCGGGCCCGCCAGGTAGAGCTCGCCGCAGATGCCTACCGGCACTGCGTGTCGATGCTGGTCGAGCAGGTAGACCCCGGTATTGGCGAGCGGCCGGCCGATCGGGACCGGGCCGTGCAGGTCGTCGCTGCGCACCCGATGCACGGTGCTCCATACCGTGCCCTCGGTCGGGCCGTACTCGTTGTACAGCGGCGTCTGCGGCAGGCGCGTCAGATGCTGCGCGGCGACGGTTGCGGGACAGGCCTCGCCGGCGACGATCGCCAGCTTTAAGGCACCGAGGTGTGCGCCCCGGCCGTGGGCCAGTATCAGTCCGTACAACGCCGGCAGGCACAGCAGATGCGTGACCCGCCTTTCGCTCATCAGCGCCGCCAGGCGCGCCATGTCCTGCTCGAGACGGCGTGCCGGCAGGACCAGCGCGCCGCCGGTGCACAGCGACCAGAAAATGCCCGCCACGGAACTGTCGAAGGCAAACGACGACAACAACAGGAATCGTCCCACGGCGCCCGGGTAGTGGTCGATGCGTGCCGCCGTCGCGTGGACCAGATTGCGGTGCGTGACCATGACCCCTTTGGGCTTGCCGGTCGACCCCGAGGTGTAGATCACGTAGGCGAGGTGGTCGCGGCCGCTTTGACGCGGCGGCGGCAAGTCGCCCGGCCCGTCGGTCGACGCCGCCAGGGCGTCGACCGCGATCACCCGGGCCCGGCTGTCCGGCAGCGACTCGAGCAGCGTTTGTCCGGTCAGCACCACGGAGAGGTCCGCGTCCGCGACGATGAACCGGAGCTGCTCGATCGGGTAATCGATATCCAGCGGCACGTAGGCCCCGCCGGCTTTGAGAATCCCGAGGATGCCCACGACCATATCGGCGCACCGATCGATGTACAGCCCGACGCAGGTGTCCGGCCCGACCCCTATCGCCCGTAAGCCGTGGGCGACGCAATTGGCGCGGCGATCGAGCTGGCGATAAGTGAGTTCCGCGTCGGCGGACACCACGGCCAATGCGTCGGGGTGCGTCCCGG
>CBDUNM010000057.1:0-25805 GCA_965368585.1 uncultured Chromatiales bacterium | reverse complement strand
ACTCCCGTCCGGACAGCTCCGAATGAATCGTGAAAGGAAACCACGCGCCGGTTCTGCAAAACGGTGTTGCAGTAGATTCGCTCGCAAGCCAAAACATCAAATCCGAACTGATAAATCAGAATCGCACTTTCCAAGGCAGCAAGAGAGCCCTTCCTCAGTATCCAACGACCCCATTCTGCGGCATTTTCACAATGATCATAGAGCCCGATGAGCCCCTCGGCATCACCCGTAGCGTCCCGTTCTACGACAAAGTAGTAGTCGCCGGTTCGCTGATAGTAGTCTTCCAGCCAAGCGCGCTGGGCTTCAGTGTCCGCCGATATGCGATGCAGGTAGGCGGTCCGCTCCACGTCGTTTCTTAGCTGACAGATGAAATCAGCATCGTCCACCGACACTGGTCGCAGCCTGAAGGCATCGCCTTTGACACAGTAGTCGTGGCGCATATAAGGTCAGATTCCGACGATCAACGAATATAGTTAAACAAAGACAAACCCTGGATCTTCGCATAAGACTGCTGCGCCGCCTGCAGCGCAGTCGCCTGCAGATTCAACCGGGAAACCGCCTCGGCGAAATCCAGGTCTTCTATCTGCGAGAGTTGAGTCTTCAGCGCCAGCAGGAAGCCGTCGTTCACCTCCTCCTGCTCTTCGACCGTGTTGAGGCGTGCGCCGGCGCTGGTGCGCATTTCCACGGTCTTTTCCATCGCCAGTTGCAGGTCGTTGATCGAGGACGACACCTCGGCGCCGCTGCGCAGGTCCTGCGCGAGCGTGTAGAGCGTCGAGAATGCATTCTGTGTGCCGCCGCCGGACGCCGCCACATCGACGAATATCTCGAATGCATTCTCGGCATCCCGAACCTGCCGGTCGGCCGATACCCGCAGCATGCGTTGACCCATATCACCTTGGTACTGAAACGTACCGCCACCGGCATCGACGATGGGTTGAATGTCGCGCTGGTAACCCGAAAACAAATACTCCCCGTTGGCGTCCTTGGTGTTCGCCAGCGCGACCAGTTGATCCAGCAATTGATCGACTTCGCTGGCTAACGCGGTCTTCTCGGACGAGCCGAGCGTTGCGTTGTTACCCTGAATCGCCAGTTCGTGCGCTCGTTGCATCAGCCGGGTGGCCGAATCAAGGGCGCTTTCCTGAAACTCCAAACGCAAACGCACCACGCCGATGTTGTCCTGATACTGCGCCTGGGTCTTGATGAACTTCTGCAGGTCGAGCGTACGGGCCGAGCCCGAGGGATCGTCGGACGGGGTGAGGATGCGCTTGCCGGTCGCAAGCTGCAGTTGAGTCTTGCTCAGCGTCGACTGCTGATCGAGCATTGCGTTCACCGCCCGGTCATTGAAACTCAAGGTGGAAATACGCATGACTACCTCCGCACCGCACCAATCAGGGTATCGAACAAGGTCTGGGCCACACTGATTACCTGGGCGGAGGCCTGATAGGCCTGCTGAAACTGAATCAGCTTGGCCGCCTCTTCATCCAGATTGACCCCGGACACTGCTTTGTAGTTATCTTCGGCCGACTGCAGCAAACCTTTCTGGGCCGCGGCACCGATGCCCGCCTCGCTGGTCTTGGCGCCGATGTTGGAAACCATTCTCGTATAGCCGGCTTGCAGCGTCGCCGACCCTCCCAGCAGGGACTTGGCGTTCTGTAGTTCGGCCATTAAACCGGCGTTGCGATTGTCACCGGTGCCATTGATGTTGTCCGTTATCACGAACTCGTCGCCCGCCGCTGGATTGCCGGACATCGCGAACATCATATCGCCGGAGGCCAGGGTAAAGGTCTTGCCCGAACCCTCGGTCGCCGGGTCGTAGAGCAGCGTGGCCGTCGCACCACCGGTCACGGCAAAGCCCGGGTTGCCCAGGCCATCGACATCGGTACTGAAGGCCAGCACCACATCGCCACCCGATCCGGACAGCGGCAGACCGGCGAGGCTGCCGACCGTGGGCTGGGAAATCCGACCGCTGCCGGTATTCACTGGTGCGCCGTCGAGGTCGGTTCTCTCACCCGAGCGCAGCGCGCCGGCCGCTGCGATATCGTTCACCTGCGCAACGCTGACGTCAATGTTGCCTGCGGCCTCCCGGGTCGGCACCACCAGGAAGCTATCGTCGGTTGCCGCGCCGGCCGAAAGGGTCAGCGTGAACCCGTCAATCGCCGCCGTAGTGAAGGGATAGGCACCGCCCGTGGCGATGGCCGTCGTGGCGCCGTCGCTCATCCGCGTCAAGGTGTAACTGTCCGCGCCGTTGTAGACCAGACTGTAGTCGCTGGTAGTCAGACCGGCGACATCGGTATAGTCGAATGTGACGGAACCGGTGCCGACATTGTCGGTCCTGGGCCGCACCAAGCCACGGGGCGGCGCGAAGAAGTCCCCGCCGTAATCGCCCTCGAGGTCCAGCCCGAGCGCGTGCAAGGCATTGACCTGGTTCGACAGCCCGACCGCGACCAGGCCCAGTTGCGATTGGGTCTGGCCCATCAAATCCTTGCCGAAGCGTGTTAAACCGCCGATGCTGCCGCCCGCGATCTGGCGGGTGACCACCTGCGCGCCGAAGCCATAGTTGATCGTGATATCGAGGTCTTGCGCGTCGGGGTCACCCGGTCGGGTCCCCATCATGCCTGCCTGCGTTCCCATGACCAGCGACTGCCCGTTGCCGACGAACACGTTGAGCGCCCCGTCTTCCTGTTGCACGACGTCGACGGCAATGTGCTCCGAGAGTTCGAACAGCAGTTGCTCGCGCTTGTCCAGCAGGTCGTTGGGCGATTTTCCGGCCGCCTGCCCGCCCGCCCGAATGATCGCCTGGTTCATTTCCGCGATGCCCTGCGCAATGGCGTTGATCTCGTCGATGGAATTGCGGACTTCGGTATTGACCTGGGACTTGATCGTATCCAGGCGCTCATCGAGAAAATGGAACCGGTCGGACAAGGCATTGGCTTCGGCGAGCACTACCTGGCGCGCCGCCACCGAACTGGGGTCATCGGTCAGATCCTGCATGGCGTCGAAAAAGCGCTGCATCACCGGATCCAGGCCCAGATTGGGATCGGCTACCAGATCGTCCAACTGCACCGACATCCGGTGAAAGGCGTCGAACTCCGCCGCCGAACTCTCCGTCGACCTGACCTGCGCGGCGAGAAAGCTGTCGTAAGCGCGCCGAATATCTGTGATTTCGACACCCTGCCCTATCCAGCCCGCGCCCGTTATCTCCGGGTCGCGCGTGGCGTAATCCACCAGCTGGCGGCTGTAGCCTGGCGTATTGACATTGGCGATGTTGTGGCCGATCGTCGTCAGCTGGCGCTGAAAGGACGTCAAGGCACTGATACCCGTGCTGAGAATACTCGCCATCAGGACACTCCGGTCACTACTGTTTCACGATGTGGCTCGCCGTCCATCTATAGCGACCGTGCAGCGGGAGATTGAAAAGATGTCAGCGCCGCCCGCATATGCGGCCCCTCGAAAATTCGCGTGATCTTGTCGGCGTAGGCTGGATCGGTGGCGTAACCCGCGTTCTGCAACGCCTGAAAGTAGGCCTTGGGCTCTCCCGTAACCTGCAAGGCATCGCGGTAACGCGGATTGTCCCGGATAAACTGCACGTAGTCTTTAAAGGCGTGTTCGTAACTGTCGTACGCACGAAAATCCGCTCGCGTCTTGAGCGCGACGCCGTCTTTATACTCGAGCGTGGTCTTGCGCACCGTATCGCCCGCCCAGCGTCGGTCGGCCTTGATGCCAAACAGGTTATGACTGTTTCGTCCCTGAGCGTCACGCATCACGTGCCTGCCCCAGCCGGTCTCCAACGCCGCTTGTGCCAGCAGGACCGCGGGATCGACACCCATGTCACTGGCCGCGCGCTCTGCGGCGGGCCACAACTCGCGAACGAAAGCGTAGGGGCCGTCGACCGGTGCGCTGTCGGTTACCGCCTCCGCGGCACCGGCCGGTATGCCTTGAGGCGCGCTTGCGGGACGTGCCTCGTAGCGTCGGACCTGCGCTACCGCGGGCGCGGCATGATCGCGCCCGGTACGCGTCAGGGTAGCCGCCAGTTCGCCGCCACCGGCACCGCCGAGCTGTCGTTTGATGGTATCGGCCAGCCCCAAACCGCCCCGCGTCGACAGGTGGCTTGCCAGCTGCTGGTCGTACAGATCGCGGTAAAAAAGACTCTGCTGGCTATCCAGCAGCCCGCCGCCGAAGCTCGCCTCCCGCATACGCTGCAGCATCATTTGCACGAACAACGCTTCGAACTGCTGCGCGACTTCTTCGGTGGCGGCCCCTTGATCGGCGCGCGCCTGGGCCTTGAGCTTCGCCAGGCCGGAGAAATCCGTCACGGCGCGTGCGGCATCGAAGTTCATCAGATGATCACCAGTTCCGCTCTGAGCGCCCCGGCCTGCCGCAGCGCCTCGAGGATCGCCACCAGATCGCTGGGTGCAGCGCCGACCTGGTTCACCGCTCGCACCACTTCATCCAGACTCACCCCCGGATCGAACACGAACATGCGGCTGCCTCCTTCGCTGACCGCCACATCCGACTGCGGTACCACGGCGGTATTGCCGCCGCCCAGAGGATTGGGCTGTGAGACCTCCGCATTCTCGCTGATGGTCACCGTCAGACTGCCGTGACTGACCGCGGCCGGCGACACACGCACCGTACTGTTGATCACCACGGTGCCGGTTCGTGAGTTGACGATGACCTTGGCCACCGCGGCCGCCGGATCGATTTCCAGATTCTCGATCATCGACACGTAGGCCACCCGCTGGCCGATATCGCGCGGCGCGTTGACGCTCACCGACGTCGCGTCCAGCGGTTTCGCCGCACCCGGCCCCATCGCCCGGTTGATCGCCTGAACCACGCGCTGCACGGTGGTGAAATCGCCCGAGTGAAGATTCAAGGTCAGGGTCGGTTCACTGCCGAACGGCGACTTGACCGCGCGTTCGACCGTGGCACCGCCGGGTACGCGACCGGTCGATGGGATATTGATCGTCACCTTGGATCCGTCCGCGCCTTCCGCCGCCAGACCGCCCACCACCAGGTTCCCTTGCGCGATGGCGTAGACCTGCCCGTCGATGCCCTTCAACGGCGACATCAGCAGACTGCCGCCGCGCAGGCTCTTGGCATCGCCGATCGACGACACGGTGACGTCGATCTTCTGGCCCGGCTTGGCAAACGGCGGTAATTCCGCGTGAATGCTCGCGGCCGCCACGTTTTTAGGGTTCAACGTCGTACCGGGTGGTACCACGATACCCAGTTGTGTCAGCAGGCTGTTCAAACTCTGGCGCGTGAACGGCGAGGAATTGACCTTGTCGCCGCTGCCGTCGAGGCCCACCACCAGGCCGTACCCGAGCAACTGGTTCGACCGCACGCCTTGTATACCAGCCAGGTCCTTGATCCGCTCCGCCGATGCCAGCGCCGGGACGGTCACGATCAATACCGCCAGCAGGTGTCGGCGAAGTTTTATCGTTGCTTTCTCGAATAGAGGCATGATTGGTCCAGTGAACTATCGTTAGAATGGCATCAGGCTGGAAATAAAGAATTTCGCCAGCCACCCCATGACGTTGGCGTTGGCGATCTGGCCTTCGCCGATATAGATCAGCGTTGCGTCAGCGATCTTGGTCGAAGGCAGCGAGTTGTTGGCGTCTATGTCTTCGGGTCTGACGATGCCCGAGAGCTTGACATACTCGTTGCCGCCATTGGTCCCGATGCGCTTTTCACCGCGCACCCGCAAATAGCCGTTGGGCAGCGCCTCGATCACCGTCACGGTCACCGAGCCGCTCAACTCGTTGCTTTGGGCGTTGTCGCCTTGTCCGGAAAAGTCCGTCGACGAGTTGAGCGAGAAACCCAGGGATGAACTGTTGCCGTTGATCAGCGGCGCATTGAAGCTCAGCGGGTTGCCCAACAGGGTCGGGTTGGTGATCGAGGTGTTGTTGGATTTTGACACCGAGGTGTTGTTGGAAATACTGGCATCGGTCTGTTCGACCAGATTGACCGTCAACATGTCGCCCACCCGCCGCGCCCGCAGATCCTCGAACCAGCGCCGGTCGTAGCCAGCCTGGTAGATCGACCCGTTTCCCGTCGGCATGGGCGGCAATACACGCGCTTCGACCGGCGCGTACTCCGGGTCGCGTACCGGTGTCGATTGGCAACCGGCGAGCACCAGCGTCGCCAGCGCGATGATCGGGATAGAAAATCGCATGTCATTCAACCCCGCTTAGAGCTGGTTGCTCACGTAGCCGAGCATATCGTCGGTGGTGGAAATCGCTTTGGAGTTCATTTCATAAGCGCGCTGCGTTTCGATCATATTCACCAGTTCTTCGACCACGTTGACGTTGGAACTCTCCAGTGCACCCTGAATTAGGGTGCCCGAACCGTTCTGGCCGGGCACGTCGACCTGCGGGGCGCCGCTGGCGGCGGTTTCGCGGTACAGGTTGTCGCCGACAGCTTCGAGTCCCGTCGGGTTGATGAACTGCGCGATGGTGATGTTGCCCAGCGTGGTAGGCGCACTGCTGCCTGCCACCAGCGCCGATACCGTGCCGTCTGAACCAACGGTCAGGCTGATGGTATTGGCGGGCACCGTGATGGCCGGCTCGACCAGATAGCCGTTTTGCGTCACCAGCTGACCGGTGTTGTCCATTCCGAACGAACCGTCGCGGCTGTAGACGATCGAACCATCCGGATGCAGCACCTGGTAAAAACCGCGGCCCTGAATCGCGACGTCGAAACTGTTTTCGGTTTGCACGATGTTGCCTTGCGTGTGCAGCTTCTGCGTGGCGACGGTTCTGACCCCGGTGCCCAGGTAGAGGCCCGACGGCAGCTGGGTATCCTCCGTCGATTGTGCCCCCGCCTGCCGAACGTTCTGATAGATGAGGTCCTCGAACACCGCACGGTCGCGTTTGAACCCGGTCGTGTTGACGTTGGCGAGGTTGTTCGAAATCACGGACATGCGCGTCTGCTGCGCGTCCAGTCCTGTTTTTGCAATCCACAGTGCGGGGTACATATCGGGTTCCTCTTGTATCTGTATCGGACTGTTGTCGTATGTCGCGACGCGCCGGCATCTCAAACGCCAGGTAGTAATTCGGCAGCCCGCGGTTTGTCGCTGCTATTGGCCATTCTTCCGGAACACGCCATGGATACGACCGTGCAGGCTCGGCGGCGGCTTGCGGTGCTATGCAGTCCCTGCATCGCTTGCAAGTCCAGCCCTTTGCGTCCGTGGCAAGGGCGTTCGCTGCTTCGCAGCCTCACCCCTGCCGCCAACGTTGCCTCCAGAAACAGCCAATCGCAGCGGCCGTATCGCTCGTGGCAACGAAACTTGATAATCGCGTCGCAAAATCCTTGCCATGATTAAGCCGAGCGCACCAGGCTGGCACTTGCTTCTGCATTGGATTCTGCCGTGCGCATCATCTTCACCTGCAATTCGAAGCGGCGCGAAAGCTCGATCATGTTGACCATCTCGTCGACCACGTTGACGTTGCTGGCCTCCAGGGTGCCTTGTGCAACCCGTTGATTGGCATCGAAATCGGCGTCTTCACCGGACGCCAGTCGGATTAACCCATCGGGACTCTTTTTGAGATCTTCGACGGGGGGACTGACCAGTTTGATGCGGTCGACGATCGCCAGTTCATTGGCGGCCTGACCCAGGGGCCGAACCGAGATCGTACCGTCGACGCCGATCTCTATCTTCTCGGCGGGCGGTATGGCGACGGGCCCGCCGTTGCCGATCACCGGCAAACCGTTGCCGGTCTTCAACAGGCCGTTTTCATCTACCCACAGGTCGCCACGACGCGTGTACGCCTCGCTGCCGTCGCGCGATTGCACGGCGATATAGCCGCCGGTCTTGACCGCGATATCCAGATCGCGGCCGGTGTGCTGAATGCTGCCGTGCGCGAAATCCGTTTGCGGCCGTTCGTCCATGGCGTAGACCCGCGTGGGGAACCCCTGGCCGAATACCGGCATTGAACGAAACTGGTTGAGATCCGCCTGAAACCCGGTAGTGGCCGAGTTCGCCAGATTGGAAGAGGCATTGCCCTGGGCAATCAGCGTTTCCTTGGCGCCGCTCATCGCTACGTAAAGCATGCGATCCATAGTCGTCTCCTGGACTTCGCCGTTGGTTGGTTGGCGACCGGTCAAACCGGCCGCTCAATTTCATCAGCGAATGTTGATGATTGTTTGCGTCACCGTATCGGCCGTTGAGATCACTTCGGCGTTCGCCTGAAAGTTGCGCTGCGCCGTGATGAGGTTCACCAGCTGTGCGGCAATGTCGACGTTGGATGCCTCTAGCGCGCCCGACTGGATCTGGCCAAAGCTGGAGGTGCCGGCTTCGCCGAGTTGCGCATTGCCCGAGGAAAAGGTTTCGCCCCAGTTGGTATCGCCGAGCTGCCGCAAGCCCTGTGCATTGTTGAACTTGGCCAACGAAACCTTGCCCAGGGCGTCCGACTCGCCGTTGGTGTAGCGGGCGAACACAACCCCTTCGGTATCGACGTCGACACTCGCCAGGCGGCCCGAGGTGTAGCCGTTCTGCGTGAGGTTGTTGACCGCGAAGTTGGACCCGTACTGACTGGTACCCGTAAGGTCCATGGTCAGGCTCAGCGGCGTTGCGCCGGTCGCCGGGGTAAAGAGGTTGCCGGTCAGATCGATCTGCCCTGAAGCGGGCGTGGTCAGGTTTCCTGCTGAATCGAAACCCAGGGCGAACGCCGGTGAAACGTTGGTGTGCACCGCGTCCAGGGGTGTGCTAAAGGCCCCGTTCGACAGCGCCAGATGACCGTTCCAGGCGTTGGCACCCGCTTTCACGAAATACATCGTCGCGGTGTGCGTATTGCCAAGCGAATCGTAGACGGTCGTCGATGTGGCGCTGTTGTAGGTCGAGGGACTCGCGGGATCAAACGCGACCGGGGGTACCGTATTCGACGAATCGAGATTCAGTGCCGCGCTGATGGACGAAGTCGGGTTCGGCGCGCTGGGCGCGATCGGCAGCTGCAGGTTGGACAGCACACCGGTACTGAAAGTCGTTGCGCCGCCCACGCCCGTCAACGCGGGGTAGACCTGCAGGTGCTGGTTCTTGTGGTTGACGACGTTACCGACCTTGTCAACGCGGTAGGCACCGGCCCGGGTGTAGGTCTGGGTACCGTCGGCGTCATGCAGGACAAAGAAACCGTCACCCGAGATGGCCAAGTCCAGATTGTTCGAGGTGAAATCGATCGAGCCCTGATGAAACTGTTGTGCGACCTGCGCGACCCGCACGCCCCGGCCCGCGGCCGTGCTGCTTTGATCCTGGATCGAGTTCGCATACAGATCCGCAAACTCGGCCCGGGACTCCTTAAAGCCGTTGGTCGCGGCATTGGCGATGTTGTTACCGGTCACTTCGAGATCGGTGGATGCAGCGTTGAGGCCGCTCAAGGCAATACGAAATGGCATGTCGGCGTTCTCCCGATCAGTGAATTTCAGAGATATTGTTAAAAGCGATCGGACCCAGGCCCTGAAGGTTCAGCGTCAAACCGCTGTTGGCGCCGAAGCTCACGCTGTTCACCTTCGCGTAGAGCTGGGTCTGGAGATCTTCCGTGCCGTCGGCACGCATGGCGGCGACCCGCACGTTGTACAGGCCGGGCTCTGCATGGCCTCCGGCGTCGGTCGTGCCGTCCCACGAAAAATCAACCGGCCCGGATTCGTGTGCACCCAGGCGCAGTTCCCTGACCAGCTGCCCCACTTCGTCGGTGACGCGTACCAGGACATCGCCCGAATACCCTGCCAGGGTGGCTTGTCCGCGAACGACGCCGCCGGCGTCGAGCCGGCCGATATCGATGGGCGCCAATACTTCCCTGCCCACCAGCGTGCCGGCCTGCAGCGCCTGCCCCGAGGTCAGACTGGTGGAGAGATCGCCGAACGAGGTATTCAACTTGTCCAGCCCGGAGACCGTACTGAACTGCGCGATCTCGCTGAGAAACTGGCCGTTGTCCATCGGCTCGAACGGATCCTGGTTATTGAGCTGGGTAACCATCAACTGTAGAAAGGTTTCCAGCCCCAGTTCGCTTGGGTCGTTGGTCGACTCCGACTCCAGCTCCCGGTTCAGGCCGAGGGAGGCAAACAAATCGTCAGTCGCTGAGATCGCGCTCATGTGTGGTTATCTCCCGAGATTGATGGTTGCGGTCATCATCTGCTTGGCGGAGTTGATGACTTCGATATTGTTCTGATAGGCGCGGGAGGCCGAGATCATGTTGGCCATCTCCTCCACCATGTTCACGTTGGGTCGAAAGATGTAGCCGTCCTGATCGGCGGCCGGGTGATTGGGTGCGTACTCACGGGTCAGCGGCGCATTGCTTTCCAGCACCCCGACCATGTTCACACCCGTTGCCGGCGCCTGTTTAGTGAAGTCATCCAAGACCGCTCGAAACACCGGCACCCGGGCCTTGTAAGTCGCCTCACTGCTGCTCGACACGGCGTCGACGTTGGCCATGTTGCTGGCTACCAGATTCAATCGCAGCGTTTGCGCGGTCATGCCGCTGCCGGCGATGTCAAAAATCTTCATACTGGCCATAGGGATCTACCTCAGTTACCGGTCAACGCCGTCATCAGACCTTTGATCTTGCCATCGAGGAAACGCAAGGATGCCTGGTACTGCAGGGCGTTGGCTCCGTAGCGGGCCTGTTCGGATTCGATCTCAACCGTGTTGCCGTCGAGCGTCGCTTGTTGCGGTATACGAAACTGCAACTGGGTCGCAGCAACGAGGCCGCCATCGGTGCGGATATGCGCAGCCTGGGTGGCAATCTGGCGCACGGGTTGCACCAGTTGCTGCTGCATCAACTTGGCAAAGTCGAAATCGCGCGCTTTGTAGTTGGGCGTATCGGCGTTGGTTAGATTACTGGCCAGCACTTCGGCGCGCCGCGAGCGGAGCTGTAGCGCCTGTTCATGCAGGCCAAACGCGTTATCGAGTTTCATCGCAATCAAGACCGTCAGTAAGTACCTGACGACTTGGTTGCAGAACCCATGCCATATAGCTAACTACCTGTTAATGCTTTAATTATTGAGGTTGACGGACGAGGGAATCGGCAAGCGTTTGCCGCCTGCCGGCAAGATCAGCGGCGACGGTATACCAGGCCACCGCGAACGTTCTGCATTTCGAACAGGTCGTCGTGACTGCTCATGGATTCAGTGGAACCCAGAAAAAGGTAACCGCCCGGATTGAGCACCCGCGCGACGCGCTCAAGGATGTCGCGCTTGCGCTCCGCCGAAAAATAGATCAGTACGTTGCGACAGAATACCGCATCGAACCGGCCGAGCGTGTCGAACGGCTCAAGCAGGTTGAATTCGCGAAAGCTCACCCCGGCCTTGTACTCCGGACGTACCTCGATGCAGTCATCCTCTTGCACGAAGAAGCGCTGTCGTTGCGCGTCGCTGAGACCGCGCGACGCCGACATCCCGCAATAACGCGCCTCCCTTGCCTGGGTCAGCGCCGATAACGATAGATCCGTTCCGACGATCTCGCACCGTCCGCCGGCACGACCTCTTTTGACGTCGGCCAGGATCATCGCCAACGAATAGGGTTCTTGACCGGTGGAACACGCTGCCGACCAAATCCGCAATCCATTGGGCGTAAGATTGGGCAATACGCACTCGGTGAGAATGCGATAGTGGGCAGGATCGCGGAACCAGAACGTTTCGTTGGTAGTCATTGCGTCGACCACCGCCACCTGGAGCTGGCGTGCACCAACCTCTCCAAGCCGTTTCGCAAGCGCGGAGAAATCCGGCAGATCGAAGTGCCGCAACACACGACCGAGGCGGCTGGTCACCAGGTATTCCTTGCCCACCCCCAGTCTTATCCCTGCCTGGAGTTCGAGAAATTCGTGTATCGTCGCGTAGTCGGCCGCTGTAAGCCCCATACCCGTACTGCTCATCGCCGCCGAGGTCTGCGTACGCACGTCAAGCAACGGCTTGCCGCGCATGGCGCTTCAACTGCTCCTGCACGATCATCGCCAGAGTATCGGGCTCCCACTTGGGCAAAAAGTCGTTTGCACCAACCTGCTGAATCATTTGGTTGTTGAACATTCCACTCAGTGAGGTATGCAATATTACGTGGAGGTGCGCCAATTCAGGCGTATCGCGGATGGCCTTGGTCAACGAGTAGCCGTCCATCTTCGGCATTTCGATGTCGGAAATCACCATCGCCAGCCAGGCGTCCAGATCCTTGCCCTCTTCCGCCCACGTCTTGAGCAGGTCCAACGCGTTGCGCCCATCGGTGCACAAGGTGTATTCGACGCCAATTTGCTCCAGCACGCGCGCGACCTGTTTACGGGCAACGCTGGAATCGTCCGCCACCAGCACGTGCTGCTGCAGGTCGGACATGCCAGCCTCGATGATACCGTCCGAGACCTCTTCGCCACCGCCGACCACTTCATTGAGCACTTTTTCGACATCGATGATCTCGACGAGCTCGTCATCGACACGCGCAACGGCGGTCATGTAACTGCCCTGGGAGGCGCCCTTCGGTGGCGGCAGGATCTCTTCCCAGTTCATGTTGACGATACGGTCGACCGAATCCACCAGGAATCCCTGCACCTTTCGATTGTATTCGGTAATGATGACAAATTTATCCTGGTAGTCGCCGAGCGGCGGCCCACCGGTCGCCATCGACAGATCCATGATGGTAATGGTCTTGCCGCGCATATTGGCGATACCGCGAACCACCGGATGCGACTGCGGCACCTGCGTCAAGGCAGGGCACTGAATGACTTCCTTAACCTTGAACACATTGATTCCGAATCGCTGGCGCGGTCCAAGACGGAACAACAGCAGTTCCATTCGATTGTGGCCTGCGAGCTGGGTCCGCATGTCCACACCGTCCAGTATTCCTGCCATGGTTGACTGTCCTCTGCTTCTCATTTTGAGCTACCCGTTAGGTAACGGCTGAACGAGTTTCACCTTTAAGGGTTCACGCAGAAACAACTTCGCTTTTTTAAGCGTTGAGACGCCCGACTGGTAAGACGCGAGAGGTGCGAATAGCCAGCCTATTTCAACGACGAGCAACGCAGTCAGATGGGATGTGTCGGCGCATAAAAATGGGCAGTTGCTTCTGCGCGAACCCTAAGCCGGCGGGCTTCCGTTGACAAACAGGACGCACCTGCACGAATGCAAGTCCCGAATCGCCGCGCGCGCGGTAAGTACGCGGCACGGTTCGGGGTTGGCGCGAACGGGTCGTTGCGCGAATACGACGGGCATGCGTATTGCTTAGGTTACCCATGTCTCGTAATGGAATCCGCAAAGTGACAAAAATTCGACGCCGACTTGAAATACTTCTGGTATGCGGCTTGATTCTCCCGTTCGGCCCGGTCGGGTTCGCCGCCGAGCACCAGCAACATGCCGACATATTGAATGCCGCTGCCGCCTTTGTAATGGAGCATGCAGATCGATTTCCCGTCGCACCGGAAGTGGTTTCCGGTTCGTTGGATAGCCGGCTGCGCTTACCCAGGTGCAGCATTCCGTTGCTGGCGTACGAACCGCCCAATGGGCTAAGAAGCGGCAGGACGGTCGTCGGAGTACGCTGCGAAGGCGAGCAGCCATGGAAGATCTTCGCACCGGTACGCGTCAAGCTGCCCGCTGACATTGTCGCTGCCGCCCGCTCGTTGAAGCGCGGCGAAGTCTTGCAACAGACTGATTTGGTTGAAGTAAGAAAGGATATCGCCAAGCTCCACCGCGATTACTTCCACGACCGGAGCCGGCTCGTCGGCCAGCGCCTGCGCAGAAGCCTGAAGCGCGGCGACGTGATTACTCCTACTGCCGTGGAAAAACGAAAGCTGGTGCGTCGCGGCACCGATGTCACCATCCTGGCGGCGAAACCGCAGTTCCAGGTCCGCATGCGCGGCAAGGCGATGGCCAACGGGGCGCAGGGGGATCGGATCAAAATCAAGAACCTGAGTTCCGGCCGCGAAGTGACCGCGACGGTGATTGGCAGCGGATTGGTTCAGGTCGTACACTGACGCGGTTAACATTTCGATCATTATCCGGAACGAAGTTCACAACTTGCGATGCGAAACTAAAGACCGTCAAAAGTCGGACGATATTTTGGTCGAACGAAAAACACACTAGGTTGCGTAAAAATGGCCATCGAAATACAAGGCCCCATGGGCCGCTCACCGGCTGAAATTGGAGACAATACGACCGCGGCTCGAAAAACCGGAGACCGCCAAATGACCTCCGCGGCATCAACGCCGACCGGAACCCGGGATCGATTCAGTCTCACCGACCAGGCCGCGCAGATTCAGGCGCTGGAAAGCCAGGTTTCGAACCTACCCGTGGTCGATACGAAGCGTGTCACGGACGTGCAGCAAGCGATCGCGACCGGCGAACTGCGAATCAACCCTGAGTCGGTTGCCGACAAGATCCTCAAGTTTGAAGTCGGGCTGTCCTCCAAAGCCTGACCGTTGCTATCAGCCATATGTCGAATAAACAGCTATTCGCATCGATCGTCGCGACCACCATCGGCCATCTGGAACTCCTCATCACCGCTCTGGACGCGGAATACCGGGCGCTGACCGGGCGTGACCCGCAAGAATTGCATAGCGCCGTTCGCCACAAACTCGAAGTGCTGGCCGACGTGGAACCGGACATTGCGGCGCGCGACCGCATTCAAACCGACCTCGGTATCCCACCGGGATTGGAAGGCGGACAACGCTTCGTCTCCGATCACGCACCCGAATTGCAAGCCGGGTGGCAGCAGCTTACCGAACTCTGCGAGACCGTGCGAAATAAGAACGCCGCCAACGGCCAGCTCGTGATGCAGGGCACGCGCCAGACACGCAACGCCTTGGCGGTGCTCACCGGCCGCCAGGAAAACACGCCTACCTATGGGCGTAAAGGCCGCAACAAGGGCGTTATCGACGGTCTCTCGTTGGGCCGCGTCTAGAGTTCCGAACGAAAAATCCGGCGCTTATCCTCAAGCACCGCTTCGCATGCCACCTCCCCATCGCATATAATCCGCCGCGATCCGCGGATCCGGTGCAATCGAACTCGACTCGGCGGCGAACACGCTGTCAAGAGCGCGACCCGTCGATCTTTAGCTGGCGCGGCGCCGCAAAGCTACCGCGTCGGATGAACGATCCGCCAAATGCATTTGGCCGCAAGGCGCCGACACGACTCTGTTGAGGCGGTCGTCTCGCAGTCGACCAAACCTTCCCGCAGGTGCTTCGCATATGCATACCGATAGTCCGTCCAAGACCCTGGCGCGAAAAATCGCCCGGAAACTGGGTATCAAGTGGTCGACGGATTGGGAAATACGGGTGCGACGCGACGCGCAACTCACTGCAGCGCTGCTCAGCGCGTGCCTGCGTGAAGACTCTTGTTGCGCCGATATTGGCGCCAACAAGGGCGAGTTCCTCGAACAATTCGTTCGCCTTGCGCCGCACGGGCGGCATCTCGCCGTCGAGCCGATTCCGGCGCATGCACACGCACTGGCTGAACGTTATCCGCACGTAGAGATATTGGACTGCGCCCTCAGCGACAAAGAAGGTCAAGTGATCTTCTATCACGTGCAAAACCGTGACGCGTGGAGCGGACTTCGCAAACAACGATACCCGACGGATGCCAAACCCGTTGAAATTACGGTGAATCTGCAACGGTTGGACGCTGTCGTCGGTGACCTACGTCAAGTCGATTTCATGAAAATCGACGTCGAAGGCGCGGAGTATGAAGTGCTGCTGGGCGCGCAGGGCACGATCAATCGCTGCCATCCGATCATCTTGTTCGAACACGCCAAACTTCATAACGAAAACTACCACACCACGCCGGCGATGGTGTACGAATTGCTAGTCGACACGCTCGGAATGACGATCTCGGATCTCAGGCAGTCGCAAATCTTCGGCAAGGATGAATTCATCGACCTGTACGAGGCATCCTACGCATCGAATTACGATCGCCACGCGCAGACGAATTTCGTCGCGAGATTCCGCTGAGACTGATTTGATTTCGCCGATGCCCAGATCAAACACCCCTGACTCGATGATTAAATCCGCCGGCGATTCGGATACACGAGGACAACCCTTTGGGTGAGGAGCGACCGTTGTGCCAGTGGCATAACGCAGCGCGACGAACGACTGGCCACGGAAGGCCAGGCCGGATGCGCCCCAGGGACGGTTGATCGCGTTGCATCCCGTTTCGCCGAGATAGCTCAGCGCCTACGGTGGCCGATGTTTGCGGCGCGGTCGCGCAGCACCAAGGCCAGGCCGGATGCGCCCCAGGGACGGTTGATCGCGTTGCATCCCGTTTCGCCGAGATAGCTCGGCGCCTCATCGCGGAACGATGGTTGATCGAGTCAATGGTCGCACGTGCGTATGTCAGGACTTACGAAAATTTTTCGAAATTGAAGAGTGCCACGGAGTTTTCCGAACTTTTTTACGACCGATGTCCGGTCTATCCAAGGCGCAGTAGTACCGGTAACTTAGCGGGCTGCTAATTCTGTAGACGAGGATCTTTGAATGGCATGGGCAAGCCGTAAAATCCGACCATAATCCGCCGCAGATGGAACAAGTCCGTTCCAACAGGATTCGTACCCGCAATTGCCGAGGGCGAACAGACGATCCCCTTGTCCTTCAAGGTCTGAATATTGGATTCGTTGTAATGCTGAGGCTGGCCTTCGGGATACGAATAGTGGGTCTGCACCCGACCGGTCTGATAGGCTAGCAGATCGATAGAAGTGCGAATGTCCAAATCTGCCCTCGCCGGTGTCTGCAATCCTAAAATATCGTGATAAAGAGAATGACCGCCGACGATGAAGCGGTGATCCCGGTCCAGCTCGCGCACTTGGTTCCAGGTCATTTTTCGGTAGTTTTCTGTCTCGCCTACTTCCGCGGTAATACCGGTTCGTTCTTGCACCAAGGCCAGAAGTTCGTCCTTGGCTTGGCTGGGCAGACGTTTACAGACCCCTTTGATGGCGTCCAAGGCAACGAGTTTACCGTCGCGGTCAGTCAGGTCAAACATCTTGTCTACACCGTTCAAAGGCACCGTAATTTGGTCAACTTCGGTACGATTTAGACTGTCTTCGAGTACGTCCACCCAGAACATCAAATCCGTATTTACGACGCCAGTGGAGACATAGAAAGTGGCGGACAGGTCGTAGTCATCCAGGATCGGTGCGGCGATTTCGTGGTTATTGGCAAAGCCGTCGTCAAAGGTGATCGCCACACTCTTTGCGGGATAAGGCGCCCCGGCATCGTGCAGCGCAACGACGTCGTCCAAAGACAGGACCGTGCAGTTGCGCTTTAAAAACCTGAGATGATCGGCAAAGACGTCAGCGGATACATGTTTGCGGGCATAGTTTTCGATACCCCGCGACTTGGCCTTGGATACCCCGTGGTACAACAGAATGGTTAGTTCCTTCGTGCACCGCCGGTCAAATCCGTCAAGAGCTCGATAATAAGCGGCGATATAATCTTCGGACGGACTGGACAATGCCTTACAAGGTCTCGCAATAATGGTCAAAACGTTTCTGGACTATTTTTTTTAGCTCCAGCGGGATGAAGGAATAGTAGCGCCCGAGTGTGGATTGCAGAGTAGGGCGGAGTTCACCCGCCAGATAGGTCTGGAGAGCACGGATCATCATCTCAATCGCCAGTTCGCTGGTGTAGTAACGCAGTTGATGGCACTTCATGCCGGGTTGCAATGACATCTGACAGGCTTCCACGATGGCGCCAGTGTCCAGATCGTTGTCCACTTTGTGCAAGGTAACCCCAATATTATCCCAGTCCGAGTGATAGGCCGCCCATAGTTCGCTATCCAATCCCCGATATTCCCTGGCGATACCCCGGTGTACATTGATCAGCCCGTCGGGGAACAGCTCGATCAGTTCGGGCTTCAGCCGTCGGGTACCAAACACCACACCCAAATCGGGTTTCAGGTCTTTGATTCGAGCCAGGGCCCGTTCGCTATTGATGTTTTCGACCTCAGAAGTTTCCAAGCCATCCAGGCTTAGAAGCCCGTCCCACCTCTCGCGCTCGAAGCGGTCCTGGTCTTCCTCGAACAAGGGGCCGGTGGCAAATGGGGCTTGCACGGAAGTGGTTTCAAACAGTGTATGGACGAACTCAAGCCCCGCTATCCGCAGCTTGTGCATGAAAGACCGATGATGATTGGTATCGCTGGAAAGCAGGACCAAGCGTTGCACGCTAGTACTCCGTCAAGGTGATAATTACGGATTCAGTTGGCTTTTCAGCGTTCCCGGCAAGATACGCCTGGCCGGTAAGGGCAAGTCCCCTTTCAAAGAGGCGTAACACCGCCATGGGCGCTGAAAAGCTAGCCCGTAGGGCGCTCACAGAATGTCCCGCAACGATGTCGCAGGACTTGACAAGGGAATGGGCCGTTGCCTGCGTGCTGCGCCTCATTGCGAAACATTTTTTGAACGCTCAACCCGCAATTATCACCTTGACGGAGTACTTGTTACACCCCCAAATCCAGGTTCTTGCGCATGGCGCGGCCCAACTCGACCAATTGGCCGAACTCGTCGGGGGTCGCGCTCAACGCATGGTCCCGGATGGTGACATCAGATTTATCCAGGGTGAAGTGCTTTTCAATGACCCGAGCACCGCGTGCGACGGCCAGCAATGCTGTCTCGATGCCAATCGTGTGATCGCTGAAACCCACGTAGTCGGTGCAAGAGAAATCCTTTGGGAAATCCTTTATTTCCCAAGCCGGACATGGGTATTTCGAGATGCAGAACAAGTACTTCAGATTGTCCCTTGGCGAAAACGGCGGCTCTTTCCCTTCCCAAAATCCCAAAGATACAAACGTTTCCTTGCCTTCATCCAGAATCTCTGTGACTAGTTCCGGGTCATCGATTACAGTACGCGAGGCGATTTTATAGCGCTTGAAATCGAACTTCTTCGCCAGTTCATACGCTTCAGGAGTAAAGATGGAAAACATGGGCTCCACTTCGCAATGAGCGCAGCCCTTGACGATGGTCTCCATGACTTCCGGGGTGATTTGGTTCATCTCCCCCTCGCCCGCGCGCCAGCCGAGCTGAAACTTGGCGATATCGGCGCCGCTTCGCGCGGCTTGGCGAATCAGCTCATGTAACAGCCCGAAGTTGCCATTATGGTTTAAACCGATTTCTGCGATAAACAACATTTACATAGCTCATTGATAGACAAATTGGCCGGTAGCGGCGTTACCCAAGGAGGCTGTCCGAAAATAGACCGACCTACTGCGGACCTCCCTGATTGGTCCCGTTTCCCGATCATGCTGTTCAGCGCTTCCTCGCGCTTCACCCCCTGCGGGGACTAATGCGAAGATTCATTCCCGCTGAATCTATCGTTAAATAGGCCCGGCTATTGTTCAGCCCATCCTTGGGCTTTACCTCTTCGAGGCTTGCGCGAAAATCTTTTACAGAAAGATTTTTCGCCTCGAGTCATCGAAAAACGGGTCGCAATCAGACACGCCCTCGTGACGATCGTTATTTCAGGACTAATGGCGCTTACTTAGCGGCTATCGTGGAGTAGTTGGGGCCCGCCGACACGGATCATTTCTTCCGGAAATCGCCGCAAATGCGTCCCTGTAGGCTCGACGTCGTCGCTGCCGCCGACGTTTCCTCCAGAAACGAGGCGTATCGGCTCAAGTTAAGCGCCATTCATTCTAGGACAGCCTCCTGAGATTTCGATTAGCCAGGATGGCTCGCGCAATTCGCCAATCATAGCGGGTTTGCGGCCGCGAAGCAGCCGGCGGAACCGTGGCGGTGATAGCGGATGTCGTAACGGAATACCGGGACACAACCGCTCGGTGTTCGCCGTTGGGGCAAATATTTCCAATGTATTGAGCGGATGCCGAAGCGTTCCGGAACTAAGGAACGAGCCATAACGCTTTCTCAAGGTCCACAACGCGCACAGCGCGAAGCCGTTTCAATGGACGCAGTGCGTCAACCGCGCGGAATTATGCCACAGGACGTCGTGATGCGCCCGGACGCACGGCGTAGGCCGGTCATGGCATGGCACGTGGCCACGGCGTTTGCCGGCCAGTCCGCAAATTGCATAAAGAGTTCGGAATCAGGGCGAACTGGGAAAAGCAGGTGGGGTAAACGGCCAAGGTGCAGGAGTCGGTCCGCCTTCGCGCTTGAAGCGGGCTAGAACGCTTCGACGGGAAAAGCAGCACGCAGCCGATCCAATTCCAGTTTGGGAGCGGCAACCGGGCCCAGCGCAAGCGCTTCATCTACCGTACGCGCATAGCGGATGTGCGCTCGACCGGTCCCCAGATAGTAGTCTTCGTATTTGAATGGCGCTTCGAACAGGCTGACCAGCGGGCGGCAGGGCACGCCGAGCGCGTCGGCAAGGACCAGGCCGTGTAAGGAACTCGACGCGAGAAATCCCGACGACGCGATTCCCCGAACCACCTGCTGCCACTCGGTAGTCGGCTGGATGGTGTGGGCGGACCCTGCGGAATGTTCCGTACCCGTGGCCGCATCGTTGATATTCGGAAGATACGATACCGCGTACTGCTCACCGGCCCGCCGCTCGCTCAGCAATTCTGGAAATAGCGCCGGCACCAGCAAGCCCGGGTCGCCGTATATCTCCGGGCACACTCCGCCATTTCTTTGTACAAACTCGCGGGTCAGTGGTCCCCGCACAGCGCGAAACTGTATTGCCGAGAAATCGTATCCGCTCACGCCGATCTTGCCGTTCAGACCGCTACCCCAGACGATATCGCCATCCCTCGCCAAGTGCAGTATCGAGCCGATCGCCAGCACCCTGCACGCATAACGCCGCTGTCCGGTACAAGGCTCCAGCGCCACCGCGGATTTGCCATATCGCTCGAGTAGCCGGGCGACCACATGCCAGGACATTTCGTCCCCAAAATTCGTCCCCGTCGGCGGGCGCCAGTAAACCAGGCAGATTCTGCGCTTCGGTAAGACGCGACGACTGAATTTGGCGAATAATTCTACAAAGTGCATCAGGGAATTCAACTGTCCAGCGTAAGCGCGCACCGGAAACGAGTCGGGAGTCGATGAGACGGAGCGCCGGCCCGAAGTCTAACTGTAAAAGTAGTGCCCGTCGTCGGGGCCCGTAGCCTCGTGACCGTCATCGTCCGGTTCCCTCGCGGCCGGACAGCCACCCTGCGGCCGCTCACAAAGCGGCTGGGCCTGGCGGCATCGCTTCTCGCACAACCCGGACGAATTCGCAGGAACCGCGCTGCATGCCGCTACCTTTGCCGTCTGCGGGTAGTCGCCACGGTTCAGCACGACACAGCGGGGCGGTCACCCACCGTGCAATCGTTCGATATAATACCGGACGCCGATTCATTCGCCGGTCAAATGGATCTCGCAGACTACCCGACGATCGATCCGGCGACTCAAACCCTGACGTACTGATCGAGTGTGACCATGCAAAACGATTTCGATTCCCTGTGGAAAGTTGTTTCCGATCAATGCAAACGCCAATACGACATCGACGTCGGCAACAACGCCCGTTTTGTCGCAGAAGCCGTTTTTCGCGTTTCGCTCGAACAGAATGCCTTTACCTATGCCGAATGCGGTGTTTACCGTGGCACGACGTTCTTCCCGGTGTATCACCTCTGCGAGCAGCTATTTGACGAGTTTCAACTATTTGCGCTTGACTCGTTTGCCGGCTTTCCCGAAAGCGCAGCACACGCGATGGACGATTTCTCTCAATTCGCCTCCCTGCTCGATCTGGGTAGGATCAGCCCTGAACATTTCGCGGCCGCCAAGACGCGTTGCGCCAGACTGCAAAACGACCAGCACCTGCAGACAGATTACTTCAGCGGTTACACCGACGAGTTCAAGCGACGCGCGGCAGGTAAAGACCACTTGACCACGGTCGCATGCTCGTTCGACCAACTCGACAACCGCTTCACGGAAACCGTCGATCGATACGACCTCGTCTTTCTGGATTGCGACCTGTACCTTTCGTACTTGTCTTGCCTGGCATTCTTCAAAAACAAAACCGATACCTTCATTTTCGACGAATACTATAGCCTCAAATACCCAGGCGCGCGGATCGCGTGCGACGAGTTCATCGAGTCGGAAAAGGGTTGGTCGTTATTCAACCGGATCGAGGAGGAACCTTACTTCGAGCGTTGGGGCATGACGCGGAATCGCGATTGACCGACTACGGGGCACCTCCAAAAATCGAAACGATTTCGCGGCGACAAGGCGTGGCGACTTCGAGAAGCACAGGTTATTGAGCATGAATGATTATCGCAGATAGGCGTCACAACGCCGGTTTCGCGGAAATAGGCAATTTTGCGCGATGCCGTGCAGTCGAGACCGAATGGCCGCTGCGACATCGAACCCGGCGGCCCGCGGTCGGCGGCAGTTGCTGGAACGCCGCGAATCCGCGCCTGGCGATCTGAAGCTCGATCCACAGAAACCGACCGCATCCGGACAAGAAATTGAAACCTAGAGTCACTATCTACATACCCTGCCATAACTATGGGCGCTTTCTACGCGAGGCTGTGGACAGCGTGATACGACAAAGCTTCGAGCACTGGGAGCTGATTATCATTTCCGACGGCTGCGACGACGACACCGACGAAATCGCCCAGCAGTACGTCGATAAACATCCGGAGCGGATCCGCTTCATCAAAAACGTCGCCGCCCGCGGCTTGCAAGCATGCGCCAACGAATCGCTCGAGGCCGCGCGCGGCGACTATGTCATGCGACTGGACGCCGACGACTATCTCGACGAGAGCGCGTGTCTGGTGATGGCGCACTATCTGGACCAGCATCCGGACATTGCCCTGGTCTATCCCAACTACGTGTATATCGACGAGCAGGGGAGGTTTCTGGGACTGGAGTATCGCAAGAAGGTCGGGCACGATGCGCAATTATTGGATCTGCCCGCTCATGGCGCGTGCACCATGGTGCGGAAACGAATCCTCAAAACCATTGGCGGATACTCGGAGAAGTACAAAGCGCAGGATGGCCATGAACTTTGGTTGAAGGTCTTGCATCGGTATCAGATCGCCAACGTCCGCACACCGCTTTTCTTCTATCGCCAGCATTCGCGGTCGCTTTCACAGGATCAGACTCGTCTGCTCAAAGCGCGAGGCCAGATCAAGAGAGACCTGCTGAAACTGAAAGACGCCAAGGTCAAACCGCGCGTCGTCGCCGTAATACCGGCAAAGAACAGTTACCCCAAGCTGCCTAACGTCGTACTCACCGAAGTCTCGGGGAAGCGATTGATCGACTACACGATCGAGGCGGCGCTGAACGTGGCCGATATTGCGACGATACTGGTCACCACCGATGACGAAGACGTAGTGGAACACTGTCGCAAGTTTGGCGGCGCGGTGATGAGCAAGCTGCGTCCTTCCGACCTGTCACACGATAGGATCCGCCTCAGTCAAGTGGTAAACAATGCCGTCGAGTATCTGGAATCGGAGCAGGATATTCACGCCGACATCGTTACCCTGCTTAGCGTGCATTCACCTCTGAGGGCGGCCCATCACGTGCAAAAAGCGATCGATACGCTCCTGATATACAACACCGACAGCGTGTTGAGCGTGTATGAAGACTACGACGTCCTCTACACCCACGGTAAATTCGGCTTGCGCCCCCTGAATCAGGGGATGGAGCATCAGATTCGACTGGAGCGCGAAGCGCTGTTCGTAGACAATGGCGCAATCAAGGTCATGTGGCGGGACATCATATCCGACGAGGATATTTTCGGCCGCAAGGTAGGACATGTGGTGATGTCGCCCTGGGACAGCTGGCAGATCAAAAGCGCCGACGACCTGTGGTTGATTGGACAACTGCTCGAGCGAAAGGCGTGACAATCTTTCCATCAACCGAGACCTTCACCGAAGGCCGGATAACTTACAGAACATGTTCGGATTTGACGACGACAAAGTGTTCATCACGGCCGAATACGGTGGCAATCACGAAGATGATTTCAGCTGCGCGCGCCGACGGCTGGAAATGGCGGCGAAGTCCGGGGTCGACCCGGCATAGTTCCAGGTCTACACCGGTGACAAGCTGGTGAGTGGCGTCGCGGACCCGGAACGAAACGGAACAAGCAAATAAACGACGCGCACGACAACTTCGAGGTACTGGGTAAGTCGCTCAGGGTCGCCAAAAAGGCGCATGAGCCCATGCTCTCGAAATCGACTGGAATCGTAGATTTATGAACGCTTCACTCACGCAGCAGCATTGCCTGTTCAGCGCACCCTACTCCTTTGTTCCCGGACTGGAAGAAAAATACAACCGGGTTCTGCCGACGGTATTTCAAGAAATCTGGCGTCGGGAACAGGTACCCTACTCCACCGATTTCACCGTCTGGGTCATGAACCCGGGGCAAAATTTCATCATAACCGAGGACGTATTGGACCAATTACCCGGGGTCCGAGTGCTGGTCACGCCGTCGACCGGGCGCAACCACATTGATTTGGTTGTCTGCCAGAATCGCGATATCGCCGTGCTCAGCCTGCTCGACGACCGCCCGGGCCTTAACAGCATCAGCGCGAGCGCCGAATTCACTTTCCTGCTGTTGCTCAATTCACTGCGTCGTCTCGATTTCGCCGTTGGGGAAGTTTCCGAGGGCCGTTGGCGGGATCGGGAAGAGAAGCTGCGCGGCCACGAACTCAGCAATAAGAAAGTCGGCCTGGTCGGTTTAGGTCGAATCGGTTCGCGTATGGCCCGCTATGTGCAGGCGTTCGACGCGCACCCAAGCTATTACGATCCGTACGTAGAAAACCCGAACGTCCATCGCTTCGCTAACCTTGAAGCCCTGTTTTCCGCCAGTGACGTCGTTTGCATCTGCTGCACCCTGACCGAAGAAACCACCGGTATGATCGATAGAAACCTGATCAGCCGATTGCGCAACGGTGCGAGTCTCGTCAATACCTCTCGCGGCGAGGTGATCAACGAGTCTGACCTGTATCGTATTCTACAGGAACGCCCCGACCTGCGCGTTGCCCTGGATGTACTGGCCAACGAGGTACGCGGCACCCACCTCGATTCGCCGCTGCGGCGTTTGCATCAGAACGGGCAGATCGTCATCACGCCGCACATTGCGGGCGTATCGGTCGAATCCCAGGAAAAGGCCGCCATGACCGCTCTGGGACTGTTGGAGCGCCATTATTTAAAGTAAGGGAACCTCTAAAATCGCCTCTTTCCGCGAATCCTGAGTTGTGGCGCTTTCTACGATGTTCATCTACACCGGCAAACTGCGCTTCCGCAGAACGCCGCGCTTTGAGATCGCAAAAATAGTTCAATATTTAGAAGCTCTCTTCAGTGTGAAAAACTCAATAAATATTGCAGTGCTCGCGACCAGCATATTGAGAAACGCATTAGTAAAGCCTCATGTCGGGTGAAGGTTTAACCTGCATGTTGCACCAACTGACCGGGGACAGGCGCGAATGCATCGCCAGGGATGCGGCGCAAGTCCTGTTTGGGGCGCATTCTCGAACCTACAGCTTGTCCCCCGTCCCCGATCTATCCGGGCCCTCGCTGGTCCAAGCGCACCTGGCCGGCGCGATCATCCCGGATACGGGTGCACCATGCAGGTTAAGCGACCGTTTGCAGCGGGGAAGCAGCAACCGTGCTGACAGGGATGTATTCACGGCGGGTCACTGAAAGCTTTGCCCGGCAGGAGGCACTGGAATCGAGAGGCGTTGTTAGTGATTCTCTTAATAGGTTTAAATTTATGCAATTTGCTTTATTGCCCCCGGGCTTATGATCGCTAGAGATATGCGCTGGCCAAACCGTGGTTCACTCTCGGTGCTGGTGGCAGGCGTCGTGAGAGACTGCGCGAGAAGCATTTACCCGGATGTGTCGAGATTACATTCTGCGCTTGTGGAGTTCGGTAGCGTGCACTGGCTCGTCGTTGAGTCGGATAGCGCGGACGATA